>NZ_JACHGO010000001.1:323347-646695 GCF_014202345.1 Desulfovibrio intestinalis
GGGTCCAGAAATGAGGCTCGGCATGTATGAGCAGGCCCGCTTGCTGATGGCAAGAGCCAGACTGGCGGCAGACGTTGCGGGTCAGACGGCCACGGGCGCTGCTGGCAATCGCTCTGGCGAGGGGCGCATAATGCCTTTTGCCCGTATTCTGCAAGAAGGCGGGCTTGTGCTGGAAGCCCTGCCAGTGGGACGCCTGCGCATCAGCCTGGGCCGGCAGGCCAAGGCCCGCGAAGGTATGCGGTTCGCGGTATGGAGCGCTGCTCCGGGGCCGAAGGCGCGCCATAAGGGTGAAATCGTACTGCTGCGCGTGGGCGACAAAGACTCCATTGCTGAAATTTTGCACTTGGCAGACACAACATTTCTGCCTGCGCCTGGCGACAGTCTGGCCCTTCTTGGACAAAGCCCGGTGCTCAGCCCGGACCTTGACGGTCACGACCCGGCACTGAGTTTTTCGGGAACGCAAGATTTTCTTTCCACACCGCCTACACCACCCACAGCGGCTTTGCAGCAAAAAGCGGAATCCTCTTCGCAGGGGGAAACCGCCGCGCATACGCCCGGGCATACGCCGGATCAGCCTGAAGCCAAAGCACCTTTGTCAGGAGGCAGCGTCGAGCAGCCCGCCGATGAACTGGTGCCCCCAGGCGAAGGTGAAAAGCACGCAACGGGCAGTTCCCAGCCTGAGCCTGCTCCTGCTGTTCATGCTGAAAAAACGGAACAAAGCGAGTCAATGACGCTTTGTGGACACGGTGATTTTCTCAATCGTTTTGCGCAGGAAAGCGAACGTTGCGCGCGCTTTGTGCTTGCCATCGTCCGTATGGAAGGTGCTACCAGTTCAACCGCGGCAACAGCCCTGGGCCTGTGGGAGAAGCTGCTGAACAAGGCAGCCTTGAGTGAAGCGGGGGCTGCGCCTCTGGCTGGCCTTTATGGCAGCAACAGCCTGATATTTTTCCATCCAGGTATGGAGCCGCAAAATGTGACAGCCCTGTATGAAGGCTTGTGCACTGCCTTGAAAGACGGGGGTATTGATGCTGCTGCGGGACTAGCGGCCTTTCCCTTCCTGCAATACCGCAAAGCCGAGATGCCGGACTGCGCACTCAAGGCCTTGGAATACGCCCTTCTTCTGCCCCATCCCAGAGTGGGACAATGCAGTTCGCTGGCCCTTAATATCAGCGCTGACCGCCGTTATAGCCTTGGCGATGTTTTTGGCGCGCTTGAAGAGTACAAGCTTTCGCTGCTGGCTGACGAAACCAATGTTATGGCCTGGAACTCTCTTGGCGTATGCATGGCGGCCCTGGGGCGCGGGCATGAGGCGAGAAGGCATTTTCTTGAGGCTCTGCGGCACAAGCCGGACGACGGGGCAGCCAAGCAGATTTACTATAATCTTGGCAATGTCTGCCAAAGCCTGGGAGAACGCCGCGCCGCCGCCCGCTACTACCGCCAGTGCGTCAAGGTGGCTCCTGACCATCTTTTTGCCCATATCCGTCTGGGGCAGTTGTGCGAGCAGGGCGGCAGAAGGGCAGAAGCCCGCCGCTATTATGAACTGGCCGCCGCCATTGAGGACGCCACTCCCGGGCGGCCCGGCGTCGCCAGACGGCATCTGGCCCGTGTGGCGGCCCGGCAGCGCAAGGGCGGCGAAGCCCGTGAACTGCTGCATGAGGCCTTGCTGCGTAATCCGCAGGATCCTGCGTCCATGCTGCTGCTGGCCAACATCTACCTTGACGGTAACGAAGACCCGGCCATGGCCGAATTGCTGGCCCGTAAAAGCGCTGGCCTGCACGACAGGCCCGAAGCCTGGCAGACCCTGGCTCGAGCCTTGCGCGCCCTTGACCGGGAAGACGAAGCCCGGCTGGCAGAAGCAAGAGCCGTACTGGGCTGAGTTGCAGTGTAGTTTTGTGTTTTTAACGAAAAAGGGCGGCTTAAGCCGCCTTTTTTCGTTGTTTGCAAACCGTGCAACTGGAAGCTGCGGTAGGCAACTACCCCCGCAGGCCGAGCTTCCTGTGCGCGTCCATCTGGTAAGATTTTGGTTTGACGCCAAAGAATTTGGAAAAAGCTGCGCCAAAATGCCCCACATTGGTGTAGCCCACAGCCCAGGCAACCTCGCTCACATTCATATCGCCAGCCTCCAGCAGCTGACCAGCCTTGTGCATGCGGTCTTCATGCAGGCAGCGATACGGGGCCATATCATACAGGCGCTGAAAACCCGCCTTGAGCTTGTTGACGTTCATGCCTACCTTGGCGGCCAGATCCGGCAAGGAGGGGGGATCCGTCATGTGGGCGCAGAGCAGATGCCGTGCCCGGCGGATGTGCTCAATGTCGCCAGTATTGAGGGGGCAGGATCTGCTTCGTGAATGCAAGCCCTCGCGGCCTATTTCGTCTATCACCTCAGACAGCAGCTGTAGCGCTTTGCCCTGAAGATAAAGCTCCAGCGACACACCGCTTTTGCGGCAGGAGAAAAACTGCGAAACCAACATGCGCAACGTGGGGTTGAGGCGGCTGTTCTGGTTGGTTGGCAGTGCCTTGTGCAAGGGGGCGGCCTTTTCAAGGCCCATAAGATTTCTCAGGCACTGGGCTTCAAGGCTGAGCCCCAGCATCTGCACAGGTTGCTTTTTGCATATGGAAAAAATGCCCTGGCTGTCCGGCATGTAAAAGGCAATGCCCGTATCCGGCCCTGCTCCAAGCCTGCAGGGTTTTTCAGCGGCATGTGCCCTGTATTCGGCTTCACCACTCAACACAAAGGCAAATTCCAGGCTGTCGCCACGCAGGCCCGTATCAATAGAGATCTCTTCATCTGGCTTGAAATCCATAATATTCAGTGTAATTCCCGGCATTATCTGCATACCCCAAAGGCCGCATTGGGGCAGTGGAAGCTGCTGCACAGGGCGCGCTTGGCTGGCGCATGATAAGCGCTGCATCATTGTCTCCAGTGGTCAAGTTATTGTGTCTAAATGAAATTAAAATTCATTTTCTACATAGTGTCAATCTTGCCTGCTCCGCACCAAACCTGGATATCCCGGCTATTTTTCCATTTTTTCTCGCCTGAGTGAGTAAAATTTATCCCTGACGGGGAAGATTTGATTTTGCTTGCGGTTTACCAAGATGTGTCGCCGAAAGGGGATCAGCGAGCGGCATAACATTTCAGAAAATGTGCAATGGGGGCGAGAAATGAGAAGAGTTTTTACAATCGGCAGGCTGGGCATACTTGCGGCGACCTTGTTGGCTCCCCTGGTGAGCAATACGGTCTTCGCTTCGGAGGAGGAGCCCATCCAGCTTGATTCCGTAGTGGTCAGCGCGCAAAAATTCAGAACAGACAAGCAGGACGTGCCTTCCAATATCAGTGTTGTCGACAGCAAGACCATGCAGGACAGCGGTGTGGACAATCTGGAAGGACTGAGCGCCCTGGCCCCCAATATCGGCATTTCAAAAATCGACACATACAGCACCCAGGTGGTCTTTCGCGGCATCGGCGGCATGGCCAATATGAACAAGGTGTGGAACATCAACATGGACGGCGTAGCCATACCCTATGTGGGGCTGGATACGTTTCTGGATGTGGACCGCGTGGAATTTCTGCGCGGCAGCCAGGGGGCGCTTTACGGACGCAATACTCACGCCGGGGCCGTCAACATCGTCACCAAAGACCCCGGCAGCAGTGCCAACGGCAATGTCACGCTCAACTACGAAAGCTTCAATACGCTGAAAGCGCGGGCAGCTGTGGGCAGCCCCATAAATGACGTGGCCTCTTACCGTATGGCCGTGGCCTACAAGCGTTCGGACGGTTACTTTCACAACGAATATTACGACAAGAACGACACCAATAATAACGAGCAGTTCACCGCGCGCGGCAAGGTTCTTCTTCAGGCTGACGACAAAAGCAAACTTACCCTTGGCATGTATGCCGACAAATACGAGTCGGCCTTCGACAGTTACGGGCCCGCCAATGGCGACGTAACATTGAATACTGAAAACAACAGGCGCGGCCATAACGACGGCTACCTGCTGTCACCCACTCTTACATGGGAAAAGGATTTTGGTGCTGTAAACGTAACCTCCATCAGCAATTACAGCCGTTCCAACTATAATTACCTTCAGGACTGGGATTTCAGCCGTTTTGACATCATGTATTCCACCTATGACGAGGATTTCAATACCCTCAGTCAGGAACTGCGTTTCAATGGCGGCAGCGACGAATTCAAATGGATGTTCGGCCTTTTTGGCCTTTGGGAACGCATTGACACCAAGACCAACATTCTTTTCGGTGATGACGCCGCTGCCAGTGGCATGAGCCCCGGCGACCACGCGCAGCAAAACTCCACGGTAAACAGCTATATTGGCTCTTCTTTCGGGCAGATTGTCTACCGCCTTTTTCCGTCCATCGAGCTTACGGGCGCGGTGCGCTTTGACTACGAGCGCAAGACGCTGGACTGGAAAAACAAAACCAACCTTGATTATGTGCCCACGGGCAAGCTTGATATGAGCAAGGATTGGCTGGCCTTGTCACCCTCAGCCAGCATAGCTTGGCTGTTTGCGGAAAAGCAGCGCGTGTATGGCTCCATTGCCAGAGGTTTCAAGTCCGGCGATTTCAACAATGTCATGGTTGAAGTGCCGCTGGTGGAGCACGCCGTTGACCCGGAATATACCACCACCTACGAAGTGGGCTATAAAGGCAGACTGCTGGAGAACCGTCTGGAGCTCAATGCCGCCCTGTTCTACATCGACTGGGACAACATGCAGGTGGATATTGAAAGCACTGAAGGCATGTTTAACCCCTATCAGAAAATGAACGCGGGCCGCGCGCACTCCAGCGGCATGGAGCTTGAGGCCCGGGCCTTGATCATGCCGGGTTGGGAAGTGTTCGCCAGCCTTGGCTATATGTTTCAGTACGAATTTGACGAATTTCGCAAAGACGCCACCACAGACCTTTCCGGAAAAAAACTGCCCTTCACCAATGCCTATACCGTTGGCCTCGGCACCGTGTTCCGCACGGAATCGGGCTTTTATGCGGGCGTGGACAGCAGCATTAGCGGCCGCAAGTATCTTGTGGAAGACAATTCACTCAAACAGAACGCCTACATGCTGCTCAACGCCAAGATCGGCTATGAAAAGGACAACTGGGACGTCTATCTGTACGGCAGGAACTTGCTGGACGAGCGGTATGCTACTACGGCCTTCAGCGGAGCAAAGCGCGCGGGTGAACCTCTGGTTGTCGGCGTGCAGTGCGGGTATACTTTCTAGCTCCGCCTTTGGGGCATCCATCTTTATCTGATTGGCCGGGCTTGCATCCGTCATGCGTGGGGGCTTCCTCGTGCATGCGGCTGTATGGCCAGCCACAGAGGAAAACCAGTCAGAACGGCATAAGGACAAGCTATGACCGATTCAAGAGAAAGAATATCTGTAGGGGGCCAGGCCGATGAGCGCCAGTCGCCTGCCGTTCCCGCTTCCCGCTCCGGCGGCCATGCGTGGGCCATCCGCGCATTGTATGTGGGAATGTCCGGAGCCTTGCTCATGTACGCAGGCGATATGCTGCTTTTCGGCAGGCTGTCCAATACCGACATTTCGCCTGAAGGCGTTACTGCCGTCATGCAGGAGGTGGCCGCGGACTCTCCGTTCCGTATTATGCTGGGCGGGGGCCTGGGCCCGCTGGCAGGATTTCTCTATGCCGCCGGATTTTACGGTGTAACGGCTATGGTGCGGCGGGAACATCCCGTCCTGCGTTGGGCCATTATGGGGTTGTTCTGTCTGGCTATGGTCTATGGTGGGGCGTACCACAGCCACTATCCACACTATGCGGCGGTTGGCAGTCATCAGGAAGTGTCCAGTGCAGCAAATTACATAAACGCCCTGACTATGGGGGCAGTGCTGCCAATGGCTTTGGCCAGCCTGCTTTTCATCTATGCCGTGCTTGGCGGCAAAACCCTGTACAGAAAATACACAGTTCTGTTTTCACCGCTGCCGCTCATCCTGTGTGGCATGGCTTTCAGCCATTTGCCGTCACCGTTGACGACGCTTGTGGGAGGCGGCTGGAACAACCTTCTGTTTCTCATCTTCTTTGGCGTGTGCCTCAGGCAGACAAGAGAGCGTGGCTCGGCCATGCCGGATTGTGCGGCAACTTTGGCCCATACGGGAAAAGATGAGGACGATAACGCGTTGTCAGCCAGCCTTGATGTGTCGCGGCGGGCGCTATCACAACTGGCGGAGGTGCCTTCCGGCGGTATTGCTTCGGTCTGCGGGGTGAACTGCTCCGGCCCGGTCACGCAGCGCCTCGCGGCTTTGGGGCTCATACCCGGATGCGCCGTGCGGGTGCTGCGCACGGGCAAGGTGCTCGTGCTGGAATGCTGCGGCACCTTCATTGCTGTAGGGCGGGATTTTGCCCGTCATATAGCGGTGAATCACACTATGAAACACGCGGATAAGGCGAATGGCAGGCAGAAATGAGGCAGGCGACGATAACTGGTCTGACTGATATGTGGGTGGCCGTGGCGGGGCAGCCCAATACGGGAAAATCCACCATTTTCAGTGCGCTTACGGGCATGCATCAAGAGGTGGGCAACTGGCCGGGAAAGACTGTGGAAAAAAAGCAGGGCAAAGCCCCTGTAGGGCAGGGCGGCTACAATGTAGTCGATCTGCCCGGCAGTTACAGCCTGCACGCTCAGTCACCGGAAGAAAATATTGCCGTAGAGTATCTGCTGGGCAGCTCGCCGGACGTCACCGTGGTGGTGGCCAGCGCTGTCAGCCCGGAGCGCACCTTGGCTTATGCTCTGGATGTGCTAGCTCTGGGGCGGCCCATTATACTGGCGCTTAATATGGTGGATATGGCCGCCAGTAGTGGGGTGAACCTGGATGTCTCGACCTTGGCTGCTGGCTTTGGCGTGCCAGTGGTATTGCTTTCCGCCGTGCGCAAAAACGGTGTGGAACCATTGAGTGAATCCATAGGGCAGGCATTGCGGCGGCCACCTGCATCTGGCCGTGTTCCAGAAGCAGTGTTCAAACTTTTGCCCGACCCGTTGCGGCGCGAGGTGTTTCAGGTCAGGGATTGGCTGCTTTCGCACGGAATAGATGAGGGACGGGCTTTGTCCTTATTATGGCAGGCCTTGAGCGGAAGCGCGCCGGACCCGGATGAAACAGGTGTCTTTGGCATGGGCCGTAAAGCAAAAGGCGCTGGCGCTCTGACAAAGGCGCACGGTGCAGACTGGAAGCAGGGCAGCGCGCTGGATGCTGACGGCATACAAGGCAGAGGCTCTGCCGGGCAAAATGCCGAGGCGGCGAACCATGCGCAGGGTGAGGATTGTCGTGCTGTTTTAGCCGCTTTGTGCTCTGAAGAACATCGCCATCAGTTCAGCGAGGCACGGCAGACCTGGCTGGAAAAGCTTGTGGGACGCGACAGCGTAGAGGCCTTGGGCAAGCGTAGCGCCACTGTGGCCTGGGACGCGTGGTTGCTGCATCCCGTGTGGGGTCTGGCTACCATGACAGGCTTTTTGCTGCTTACTCTGGTGGCGGGTTTTGGTATTGGCTTTCCGTTGGCCGGGGGCACAGCCTATCTGTTTTCACTGCCCGAGCCGCATATTCTTGCCTGGGGGCAGGAGGGCAAGCACTTGTTGGCAGCTATGACCATCGGTGTTTGGCGCGGCGTGGGGGCTGTTGTTGTAATGCTGCCGTTTATTGTAGTTTTTTACGCCATTTTCGCCTTTCTTGAAGACGTGGGGTATATGGCCCGCGCGGCTTTTATTATGGACAGGGCCATGAGCCGCATAGGTCTGAACGGCAAGGCCTTTGTTCCTTTACTGTTTGCCATTCCTTGCAATATCTCGGGGGTGGTTGGCTGCCGAACCATTGATGATCCCCGGCAGCGGCTGCTGACCATACTGCTTGTGCCTCTGGTTCCCTGCACTGCCAAAATCGTGGTAATGGTTACTCTGGCATCGTGGCTGTTTACGCCCTTATCCGCCGTGCTGGTTGTTCTGGCGCTGTTGGCTATGAATATGCTGGTGCTGGGCGGCATAAGCCTGCTGGCTGGCAAAGTTATGCCCCCCACAGATTCTCTTGGCGGCCTTGTTATGGAACTGCCGCATTTTCATAAACCCAACCCGCGCGCCATTGGCCGCTATGTGTGGCGCAACGTGCTGGCCTTTCTGAAAAAAGCTTCAACGCTTATTGTGGCTTTCAGCGTGTTGATCTGGTTTTTGTCCTACTATCCCACAGCCGACATCGAAACCAGTCTCATCGGGCAACTGGGCAGGATGTTGCAGCCCCTTGGCGATATTATGGGGGTGGATTGGCGGTTCATGACGGCGCTGCTGGCCTCTGGCGTCAGCAAAGAGGCTGTGATGGCCACCATCGGCGTGCTTTTTGCCGCGACTACCGACCAGTTGCCGGAAATTTTGCGGCACAGCGTCAGCCAGGCCAGCGCCGTGGCTTTTATGTGTGCGCAAAGTCTGTTCATTCCTTGCGTGGCGACCATTGGCATTCTGTACAGCGAATCCCGCTCACTCAAAATTCTGGCTGCAATGTTTGCTTACTCGCTTATCCTACCTGTTGTAATGGCTGCCATTGTTTACCATTTTGCCCTCCTGCTCGGTTGACTGACCGCAACCGGGCTTTTCACGCGCCTGCTCCCTGGGAGGGAGTGGGCGTTTTGTACGGCATTCCTTTCAAAACGGGTTGGCGCACGCGCGAGCAGCAGGCAATCTGACGGCAGGGAAGGCAGTTCGTGGTGGCCTTGTGACATTGACTTTCATTTTCATGTGAGGCAGCATGCATCCATTCTAAACTATCCGCCTCGAATGGCTTGCAGGAATATCATGACACCTTCGCAAATCGTATCTGCACTAAATTCCCTTATTTCCATCCGTCAGCCGGTTTTTATCTGGGGCGCGCCGGGCGTAGGCAAAAGCCAGATCGTAGCCCAGGTGGCCGAGGCCCGGGGTATGGCCCTGCGCGACATCCGCGCCGTGCTGCTGGACCCTGTTGACCTGCGCGGGCTGCCGCGCATTACGGATCAGGGGGTTGCCGTGTGGTGTCCTCCTGCGTTTCTGCCAACACCGTCTGATCCTGAAGAAGGCATCATTTTTCTGGATGAGCTGAATGCCGCGCCGCCTCTGGTGCAGGCCGCCTGCTATCAGCTTATTCTTGACCGCGCCATCGGGGAATACCGCCTGCCAGACGGCTGGTCCATTGTGGCTGCTGGCAACAGGGAAAAGGACAAGGCCGTGTCTTACCGGATGCCTTCGGCTTTGGCTAACCGCATGGTGCACTTGGAGTTTGATGCCAATCTGGATGACTGGCTCTCCTGGGCGCAAGGTTCGGGCATCCGCGCAGAGGTTTGCGCATTTTTGCGGTTTCGCCCCCGCTTGCTGCACGATTTTGACCCGCTGAAAGCGGAAAAAGCCTTTGCTTCGCCGCGTTCGTGGGAATTTGTATCGCGCGTTCTGGATGCCGGGCCTGATGCTGACGTGGAGTACGAACTGTTTCAGGGCACAGTGGGTTCGGCGGGCGCTGCGGAATTTATGGGCTTTCTTTCGGTTTGGCGCGAACTGCCCACGGTGGATGAAGTGCTGGCCGCCCCGGCCTCTGCTATGGTTCCGCTGGAACCAGCGGCCCTCTATGCCATGTGTGAAGCCTTGAGCCTCAGGGCCAGCACAGAAACCATCGAAGCGCTCACTGCCTACGCTGAACGCCTGCCCTCGGAATTCGGCGTGCTGCTTATGCGTGATGCCGTTTGTCAGGATACGGATCTAGTGCAGACCGAGGCCTTTTCACGCTGGGCTGAAAAAAATGCCGAAGTGCTGATGTAGGTCATGAAGGAAGACGTCAGCCCCGCAAGCGCCGCACCTGTGGCAAACCGTGCGGTTCCCGATCTGGACGCGCAATCCCTTCAGGCTGCCCTGGCCATGAAAAAAGCCAGAACAGCCCTTGTGCTGGATCATCCTTTTTTCGGTTCTCTGGCTTTGAAATTGCGCTTCAAGGAAGACAAAACCTGCGCGGATATGTGGACAGACGGCATGAATCTGGGGTTCAACCCCGTATATGCTGCTACGTTGCCCGAACCCAAACTGGTGGCGGCGCAGGCCCATGAGGTGATGCATCTGGCCTTTGGGCACCATTTGCGCCGTAAGAGCCGCGAAGAAAAAATGTGGAACCGCGCCTGCGACCTGGCCATAAACCATATTTTACAGGAATCGGGCTTTGACCTGCCCGAAGGCTTTGCCCACGATCCCGCCTATGCTGGCATGTCTGCCGATGATATTTATGAGGCTCTTGCGGCCCTGCAAGAAAGCGCCTCCAAGGGCGAGGCTAGCAACGATTCCGCCCGCGCTGACGGTCAGGATGAAGAGGGCGCAGGGGCCATGAGCTTTGACGGCGGCAAGGAACTGGGCGGCAAAAGCGCCGCGCAGTCTCAGGGCGGCAAAAAGGAAAATCCCGATCAGGGCGGGGAAGATCAGGCCCAGGCCGGGTCAAAGGCCGCCAAGGAAAAAAATCAGGGCTCTCCAGCGCAAGGGGAGGGAAAGACCTCATTTACTGGTGAGGTACGCGACCACCCCGACCTGCAAGGTCTGGAGAACGAGCACGCCCTGAAACTGGCGGAGCAGGAGGCCGATGTGGCCCTTTCACAGGCGGTGCAGAGGGCCAGACATATGGGCAGCCTGCCCGCCGGATTCACACGTTTGCTCAAGAAAGAGAGATGCCCCGAGCTGGACTGGCGGGAACTTCTGCGCCGCTTTCTCGAACATTGTGCGGACAATGATTATTCGTGGTCCACACCCAACAGGCGTTATCTGTATCAGCAGATTTACCTCCCTTCCCGGCGTGAGGCGCGTTTGCCTCACGTTGTTTTGGCTGTGGACTGCTCCGGATCTGTGGATGAAGCCTCGCTGTCACTGTTCTGCACAGAGCTGTTTTCGGTGCTGGATGCGTATGACACCACGCTCACTGTGCTGTTTCACGATACAAGAATTCAGGGCGAGATGACGTTTAACCGTATGAGCATGCCCAGGGATATTACGCCTGTGGGCGGCGGCGGTACGGATTACCGGCCCATATGTGCCCATATTGAAGAACAGCAGTTGCGCCCAACCTGCCTTGTCTGGTTTACGGACCTTGAGTGCAACCGCTTTCCTGAAGAGCCAGACTATCCCGTACTGTGGGTATGCAGCGAGGCCCGGCCCGAGACACCGCCCTTCGGGGAGCTTGTGACCCTGACGGGCCACGCGGCCCGCTTACCGGGCCAACTACCGGGCACGTCTGTGCCTTTGCGAGAAAGATATGCAAATTGAATGGAAAATAACCAAGAAAAGAGGCAATTTGCGGCCTGTCCTCAGCTACTGCGTACACCTCGAAGACCATGAAAAGGCTTTGGCCCTGCCCGTGGTGAGCATTGTATCAAGCATTCCCAAGCCGGAAGAAGACAGACAGGACTATTGCTATCCCGGCCTGCTGGAACGCGCTTCCGGCTATAGCCCCAAAATTTTTCATGTGCTTGAAGCCCCTTCGCACAAGGGGCATGCCTGGACGCGTACTCTTGTGCTGCCCTGGCGCGAGGGCAATGACTATCCTGAGGTGGAAGCTTCCTTTGAACTTTTGCGGCACGCAATGGAAGAAGCGCTGCAAGGCGCGTACAGCAGTGAGCCAATGGAAATCACAGGCTGTGTGCGCACCTCTTCTGGAGCCAAAACAAAAATCGCCCCCGGCATATTGGGCGAAAAGTTTTTGCGCATCGCGGCCAAGGCTGCTGCGCAAAGGGAAAGCACAGCTTCTTAGGCAGTGTCGTCACAAGCGCCTTTCCCGTTATTTCTGCGTTGAACTTCGCTTTTTATTTCAGTCGAGTACTATGCTTCCTTAGGAATGTCTGGTTTGAAATGACCGCAGTTGTTTGCGCTTAAACCGTTGCGGAGAAAGAGGGGCCGTAGCACGGTTACTTCAAGCCTTGCCTGCCATGTGCTGCCAATACCCGGATACGTTTTTACAAAAGTTTATACAAAAAACGAGGCCCGTGCAAAGAGCATCTTCTCTTTGTGCGGGCCTCGCGTATTACTCAGGTTCCGCCAGGGGCCGTTGCCAGCAGTAATCCGGGGCAGCGGGAACAACCTGTCAGAACATTATATCTAGCTGTCGCCGTCAGATTCCATAACTACTTTTATGTCTGCAGGTTTGCCAAAGTAGGGCCATGTTGTGACCAGAACGTCCACGCCAGTGGCGGCGTATTCCGCAGCATTTTCGCCCGTGATGCCCCCGGCGGCCAGTATGAGAATGTCAGGGCGTGTGCCCCGCAACGCGCCGACAGTGGCAGCCAGATTCTCGCAGGTGAATTTTTCGCACTGAACCATATCTATTCCGGCGGAGGTTACCAGCAGTGCGTCTTCAAGCGTATCTACCTCGGCGGAAAGTTTTTTTTCTGGCATGCGGGCGCGCAAATTTTGTACCTGCCTGGCAAAAAATTCCATTGGCGTCTGCTGCCCGCCCTTGGCAAAAAACTGCAAGTGTTGGGCGAAAACCAAAATGGAATCGGAGAGGTTTTGACGGTGAATAGCCGCTCCGCCGTCTATTGCGGCCTCAAGGCACAGGGCTTTTGCCCCGGGAAAATTCTTGCGCGTTACAGCTACTTGCACGCCGGGGCGCACGGCAGAGGCGCGCTCAACCATCAGCGCACAACGCCTTGCAATGCCAGACATGTATTCCAAAACAGTCTGGCTTATCTTCCAGCCCCGGTGCAGAGCCGCCGCAGATCCTCTTGCTTCAAGAAAAACTTCATCCGCTTCGGCTGTACCGCCGTTATTGATCTGCCGTCTGACGGAAAGCCCGCAGCGCAGCAGCAATTGCTCGGCTTCTTCCACGCCGCTGATGACTCCCTGTTGGCGGGGGCTGAAAAACATAGCCCCTGTCTGGGAACCAATACCCAACATTTCAACCGTCATATCCGGGCCGGGACAATCATCGGCCAGCAGGCCGTCAAACCATGATGAAGACTTGGAGATATGCATGAGGCCTGCCTTTTGTTGTGGGGTAGCCGTGGTGTAAGGAGGAAGCAGGGCGCATGAAGCACGCCCTGGCAATGGCTGATTTGCCGTTGCTTGCGAAAACCGTAGCGTAAAAAATATACTTTCGCCAGCGGGGACAGTGGCATTGCCTGATTTGACCTGAGTACCGGAAAAGCGCGTTGGAGCGGTAAATTACGGATGGATGGAACCGTAGATCAGGGTGATGGGCAATGAAAAGACCCCCTCATTGGTGCAGGGGGTCAGGTTGTTCTTCGGGAAAACAGCGGGTTATCCCCGCTTCATTTCGGCGATAAGCTGATTGAGCGCCTGCGCTTGCCGGGCCAGTTCAGTCACTGCTTGCGCAGCTTCGCCCATAGCCTGTGCTGTCTGGCTGGACATATCGTTCACTTGGGCAATGGACTGATTTATTTCTTCACTGGCGGCGGATTGCTCCTCACTGGCAGTGGCGATAGCGCCTACCTGATCTGCCGTGGCTTCAACATTGGTAACGATCTGCCGCAAGGCATCACCAGACTGACTGGCAAAGAGGGTCGCTGTTTCCACTTCCTGCAAAGCCTTGTCCATAGCTGCAACACTTTGGGAAGCACTTTCCTGAATAGAGGATATGGCGCTACCCACATCGTTTGTTGAAGCCATAGTCTTTTCAGCCAGCTTGCGTACCTCGTCTGCAACCACGGCAAATCCCCGGCCAGCATCCCCGGCACGGGCCGCTTCGATGGCGGCGTTGAGCGCCAGCAGGTTGGTCTGATCCGCAATGTCCGAAATGACGTTCATAATGCGGTTGATAGCCTGGGCGTGGTCATTGAGCTTTGACATGTCGGTCTTGAGCTCCAATGATACCTTATGCACCTGATCGATACTCTTCAGGGCGCTTTGTACTATTTTTGCGCCATCTTCGGCGTTGGCTCTGGTTTCCGTTGATACGGATGCGGCAGAAGAGGCGTTGCGGGCAACCTCCTGCACGGTGGCGTTCATTTCGTTCATGGCAGTGGCTGCTTCACCCAGGCGTTGGGCTGATTCAACAGCGCCGCGGTCAGATTGCTCTATCTGGGCAGAAAGCTGGCTTGAGGCAGAAGAAATAATGGAAACGACACCTTCCAGCTGGCCAGCGGCGGCCAACATGCCTTCGCGTTTGGCGTTCTCGGCCTGATGAGCTGCCTCTTCGGCCCGCAGGGTGGCCTGTTGGGCTGCCTCTGTGGCCTGTTGGGCTGCCAATGTTTTCTGGTCGCTCTCTTCAAGCAGGGTTTTGATGTTGCCCATCATGTGCCCCATCCCCTGGCCGAGAACACTGAATTCATCCCTGCGGTTTTGTGCTTGCGACAGTAAACGTGTTTCTGCCGGATCGGTTTCAAGTCTGCCCCCAGCCACAGCGTTCGCCATGTTGGAGAACCCGCGTACCATATGTGCTATGCCGCGTGCCGAGAAAATGATCATAAAGCCGACAATCAGAACGCATACTGCGGCCACCAGCAGGGCATTGGTAAACATTCTGTGTACTGGCGCCAGAATTTCACTGCGGTCAAGCTCAAGACCGATAATCCAGTTTTCTTCAGGCAGTTCCTGAAAATAGATGAATTTTGCATCCCCCTTGTTGTCAGCATAATCAACACGGCCATGCTTTGCCGTCATCATCTCGCGTACATGAGGCTTGTTGCCGTCTTCGCGAGAGAGTGTTTTCGGGTCAGGGTGCATGACCATTTTTCCGGACATGTCATATATAAATGCAAATCCCTTTTCACCCACCTTGACGAGATTTGTTGTGTCGTCGGCAAGGTTGCTGTTGCTGATACCTACAGTGATGACGCCTACGATTTTTTTGTTGCGTTCGACTGGAACGGCAATAACTGTCGTAGGTTGTCCGGTTGTGGCGCTGATGACATCAACGATGCTTGTTTTGCCCTTCAATGCTTCGGTAAAGTAAGAACGCTGGGAAAAATCGGTCCCTACAGATTTGCTTGGCCCTGTTTGTCCGCTAACATGATGTGCAATGACTTTGCCATCTGGAGCAATAAGTGCGCTATAGGAGATGTTGTCGCTAACATCGGTGAATTCCTGCAACGCAGTATCCGCCGCGAGCGCTTGTGGCGAAGAGAGCGCCCCATCTTCGCCAGTGCTGTACCTGTTTATGTACAGCGTTATCCTGTTGTTTTGGGCCACGATGCCAAGGGAATCTTTC
This sequence comes from Desulfovibrio intestinalis, assembly GCF_014202345.1. Taxonomy (NCBI): domain Bacteria; kingdom Pseudomonadati; phylum Thermodesulfobacteriota; class Desulfovibrionia; order Desulfovibrionales; family Desulfovibrionaceae; genus Desulfovibrio; species Desulfovibrio intestinalis. The sequence continues at coordinate 338,513 of NZ_JACHGO010000001.1, forward strand.
AATCCCATAAGGACAGCGTGAATACCTGATGCCTGGGTTTGCAGCACTATTTTCATGTCAGTTTCTATCTGCTCGCGCAGAATTTTTTCTGACATTTTGTAGCTTACGCCTGCGAGCAGCATCAAACCAAGAACCGCCGGAACAAGAATGAAAAGAATCATTTTGGCCAACAAACCAAGTTTCATGCACGCTCTCCTTATGAATAATAAACAATAGTATAGGGTTATCTGCATCAATCCTTGCAGACGACAGATTAATGGGCTCTATAGTACCCATTAAAACGTAAGAAAATATACTTCGATAGATATACTCATCGGTTAGTTAGAGATACTGATTATGGATATATTGAGATAATTATCATAAATATGTATAATTTTTTGTTAACATGCTATAATTAAAGAATATTTAATACATAATTTTTTATAGCATTCGTTGGGGCAGTAGGCGCCTGTTTTTTGCTGTTACAGTCTCTGTTTTCGGGTTTTATATAAATAGTATAGTGAAATTAGGGTGTTGTTGGTAATAATGAATGTAGTGTTGCTTTATGCAGGCAAGGATGAGTACTGAGAATAAAACGCGAGAAATTTGAAATAGTTCAGTGCGCTGAATTGGCTGGTCATTGGTAATAGAGGGGTAAAACAAAACCGCCCACCCCTTTTAATCAGGGCGGGCGGTCATTACGCATATGCTATATGAAAAAGCACGACTAGTCGTCGTTATCTCCCAAGAAGCCGCGGGGCTTTTTGCCATATCTGGCAGGCGGCTGGCGACGCGCCCCTGGGGCGCCGGGCTTACGTGGACGGGGTGTTCCCGGTCTGCCGCTATCCATTTTCGCAGCCACACGCGTTCCTGCGATGAACACGCCTCTGTTGAGCACAGACATCACGTCTTCTGCCATATCTGAAGAGATTTCTACCAGAGAAAACCCTTTTTGAATGCTGATAGCGCCGATATGGCGGCTGGAAATGCCCGTTTCACCAGTGATGGCCCCAACCAGTTCGCGGGGGCTGACCTTGTTCATGTGACCCACATTGACGTGCAGCTTGGTCATGGGACCGTCATTTTCACGGCGTTGCGGCTTTGCGCCAGACCGGCCAGCGTCACGCCTGTCGAACGATCCTTCGTTTGCCGGGCGACGGGGAGGCATGGACAGGGGATCCTGTTCAGAAGCTTTGTCCTGATCGCCAAAGTCTCTCTGCATCAAAAGCTTGAGCAGCGCGGCTGATACGTCGCGATTGGTGACCTCACCGTCGGGAAACTGCGCGGCCAGAAATTCTTCGACCAGCACCAGCCAGCGTTCCAGCGGTCCGCCTTCGAGAGTCTGGCGTACTTCATCCAGCAGGCGGGACGTGCGGATGCTGTCCACGTCGCGCAGGCTTGGCAGGCGGCCTTCAGTAATGCGTGCCTTGGTAAAGCGGATGATGTCGCGCATCTTGTAATGTTCGCGCATGGTCACAAAGGTGAAGGCGCTGCCAACACGTCCTGCGCGTCCGGTACGGCCAATGCGGTGTACATATTTTTCAACATCGTGCGGGATGTCATAGTTGACGACGGCGTCCACGTCATCCACGTCCAGGCCGCGCGCGGCAACGTCAGTAGCCACAAGCACGTCCAGGCCGTCGGTACGAAAACGCTGCATTACCCGGTCACGCTGTGACTGGGCCAGGTTGCCGTGCAGACCGTCAGCCTGATAGCCGCGCTGCTGCAGGTGCAGGGTCACTTCATCCACGCTACGTTTGGTTGAGCAGAAAACCAGGGCTTTGCGAAAACCCTGCGAATCCAGCAGACGGCAGAGAGCGTCCATTTTCTGATGAGGACGCACCTCATAGTAAACCTGCTCAATGGCGGGAACCGTAAGCATTTTTTGAGCGACCGTGAGCATTTCAGGGTCACGCAAAAAGCGTTTGCACAGCTCGCGGATAGGCCCTGGCACTGTGGCCGAAAACAGCACTCGCTGGCAGTTAGCGGGGGTCTGCTCAAGGATGGCTTCGATATCTTCACGAAAGCCCATATCCAGCATTTCGTCGGCTTCGTCCAGCACGGCTGCGGTAATGGAGTTGAGCTTCAGCGTGCCGCGCTTCATGTGGTCCATAACGCGGCCAGGCGTACCAACCACAATCTGTACGCCCTTGTCGAGAGCACGCAACTGCCGTTCAATGGGCTGCCCGCCATAAATGGGAAGAATGGCAACGCCACGCTTGCGGGCTGCAAGCTTGTTCAGTTCTTCGGCCACCTGAATGGCCAGTTCACGCGTAGGGCAGAGCACCAGAGCTTGCACGTGTTTGGCATTCGTCAGTTTTTCCAGAAGAGGCAGGCCAAAGGCCGCGGTTTTTCCGGTTCCTGTCTGCGCCTGGCCAAGGGCATCTCTACCCGCCAGTAGCGCGGGGATGGCCAAGACCTGTATGGGGGAGGGTTCTTCAAACCCAAGATCTTCAACTGCTTTCAATAATTCGCGGGATAAACCCAGATCTTCAAAAGATGCGGTCATGCTGTTCCTGAAATAAAATTTTACGGAAGGGATTTTCGGGGTGGGGAAATATAGCCCCATCCTGCGCAATACACAATGAGTATGATGTGTTAATATCCGGTTTCAGTACCGGAAGGGTCAGCCTAGCCTGGGGAAAAGCCCGCCCTCACTGGTTTATGGCTGTTTGCATTTGTGCCCTGAGAGAGTATAGTCGAGAAAATGGCTGAACGTAGGGGCCTGTTCTGGCAGCCAACTAACGGCCTTTAACAGGAAGGACGGTTTTTATGGGTGCATTAAGTATACAGCATTTGCTGGTGGTGCTGGTTGTAGTACTGTTGTTGTTTGGCTCGAAAAAACTGCCTGAAATAGGCGGCGGGCTTGGCAGGGCTATCAAAAATTTCAAAAAGGCAACCACTGAGCCCGATGAAATTGACATAACTGCCCGCAATAACAGCAACGATAACAATAAATCTGCGTAACAAACCGAGATTCAAAAAGTTTTTGAACTTGGTTTATGCAAGCCCCAAGTCTCGGCTTGGGGCTTACGCTTTCGCTGCTGCAATAGCATATGAGAAAATGAAAGTCCCGGCAAGAGCCGGGACTTTCATTTATCTGGATTCGGCAGAAAGAATCTGCCGAAAATTAGAATGAGGGAATGAGCTTGGCATCAGTAGCCTTGAGATGCTTGAGCAGATCTTTGCCCACAGCCACATCGGAACCCACAATGGTGGTCACGGCAAAAGCCTTGCCGTTGGAGCCGAAGTAGGAAATGCCCTTGCCGCTGCCTTGCTCGAAGGTAGACACATAGAAACCGTTTTCTTCCTTGGGGGTGCTGGGGGACATGCCGCCGCTTTTCATATTGGCGGTGGTCTGTTCGGCCACGTCTTTGGCGCTCATCGGCGCGTCAACGATAGTGATGGTCACTGCGGTACCATTGCTCTTGTTTTGGAACAAAGCCACGCTGGAACCCTGCTGGCTGATGACCTCGGAAGGCTGAATCCAGTCTGCGGGGAGTGTTATTGTGAAGTGAGGGGTCTTGACTTCGGTAGCAAAAACAACAGCGGCACTCATGATGAGCACAGCGGCCAGAACAAGGCTGAGAGTTTTTTTCATTTAGAATTCTCCGTAGTTAAGCAGCCTTTTTATGACTGCTGGTATGTTTTGTGGAACAATATACTTTTAATAATCACGTTTTCCACAACAACGTATATTGTTGTCACAACAATATGTTTATGTCCATTTTTTAGCCAGACATATTGTAATATCGGCAGTGTAAATGTTTCTATGCTGGGACGTTTGCTGTGATTATGACCAAATAATATGCAACTTCTGTCTTTGTTTTACCATGTGAAGTCACTGGTCTTTAATGAATATATCCATATAAGAAGTGATAATATTCGTGGGCAGTAATCGGATTTGTTGTGCAACAAAAAGCGAAGATGCGTCTTTTTGTCCCTGCTTGGGAAGCGTGGGCACTGACGTCAAGGCCGTCCGTTACAAGCGCCTTTTCAGGTGTTTCAGTGCCGAATTTTTCTTTTATTCCGGTAGCGTGCTGCCTGGGTGCATTTTCCACATAACAGGCTGGTTCTCCTTCATCTAATAAGGAGATTCTTTGATCGCGTGAAGCCTTGTGCAAGATGGGCAAAATCTTTGTGGGAACGAGGCATTGAGGCTATATTTGAGTGAATGCAATTGATAAGAGCGCGGACTGATTTGGGGCGGCGTATGGCTGTCGGTAATGTTATGCCAAGGGGCGTGCTTTAGCGCATGCCCCTTGGCATTTGTACGAAGTGGATCAGCCTTTGAAATTATTAGCTGCAAAATCCCAGTTAACCAGTTTTTCGAAAAATGTCTCAATGAACTTGGGCCGGGCATTACGGTAGTCGATGTAGTAAGCGTGTTCCCATACATCAATGGTCAGAATGGGGGTGTCGCCAGTTTTCAGTGGGTTGCCAGCAGCGCCCAGGTTCTGGATTTCCAGCGCGCCGTCGGATTTTTTAACAAGATATGTCCAGCCTGAACCAAAGTTGCCAGCGGCTTTGGCTGAAAAATCTTCCTTGAATTTGTCAAAGCTTCCCCACTGCGCGTTGATGGCGTCTGCCAGAGGGCACACGGGCTTTCCTCCGCCATTGGGCCGCAAACAGCTCCAGAAGAAGGTATGGTTCCATACTTGCGCGGCGTTGTTATAAATGCCTGAAGGAGGAGCTTTTTTGATTATATCCTCAAGAGACATGTCTTTATACTCGGTGCCTTCCTGAAGATTATTCAGGTTGGTTACATAGGCTCTATGGTGCTTGCCATAGTGGTATTCCATCGTTTCCTGTGAAATGGCTGGAGCCAGGGCGTCCATCGCATAGGGAAGTTCGGGCAGAATGCGTTCCATTTTTAACTCCGTATGGTATTATTTCGTGTTGAAAAACAGACAGGCCAACTCCTTCTCCCCAAAAAACTTACTTCTACCAAACCATAGCAGTTGATAATAGATAGTTCAATATTGCCTGCTACGGAATTGTCAGCATTGGTTTAAGGACGATTTAGACGCAAAAATAGCTGGAAAGGCGCTGATGGCGGCACTGTTTAGACTGGATTAATTGGGGGATGCTTCGCGCTTAAAAATTGCCGTTCAACCAAAAATGCAATCTTAGTCTGAATATACGGTGTGTTGCGGTGCGCTTTGCCCTAGGGGCTGTTTCTAAATAATTCTTTTGTCCAATTGGCTGCGTCAAATTTTATGTGAGGCTTTCAGGCGTGCGGAGGGCAGTGATCAGGAGGGGGATGGGTAAAGATAGATGAGGGCGCTCGTTTCCGTTCCATGCGGTCTGAAAAGAGTTTTTTTGTGGTTCTTGTGGAGTCTGCAGCATGAAGCACATATGTTAGGGGGTTCCTGGCCGGGGCTGCCAGCGCTGCAGCAGGCGGCCGAAGCCTGCTGCAATGTCCGCATAGTGGCTGTCGGCGTCTGGCCCAAAGGTCTTTGTCCGGTGACTGACCAAAATCAGGACTGCCAGCAATCCGTGCTCGTCGTAGAAGGGTTTGGCGTAGTATGACCGTATGCCCAGCGGCGCAAACAATGCCCAGTCAATGGATTTCACGCTGTCCTGCGTGTCTTCCACTAAAAGGTAGCTAAGCCCAAAGCGTTCAATATCCTGTGCTATGGTGCCTTCATAGGCATGGAGCGCGCCCCATTCCAGATCTTTGAACGCGCCACCCACACCGAAAACAGCTACTCGCCCCCTGTTGGACTGGATGTGCGAAAGCAGCATTCCGTCCACCTCCGGGCCGCATTGCGCGTACAATTCCTCCATTGCCACGCGCAATCCGCCGGGGCGCAGGGTTTTATCCGTCTCTTCAGTCTGCATAATGGGAAATTGTCTGGCGTCTACATTGACCAGGGCTGCCCGCACCACTTGCCCGTGGTGTCCGCCCCAGGGCGTCAGGCGTGCATGCGCCGAAAAAAGACCTCGTTCCGCATTGCCCAGCATGAGCTTGCCAGACCATGCATCGTTATTCACAGCTTTGTCGGCTGCGGCAAACAACTGCGTGCCCAGATCATCAGGAGCAGCGTCGCGCAAGGTCAATGTGCGCGACGCTTGCCCTTCACCCAAAAAAAGGCCGCGGGCCGCCGCATTGGCTTCTCTGATTTCGCGGGATTGCATGTCCAGAGTAAATACAGGGTAGTCCGCGTCGCCCACGTTCATGCGCAACTGTGCCTTATAACATTCCGCACCGTAGCCGCCGGGAAAAAAAGCTTCCTTGAGAAAACCGCTGTACAGATCTTCCTCCGGGCCGGGCCACCCCTGGAGCATAAGCGGCTTGCGTCCGCCGTCGGGCCGGATGCGAAAAATGGCCGAAGCCGGACGCGCCGCATGAATCATGTCCCAAAATTCCACCAGCAGCGGGTAGTCTTCAGAAACCACGATCTCTTTTCGGTAAGAGGCATTTTTGAGCAGCTGGGGGGCATCCACGCCCTCCAATTGCCAGCGCGTGAACAGCTTCAAGCGCGATTCGCGCTGCCGTATGCTCCACAATAAACCGGGAAAACCGTTCCGCCATTGCGAAAAACGCGGCATAGAAACTCCTTTTCTTGCAATCAATCTAGTTCCGCCGCTGCGTGGCTACTATGCAGGTAAGATAGATGGCAGGGAGGTTTTTTTCAATGTAGATTGGTTATACCAATTTTTTATTATGATTGGTTATACTGATAAACTGGGCGAAAAATAAGCTTTTATAACCTATAAAATTCTTTAAATTTTATTATGGTCATACCAGTTTTAAAAAAGTATTTTTTATTTTTCAATATATTAGATGCATACCAGACCAAAGCTGAAGGATTATTGCTACATTTTTTTAGAGCTGGCAGTATCAGGCACACAGAAAACACGCACAACGTTTTGCCAGGAGACGGTCATGAACACGCCGGCAAATACGGAACGCAGATTGGAACAGGCCCTGCTGCGGGGGAAATGGACGCTGTTTGAGCGGCTGCCCGCAGAGCGCCCTCTGGCTGAAGAGCTGGGCGTAAGCAGAGCCACCTTGCGCACGGCCCTGCATACCCTTGTGGGGCGGGGCATTCTGGAGACGCGCCGCGGCAGCGGAACCTTTGTGCGGGCATTGCCCTGCCGCGCCGACAGCACGGGCCTGGCCGACAGCCTGCGTGCCTTTCGTATTGTCATGCCGCCCCTGCTTTCCGCCATGGCCGGGACTCTTCCGCCATCAGTCATGCTGGCGCTGGAGCGCCATCTTCCTTCGGCAGGCATGGCCCTGCATGCTGGAGACATGCGGCTTTTCGCCCAAAATCATCTCCGTTTTTTCTCAACTCTTTTGCAGGCCACAGGCAACGCCCGTCTGGCGCAGGCCGGGGCCGCAACCCTGCCCGACGCCCATGCTCTGGCCCGTCTGCTGCAGGAAAGCAGCCATGTCCGGCTGGAAGAATTTTTCAAACATCTGGCTCGCACGCTGCACGGTTTGCGCCATGCGGATGCGCAGGCCACCACTGCTGCGGCGACCGCATATGCCTCTTGTCTTCTGCAATGCATGGGAGAAGAAGCGTGACCTGCAAAAGCAGGCGAAATTTTCTGCGGGGGGTGTGGCGCGCGCAACCCCTGCCTATGGCTGCCGAGAGTAGGGCGGTTACTTCCGGGGACGAGCTTCCCGGTCTTCTACCGCCGGAATTCTCGCCGGCCATGCTGCGGCTGGAAGGGCAGCGCCTGGGACTGCCCGTGGATACAATGGACAAGGAAGCTCTAGTCCGGGCCGTTGCGCAGGCCATGCGCGCCCCCGGCCGTCCGTCTGTGTGAGCGGACAGCCTGTAACCCCGAGGAGGTCCCCGTGGCTGACCACGACATTCCCTATCTTGAGGAGCGCAAACTTATCAAACGCTGGCGAGGCCCTTTGCCCGTTCTGGCAAACATGGTCTTCACCCTGTTGATTTTTGCCGTTACCTGGTGGTTTTTTCAGGATCCGCGCGGTGTAATGCGTTTCTATACTCCCTATGTGGGCTACAACTATTGTCGCTGGTGGTTGGTTATTCTCATCTGGATGGCCTACATTTTCGACTTCTGGCCTTTCAAAAAAGACTGGATCCGCAACGCCCATCCCTTGCAGAAAGGGTTGGTGCTGTCTCTTATTTCTGTCGGCCTTATGATTGTTCTTATCCACGGATTTTTTGAAGGCGTTTTGGGCAATTTCGCTTTTGCCTATTTTAGCCCAACCCAGTTGCAGAAGCTGCCGGGGCTGACAGAATTTTACGCTGTAGAATACGCGGCACAGGCCTGCATGATGTTCGCGGTCATAGCCTCATGGCTTAGCCCCGCGTGGCTGGTCGCCCTGGAAGGCCGCCCCTGGCAGAACGAGCGCCAGCCCGTCAAGGGCTTCAGCATCTGGCTGGGCACCTTCTGCCTGAGCCTTGTGATCTACTTTATGACCATGCACAACCATATGGGCATACTGTATTACCCCTGGCAGTACTTTACGGCCATCACACCGCCGTATTGGGAGAACTTCGCCCAGACCGTTTCCGCCAACTTCCATGTGGCCTGGATCATGTGCTGCACGGTTGTGGTGTGGTTTATGGAAGGCATATGGGAGCGCTATCCCTTCTGCCTCATCAAAACTCCCTGGTTGCGGCGTTTTTCTCTCTTCTTCGGTATTATCGTCATCTCCGTATCTCTGTGCTTTTTCTTCTGGTACATGCAGGAACTGGTCTGGGGTGACGCCATTCGTGGTCACAAGCGTGATGCCGCGCCGGACTGGCGCTGGCTGCATGTGGGCGAAACGGCCATTTTCTTTCTGGTGCCCGCATTGTTCCTTCAGTTTTATTGCGGCAATTGGCCCAACAAGTTCAGCACACCTGTAAATATCCTGTTCCGCACGCTGCTTGTAGCCGTGGGGGGCATCATCATCTATTGCCTGTACTACCAGTATGCCCACTTCGTACTGGGCACGCAGAAAGGTTTTTCTCATCCGCAGCAATTTCCAATGATCCCAATGATCTGGCTTATCAATATCTGGCTCATCAACTGGTGGTTCATGGACGGCTGGCCCGGCTGGCGGCGTGAACTTCGCAGCGTTGAGGAAATCAGGGCCGATGAGCGCGACTTTGAAGAGCGCAGCGCCTGGAGCCCCGCTATGGTTCCCGGCTTGGTAGTTGGCATTATCGTTGGCGTAGCTGGCTATTTTGCCATTGTAGCGGCGTTGCCGTGGTTCAGCGCGCATTTTACCCTGGTGCAATAGGGGGAGATCATGAATAGACGTGAATTCATCAAGGGTGCTGCTCTGGGCGTGGGCGTGGGGGCCATCGGCGCCATGGGAGCGTACTCGTATTCCCCCATGCGCAGAGCCTTTCTTCAAGACGTCAAGCGCGGCTCGACGGATATAGGCGTTTGCAAGGCCGTGCGCATTACCAACATTTCGGAAACGAGCTGGTTTGACAACGGTACTCTCATGCAGGATGTCACCGGTGCAGGCGGCCTGCTGGTGGACCAATACTCTTTTAACTGGGCGCCCTTCGGCAACGGCAAGGGACTGGGCAAGGGCGGATATGCTGAAGGCATCAAACATATCAAGCATCTGCTGCCCCGCAGGCTGGACGAGGCATGGGACATCGCGCGTGAAAAGAGCGTGCATGCCGATAATGCCGGGGGATTTTCCTGCCTGGTAGAAATTGAAGATATGGACGGTAAGGTCAACAAGTACCTTTTCGACTCTGGCTGGAATTATAAATGGATGGATTCCTGCTACCAGCGGGAAGGCATTGATACGATGCTGGCCAATAATGAAATCAAGGCCTTCATCCAGACCCACGAACATATGGACCATTATTGGGGGTTTCCCGCCGTCACCAAGTACAATCCCAACATCCATGTGTACACGCCCAATACGTTTTATCCAGAGGGCAAGCAGTATCTGAAAGACTGCGGGCATGTGGGCAAATGGACGGAGGTGCCCAAGGGCTTGCACAAGCTTGAAAGTGGCGTGGCCCTGTATACCTTTGACTGCCCCATCATCTTCCGGGTTTTTGGGGAGCTTTCAATGTACTGCAACGTCAAGGATGTTGGGCTGGTGAGTATCACCGGCTGCTGCCACCAGGGCATCATCCTTTTTGCCGACACAGCCTACAAGGAATTGGCCTATGAAAACGACCAGTTCTACGGCCTCTATGGCGGCCTGCACATTTCTCCTTTTGACGACTGGGATCCCAAGTACGACGACCTCGTCATCGGCCTCAAGAAGTGGGATCTCCAAAGAGTAGGCTGCAACCACTGCACAGGCCTCATCACGGCCCAGAAGTTCGTTGACGCGGGCTACCCTGTGGTCAAGGGCACGGCCCGGTTCCGCTCCAAAACTACCAACTATCTCGGTAATGGCGACGTGATCAAGTTCCCCTCCTGACCTTTTGCCTCTTTTTACCGTAACCGGCTCCCATGGGCCGGTTACGGAGGCAGGGCACATTGTGCCAAAGGAGTCGCCACCATGCGTATGGAAAATCTTTTGCCGCGCCCTCTGGACCCGCAGGGCGGCCCGGAAAGTCCGTCCATCATGACAGCCCTGCTTTCGGGCATTCATCTTGACCGCAGGCAGGCCCATGCCCTGGGGTGGCGCGGAGTGCGCCCCTCGGCGCTGCACGGGGCCGCCTGGACCTGCCGCACGGCCTCTGTTCCGCATATATACGGCCTTGTTTTTATGGACGAATATGTATGGGAGAAGCAGCTATACGGCATGTTTGGGTTTTATGTCTTTCCCGCAGCAGCAGACCCACTGCTGGACAAATTTCCCCTTCAGGCCCTGGCTGTAGCCCTTGGCCCAGACTACGGCGTGGCGGTGCGTGAACTTTCGGCCCATGCCGAGACTCTTGCCCCATTTTGTCTGGGGCAGATGAGGCTTGCAGCGGCATTGGATGGCTCATCACTGGCTCTGGAGCTGTCAGCTCAGGCCAGACACCGTGCCTTCAGCACGAAAGGCATTGCCGTACCCGCCAGCGACAAGGCAGACAGCGCCCCTGGAGACGAGCAAGAAACGCAGTGGATTGTTGCTCCCGGCGAGCTGGAATATGATTTACCAGCTTTCAGGCTGCTGCTGCGGCCTTTCGCGGCCTTAGCGGGCACGGCAGCCGTTCTTTTGGACGATGCCCCTCGTCTTGCCATGCGCGTGACGCCCAATCCCTTGGAACATCTGCATTGCGGGAAAGTTGAGCCTTCCTGGCAGATGCGTCTGGAAGCAGCCTTCGGCGCGGAGCAGGGGGATGAAATATCAATGGAACACAATGCCGGGAAGGCCGTTTTTTCCGTCCGTGGCAAGATTCTGTCAGGCCTGCCGGGGCGGTATGTGCCCAGAGAAGATGAATTGGCCCGCCTGCCGGTCATGCATGTACTCACAGGCTTTCTGGGGGCGGGCAAAACCACTTTTCTTCGCCGCTGGCTGGATTTTCTCAATGGTTGCGAGCAGTTTGCCGCAGTCATTCAAAATGAATTCGGTGCTATCGGCCTGGACGCCACCCTCACACGGGGCGAAACCAGGGTAGAACTGCTGGATGAAGGCTGCGTATGCTGCTCTTTGGCCGATAGTTTGCGTCCCGGCCTGCGCCGTCTGCTGGATGCCGCCCCGGCAGATCAGGTTATTCTTGAAACCACGGGGGTGGCCAATCCCGCTAACGTTCTTGACTCGCTGGGCCAGTTGGCGGACATGGTTCGCCCCGGCCTCGTAATCACCGTGGTTGATGTGCTGGAATGGCAGGGCAGCGTATGCGCCGGGGATGGTCCGCAGGGGTTGCGGCGGGTTCAGGTCGAACAGGCTGACGTTATCATAGCCAACAAAGCCGACATCGTTAGGGCGGAAGAGCTGCACGCCGTCATGGATGTTCTGCGCACCTGCAACGCCGAGGCAATAATCCTGCCCGCCGTGCAGGGCAATATCACCTTCGCCCGGTTGAATTCCTTTCTTGCGGGCTGGCTTGACCGCGGGGTTCGTCCTCCTTCGCGGCGGCCTCATCTGACGTTCTTGCCACAGGGGCTGTGCACACATACAGATGAGGGGTTTGCCTCATACACTGTGCCCTTGTCGCAACCAGTGGATGCCAACACCCTGCGGGAGATGATCCTGGCTGCTGGGCCGGGGCTTTGCCGGGCCAAGGGCATTGTGAATCTTTTTAGCGAGGGCCGCGTGACGCCGATGGTTGTGCAATACGCTGCGGGGCGGCTGGAATTTGAAGAGGCTCCTGACGGAGAGCACGAAATGTATATGGTCTTCATCGGGGTGAACCTGAGGATGCCAGATTCATCTGCAACAGAGAACAGGGAAAGCATGGCCGCATTGCCAAGATGAAAAAAGTCTGGGTAATTGCTATGGTCAGCAAGGCTCGGTCTGAAAAAAGTGCCCGCACAGGTATTGGGGCGGGTTCTTGTTTTTCCTGGTTTTCTTCCTGGCCGCGTGCTGTTGCACTGTTAATACACGCGGGGTTGATGCCGCCAAGGCAAATAATGCAAAGTACTTCATGCCCGCCATAACTAAGAAGACGCCGGGGATGCCGCAGTAGTAGCTGGCAAGAGTTCCAAGAAGAGCTGTCGCGCCATTACCGAAGTGGTTCCAGGCTTCATTTTTGCCAAGGCACGCTGGCAAACCCTTCTGGCCGATCATACCCAAAGTTATGCCGAAAAGCGTGGGGGCAATCGCCGCCGCCAAAGCCCCCTGCGAAATTCTTGAGGTCCAGACCGAAACCGCGTTGGTCCATACAAAGACCAATCCGCAAGCCACTACAGTCATGATAACCGTGACGCCAAGGAGCCGCCGCTTTCTCTCGGCCCTGTCTGCAAGCCCGCCCAGAGGGTGGTGCGAAGCATTCCGGCTAGCCCCCCGGCGGTCATGACATGCCCGATTTCGTCAGGCAGCCAGCCCTTGCTTTGCAGAAAACGCCAAAGAACGGCCCCAAGCCATCCCGCACGTCGGCCAGCGCAAAGCACAGCTAGGAGAGGAAGGTCAGGGATCGTGCTTTGGACTGAGCGTACATAAAAAACCGCCTGAAATATTAAAAATGACGCACGATTCATATTTATCTGCTGCTGCCGCGCAAGACAGAGCAACCGTGTGAGCTCCCTAAATTCATTTTGCCTGCATTGTCTTCGCCATAAATTGCCTGCTTATTAAACTAGTTATGTGTACTGTTCCAACATGGGAAGCAGACTTCATAACATTCACACTCTTCTGAGGTTCGGCGTTATTATGCGTTGAGAACAAGATCAGGAAAGTCGTTTTTTATGGCTTGAGTCGCCTGACAAGAAGGGGAAAAGGGCGGGTTGGTTGCCTGGGGGCCGTGAGAGGCAGTCGGATAATAAAAAAGACATTGTGGCGAAAAAACCGCAACAGTGTCTAATTTTTTAATAATTTTTTGGAAGCAAGGATGTTCAGTATGGCGGAGACGTATAGGGGTCGAACCTACCGCAGACGGTAAAGCCTGCCACCGGTTTTGAAGACCGGGCGCCACACCGGTGGCGAAACGTCTCCTCATAATTATCTGTAGACTATGCGAAAATAAAAAAACTCGCAAGTGTCGGTAATATTGTCCGCAAAGTGTTTTTTTACCCATTGCCAAATTATAACTGAGCATTATATGTGAAAAAACGTATTGCCGGTGAACAGTGGAATTCGGTCATTTGACAGCGGCCGTATGCAGGTAGTATTTCTTGCCTGCGTGGGCCAATGTTCAGGCCCTGACCATGCGCTGCCGCGCACGGAAAACGTAACGGAGGCAATGTTGAACCAGATGAGTCGCAACCTGATGCTGTGGGCCATTATCGTCCTGGCAATGGTTATGCTTTTTAATATGTTCCAGCAACCGCAGGGCGTGATGCAGCGAGTGCCTTATTCAGACTTTCTGAGTCAGGTCGATGGCGGGCAGATTCTGTCTGTCACCATGCAAGGGCACACGCTCACAGGTAAAACATCAGACGGCAAGACTGTGCAGACATATGCTCCGCAGGATCTGGGTCTGGTCAACCGCCTCATCGAAAAAAAGGTGGAGGTTAAGGCAGAGCCGCCGGAAGAGCAGCCCTGGTATATGACCTTGCTGGTTTCGTGGTTCCCCATGCTGCTTCTTGTTGGCGTGTGGATTTTCTTTATGCGCCAGATGCAGGGCGGCGGCGGCAAGGCCATGAATTTTGGCCGGTCGCGTGCGCGCATGCTCAATCAGGACAGCGTAAGGATTACCTTTGCTGACGTGGCCGGAATTGACGAGGCCAAGGATGAATTGGCCGAAGTTGTCGAATTTTTGTCCAATCCCAAAAAGTTTACCCGTCTTGGCGGGCGTATCCCCAAAGGCGTGTTGCTTGTGGGGCCTCCTGGCACGGGTAAGACGCTTCTTGCGCGCGCAGTTGCCGGTGAGGCGGGGGTGCCCTTCTTTTCCATTTCAGGCTCAGACTTTGTTGAAATGTTTGTGGGCGTGGGCGCTTCGCGCGTGCGCGATCTTTTTGTACAGGGCAAAAAAAATGCTCCCTGCCTTATCTTTATTGACGAAATTGACGCCGTGGGCCGTCAGCGTGGAGCCGGGCTCGGCGGTGGCCACGACGAGCGTGAGCAGACACTGAACCAGATGCTGGTTGAAATGGACGGTTTTGAAAGCAATGAGGGCGTTATTCTTATTGCCGCCACCAACCGTCCTGACGTGCTTGACCCTGCGTTGCTGCGTCCTGGCCGCTTTGACCGTCAGGTTGTTGTGCCCACGCCAGACCTGCGTGGTCGCCGTCGTATTCTTGAGGTACACACCAAGCGTACGCCTTTGTCTGGCGATGTGGATCTGGAGGTTCTGGCGCGCGGCACACCGGGTTTCTCGGGTGCGGATCTGGAAAATCTGGTCAACGAGGCTGCTTTGCAGGCTGCCAAGCTGAATCAGGACAGACTGGATATGCACGATTTTGAATACGCCAAAGATAAAGTGCTTATGGGGCGCGAACGCCGCAGCCTTCTTTTGTCTGACGACGAAAAGCGCATCACGGCCTATCATGAGGGCGGTCACGCCTTGGCGGCCCGTCTGCTGCCCGGGTCTGACCCGGTGCACAAGATCACCATCATCCCCCGTGGCCGCGCCTTGGGCGTAACCATGCAGTTGCCTGAAGAAGACCGCCACGGTTACTCGCGTTCCTTCCTGCGCAACAACTTGGTGGTGCTGCTGGGGGGCCGGGTGGCTGAGGAAATTATTTTTGACGATATCACCACTGGCGCTTCCAATGACATTGAGCGCGTCACCCGCATGGCCCGTAAAATGGTGTGCGAGTGGGGCATGAGTGAAGCCGTAGGTACTCTTGCCATCGGTGAAACAGGTGAAGAAGTATTTATTGGCCGCGAGTGGGTGCAGAACAAGAACTTCAGTGAAGACACCGCCCGTCTGGTGGATTCGGAAGTAAAGCGGATTGTGGACGAGGCGCATGAGCGCTGCCGCGTACTGCTCAAAGAGAATGAAGAAATCCTGCACCGTATTGCCCGCGCCCTGCTGGATCGCGAAACCATCACTGGCGAAGAACTTGACCTTCTGATGGAAGACAAGGAACTGCCGCCTCTGGATGGTAACGGCAAGCCCATGAAATATTCTGAAGCGCCCAGCCGTCCGAGCAAGGGCAGTGGAGAGGATAAGCCTGCGGAAGCCACGGCCGAGGCTCCTGCTGCTGATGCGGCAGAATTTACCCTTGAGCCTGACCACCTCGACGGTTCCGTTGCTCCTCACGAAGCGCCCACATCGGCTGGGGGCGTCGAGTCAGAGGCAGAAAAGGCTTCGGGCCAGAACGGCGAAGACGACAAGAAGCGATAGAAGAAATGAATAATTCATTCCCGGTGGCGTCCATAGCGGATGCAGCCTGGTATGTCAGAGGGGGGCGGGCGCTAAAAACGCCCTCCCCCTTTGG
Organism: Desulfovibrio intestinalis; assembly: GCF_014202345.1. Taxonomy (NCBI): domain Bacteria; kingdom Pseudomonadati; phylum Thermodesulfobacteriota; class Desulfovibrionia; order Desulfovibrionales; family Desulfovibrionaceae; genus Desulfovibrio; species Desulfovibrio intestinalis. Next base: position 354,362 of record NZ_JACHGO010000001.1, read on the forward strand.
CGTCATGGGCATAGTCAATCTTACCCCCGATTCGTTTTATGACGGGGGTGTTCATCACAAACCCCTTGCTGGTCTTGAGCATGCCCTGACCCTGCTTGATCAGGGCGCGGACATTCTTGATCTTGGGGCGGAATCCTCCCGTCCGGGCGCAGTTGAACTGTCGCCTGATGAAGAAATACAGCGTATTACGCCCGTGCTCGCGGGGTTGCGCCACCGGGCGCCTTGGGCCACTGTTTCAGTGGATACATACCATGCGGCCACGGCGGCATCGGTTCTGGAACAGGGCGCTGTTATTATTAATGATATTTCGGCTTGTGCTTTTGACCCTGAGCTGCTGGATGTGCTCGTGCAGTACAAGCCCGGCTATGTGCTCATGCACAGCCAGGGACGCCCAGAGGTCATGCAGCATAATCCCCGTTATGACGATGTGCGCCGTGAAGTGCGGGAATTTTTTGAATTCAACCTTGGCAAGCTTGTGCGGGCTGGTGTGCCGGAAAACCGCATTGTGCTTGATCCCGGCATAGGGTTTGGCAAAGTGCTGAAGCATAATCTGGAACTGCTGGCCCACCCGGAAGACTGGCTCGGCTTCGGCAGACCTGTGCTGATGGCGCTTTCAATGAAGTCCGTTTTCGGGGGGTTACTTAATTTGGCTCCGGCGCAACGCGGGCCTGCCACAATTGCGGCAACAGCCCTTTTGCGCTCCAAGGGAGTATTTTGGCACAGGGTGCACCATGTGGCCGAAGCACGGCAAGGCCTTGCGGTGGCTACTGCGTTCAGCGCTGCAGGCCAGTGAGCACCAGATGTATGAAGTAGGGCGATAAGGATTGGCCGGATGCCCTTACCATTCAGGAATAGAGCGTGATCCAGTGCGAAAACCCAGCACTTTTTTTATAGTATTTACGGCAAGCTTGTGCTGTTGCCTGCTGGCTGTGTTTTTTCTTGTGCAGCGCAGAGCGCAGGTGGAATTTTCACGCCTGGAAAATATTATTCTGGCTCAGAGAGACGACCTCAAGACTGAGCTGACCAGCCTGCTTTTCAAAACGCAGGTACTGGCTGCCCTTGTTGTTCAAAATGACGGGCGTGTCATTGGGTTTAACGACGTCGCTAACGTCATTGCCGACAACGATAATATAGAAACTCTTGCATTGGCCCCAGCAGGAGTGGTTTCCTATGTCTACCCATTGCAGGGCCACGAAACCTTGCTGGGGATGAACCTGCTTGATTCATCTGATAATGCCGCCGCGATCACCCCAACCAGTAATGCTGGCATCAGTCTTTATGGCCCGATGAAGCAACCTGACGGCACCGCCGTGTTGGTAGGGCGGCTGCCAGTTTTTTTGAAAGATGCTGATGGGCAGCGCAGGTTTTGGGGTATAGCCTCAATAGCGCTCAAGTTTCCTCAAACACTGGAAGCTGCGGATCTTGACCTGCTTGAGGCGCAGGGGCTTACATATGAAATCTTGAAAGTTAATCCTAAAAATCAGGAACAGGAAACCATTGCTGCCAGTGCCCGGGCTTTTGATGCCGGCGCGCCGCATTTGGTAATGCCTCTACAGATATTCAATGCGCATTGGTATTTTCGTATTTCTTCGAGCGAGGCGTGGTACCAATCTTTTGAAAACTGGATTTATATATTTTTCGCCTCAGTGCTCAGCCTTCTGCTCGCCTCGCTTGCGCAACGCAATCATGATCTGGCCAATGCCCGCCGTCGTCTTGAAGAAATGGTGTATAAAGATACCCTTACAGGGATTTTGAATCGCAGGGGTCTTTTTCAGGTTATGGCGGATCGGGCCGGCAACGGGAATAATGAAAAATTTTGTCTGTACTATATGGATTTGAACCAGTTTAAAGCCATTAATGATACCTATGGACATAAAGCTGGCGACCGCGTATTGCAACATTTCGCAGCTGCCATACAAGCAGTGGCGCCCAAAGACAGTGCCTTTGCCCGTATGGGAGGGGACGAATTCATTCTGGTGCTATTCTGTGCATGCACTCACGATCACATAACATCTGGCCTCGCCAGAGTAGCTGCCGATCTGGCAAAAGGCTTGCCCGGCGAAGGACCGAACGTGCCCATAAGCTTTAGTGTGGGCAAAGCTGAATATCCTGATGACGGGCAAACGCTTGACGAGCTGCTCTCGAGGGCAGATAAGGCCATGTATCAGGATAAGGAACGCCACCGGCGGCATATTCGACTTGTTGCTCGATAAGCCGCACTGCAATGGCGAACCAGGCGAAATGTACGAAAACGGAAGGCTTCGGTCTGTCTGGCCTTACAAACAGGCGACCGTGGTCATGTGAGCTCTGATACTTTCAGCTCAAGGATCATATACGGTGCTGGACAATATTCCTGTTGAATGGCGTGACCTTCTGGACATAGGTGTGGTCAGCGTTCTTTTGTACCAGGTTATACAACTGGTGCGCGGTTCGCGGGCACTGGCTGTGTTGACCGGTCTTGGCTTGCTGACTCTGCTGTTCTTTTTTGCCAAAGGCATGGGGCTGTATACGCTGAGCTGGCTTTTGCAGCATATCTTCAGCTCCCTTTTTATTCTAATCGTGGTCATCTTCCAGTCTGACATCCGGCAGGCTTTGGGCGAAATGGGCACGAAACGCCTGTTCCGGCGAAAGCAGCTCATGCAGGATGGCGTTGAAGAAGTGGTCATGGCCTGCGTTGAAATGGCCCGCCTGCGTGTGGGTGCGCTTATTGTTGTGGAACGCAGCATGCGGCTTGGCGACATGATCAAGCGTGAAGGCGTGCGTGTTGACGCGCAACTTTCCCGCCAGTTGCTCATGAATATTTTTTACCCCAAAGCCCCTCTGCACGATGGCGCAGTGGTTATCAGCAAGGGCAGGCTTATGGCTGCCGCCTGCATTCTTCCCCTGGCCGAGGCCAAGGGGCAGAGCTTTGGAACCCGGCACCGGGCTGCCCTTGGGGTCACTTCAGAAAGCGACGCAGTCACTATTGTTGTATCGGAAGAACGGGGTGAAATTTCTGTAGCCATGAAGGGCGAACTGATGCGCGCCCTGGACTCGACTCGTTTGCGTGAGGTTCTTAATGAAGTCCTCTAGTCTTTTCCGGCGCACGCCACACCTGGTGTCTATGCTTGTGGCCGTTCTGGCCGCCGTGAGTATGTGGTATGTGGTCAGTGTGCGTGAGCGCGTGGAAGCGCAGCTTGAAGTCACCTTGGATTACTATGGCATACCGGCCAATCTTGTCATAACAGACGGCCTTATAAACAAGGCCATAATTCGCCTGCGCGGACCCGAGACACTGTTGCGGTCCGTGACTCAGGGCAAACTGATCCAGGCTGTGAATCTTTCCCAAATCAAAAAAGGCGTCACGGTAGTGCCTTTGACTGCCGAACATCTTGGGCCGACGTTTCGAGCCTTTGAGTTGATCGACGTGCAGCCGCCACGCATTGTCGTCAAAGCAGACACTCTGATAGAACGCTCTGTACCCGTGCGCGTTACGGTGGATTCGCCATTGCGCAACGGTGCATTGACCGTGGAAAAAGTCAGCGTCACCCCCACTACCGTCATTTTGCGTGGTCCGGAAACAGTGGTGGAAGAGATTTCCAGTGTGCCCGTACCCATCATGGCTGACCCCAAGGCGGCAGGCACCACCGTACAACAGGTGGTTACACTGGATACGCCAAGCCTGATCACATCCACACCGCCTACTGTCAAAGTGCAGTACAGCATCACAAGCGGCCGTACAGAAGTAACCCGCCGATGCAAGGTGGAAGTTTTGGCTGAAAACCGCCGCCAGTACCTGGTGACTCCGGGTGAGGTCAGCGTTCACGTTGAAGTGCCTGACGCTCTGGCAAAAAATGCTCAATATCTTGGGCAGCTGGAGGCGACGGTCAGCCCGCCGGATATGGAAGAAGGTGAAAGCCGTGTGGTTGAGCTTCGTTTTCGCTTGCCGGAAGGCATGACGCTCTTGAACCCCGGCACAGAAGAAGTTACGGTAAGCCGCAAGAAAAAATAGCCCGCTCTCCCGGCACGTTGCGGGAGGCGGAGGCCGCCTTGCGGCCCTGAAGGAGATGGCATGGCCGATCGTCTTTTCGGCACTGATGGTTTGCGTGGCACGGTGAACAATTACCCGATGACCGTAGATGTGGCTTTGCGTCTGGGCTTGGCTGCCGGAGTACGTTTTCGGCGGGGCCAGCACCAGCATAAAGTGGTTATTGGCAAGGATACGCGCCTTTCGGGCTATATGTTCGAATCCGCCCTTACGGCGGGACTATGCGCGGCGGGCATGCATGTTATCATGACTGGCCCTCTGCCAACCCCGGCCATATCTTTTCTGACGCGCAGCATGCGCGCGGATCTTGGCGTGGTTATTTCGGCATCGCACAATCCTTTTCACGACAACGGCATCAAGTTTTTTGATGCCGATGGCTACAAACTGCCGGATCTGGCCGAAGACGAAATCGCTGGTATGGTGCTGGACACTGATTTTTCCTGGCCCTACCCAGACTCCAGAGGAGTAGGGCGCGCCACCAAGATCGAGGATGCTGGCGGCCGTTATATCGTCTACACCAAAAGCTGCTTTCCTGCCCAGCTGACGCTTTCTGGCCTGCGCATCGTTGTTGATTGTGCCAATGGCGCCAGTTACAAGGTCGCTCCTCTGGCTCTTGAAGAGCTGGGGGCCGAAGTTTTTCGCATCGGCACAAATCCTGACGGTACCAATATCAACGAGCATTGCGGCTCTCTTCATCCTGAAGTGGTGGCCGCCAAAGTTCGTGAGGTGCGCGCTGACATCGGTCTTGCGCTGGACGGCGATGCCGACCGCCTTATCGTTGTGGATGAGCACGGTGTTATTTTGGACGGCGATCAGATCATGGCCCTGTGCGCACAGGCCATGATGGCGAGAGGCGAGCTGCCCGGCAATCTGCTGGTGGCCACCGCCATGAGCAATATGGCCCTTGAAATATTCATGCGTGACCACGGCGGGCATCTTTTGCGGACCAAGGTTGGCGATCGCTACGTTATGGAAGCCATGCGGCGTGAAGGGGCAATGCTTGGCGGCGAACAGTCCGGGCACCTCATTTTCCACAAGTACAGCACAACAGGCGACGGCCTGCTGGCAGCCTTGCAGATATTGCGCATCATGCGTGAAAAAGAACGTCCCCTTTCTGAACTGGCTGGCCTGCTGACGCCTTTTCCGCAAAAGCTCATCAATGTGCGGGTGGAAAAACGTCTGCCGTTTGAAGAACGCCCGGCCATTGGCGAAGCCGTGGCTCAGGTTGAAAAAGAACTGGGCGGACGTGGCAGGGTGCTTTTGCGCTACTCCGGCACCGAAGCTCTTTGCCGCGTCATGGTCGAAGGGGAAAATCCCGACAAAGTGCGGGAATATGCCGAAGACCTGGCACAGGTCGTCGAACGCGAACTGCGCTAGCGTCTGGCTGAAAATTCTGATGATCCTGGTTGCCACTCCGGCAATAACGTAAACGAGAATGACGCGACAGTAGGGGGCCCTTGGCCCATGCTGAGAATTCTGGCGGTGGCCCTTGCCCGCAGGCATTTATGCCTGCGGCGGGCACGCATTGCCGTGAATAATCAGATGCTGACGCCACCTTGATTATTGCATCTATTCCGGTTTTGGCCGAATATATATCAAGCAAAACAAACAGCGGAGGCGAGCATGAAGGATATTCGCAAGGTTATTATTCCCGTGGCCGGATGGGGCACGCGTTCATTGCCTGCGACCAAGAATATTCCCAAGGAAATGCTGCCCATCTATAACAAGCCTGTCATCCAGTATGTGGTGGAAGAGGCCCAGAAGGCCAACATTCAGGATGTAATTTTTGTGACCAACCGTGACAAGAGCGTTATTGAAGACCACTTTGACTACAACCTGCAGCTGGAATCAGTACTGGAACGCGCCGGAAAACTGGACAAGCTTGCTGAAGTGCGCAAAGTGGCCGAAATGGTCAATATCATGTCCGTGCGGCAGAAAAAGCAGCTTGGTCTTGGTCATGCCGTGCTTTGCGCGCGCGAACTCGTACGCGATGACCCCTTTGCCGTTATGGTTGGCGATGACCTCATGTTTGGCGGCGTGCCCGGAATTGGCCAGCTTATTGAAGTGGCTATGGCGGAAAAAATGCCCGTCATCGGCGTTATGGAAGTGCCGTGGGAAAAAGTCAGCCGTTATGGCATCATTGATGGTGACGAAGTGGCCCCCGGCGTTTTCAGAGTCAAGAGCATGGTTGAAAAACCCGAAAGGGAAAAAGCTCCTTCGCGCATGGCCATTGTGGGGCGCTATGTACTCACGCCGGATATTTTTGACTATCTTGAAAAAGTCACCCCTGGTCACGGCGGCGAAATTCAGCTTACTGATGCGCTTCAGGCGCTTGCTCAAGACAGGGGCATGATGGCCGTGCGTATGTCGGGCATGCGTTTTGACGCTGGCGACTGGGCCGAATTTTTGACTGCCAATATCTATTTTGCCTTGCAGGATGAAGAATTACGCTACGATCTGCTGAGCCTGCTTAAAAATTTTGTGCAGTTTCACTAGAGGCTGTTTTTAAATAAATAATTTTGCGCCAAGGGCAAAGAAAAAGGCCTTGTTTACGGAAAAAGTGTACTCGCGGTACATGATCGGAGTAAAAACAGCCTTTTGACGCAGACAGTTGAGCAAAAGAATTATTGGGGAACAGCCCTCAGGCCGATTTGCCGCGAAACTGCCTGTAATCCGCGCCAAAGAATGGCTGCATCCGTTTTATCTCTCCCCCTGCCCGCACTGGTTGCGGCGGGGGGAGACTTGCTTTCCCCCCAGTATTGATTAACTCTGCCCCACATGTACGCCAGCATCGCTCTTCTGAGTCCCCCTTATTCCACTTTGAGCTACGCTCTGCCACCGGAATTTCCTGATGATTTCTGGAGGCCTGGATTGCGTGTGGCAGTCCCCTTGGGGCGAGGCGAAAAGGCTGCTCTGCGTGCAGGGATCGTGCTTGAAACCAGCGAAACCCTTGATCTGCCCAAGGGGGTGGCTTGCAAGACCGTATGCTGGCCCCTTGAGGAACAGCCCGTCCTTACAGGCGAATTGCTGGCTCTGGCACAGGACCTCGCTCTGCGTCAGGCATTGAACCCCGGCCATATTTTGGGCCATGTGTTGCCCCAGGGGCTTCGAATCACGCGTGTGCAACTGCGGCTTGTAAACGAAAAGGGGGCTACCTCCTGGCCGTTGGCTCGTATTCGCGGAGCGGATGAGGGTACAAGACGTCATTTGGCTCAAGCTCTGGCCCAAGGCGAGGCAAGATTGCTGCCCCCTGGCACTGATGCCGCCAGTGAAGAATTTTGCGTTCTGCGCGTGGATCCTCCGTGGCCTGTGCGGCCTTCTGCTTCACGGCAGATAGAGCTGCTGGAATATTTGCAGGAACACGGGTCCGTCAGCCGGCGGAATCTCACCCGCGCCTTGGGGCAGGGAACTGGTGTTCCCTTACAGTCGCTCTTGTCCGCCGGGCACGTTGCGCTGACGCGGCAGGATGCCGAAGATGAAGTGGAAGCCGTGGAGCAAGGCCTTTTGCCGCCTCCGCCCGCTCCCTTTGTTCTGAATGACGATCAGGCTGCTGCTCTGAACGAGATGAAGACCGCTCTTGAGACTGCCCAGACGGAAAAACGTGCTGTATCCCGTCTGCTCTATGGCGTGACGGGCAGTGGTAAAACCGCCGTATACCTTGAATTGGCCCGTGCGTGTCTGGCTGCTGGCAAGAGTCTGCTTTTGCTCGCGCCAGAGGTGGCCCTGGCTTACAAACTGCGGCGAGACGCAGCTTGCGCGCTTCCGGAAATTCCGCTTTTTTTCCACCACGGCTACCAGTCTCCAGCCCGTCGTGAAGCTACCTACAGGCAACTGGCCGTGCGCCAGGAACCCTGCCTGGTGGTGGGTACACGTTCGGCCCTGTTCCTGCCTGTGCCACATTTGGCTTGCGTTGTTCTGGATGAGGAACATGACGCATCTTTCAAGCAGGACGAAAGTCTGGCCTATCAGGCCAAGGAAGTTGCCTGGTTCCGCATGGCCCAGAAGAACGGCCTGCTGGTGCTGGGATCGGCCACACCTGACCTCAAGACGTTTCATGCTGCGGAAGGCGGGCACCTGCCCGTATTGCGCCTGCCGCGGCGCGTGGGTGGGCGCGATTTGCCGCCTGTGGAGCTGGTGGACATCAGTTCGCTTTCTCCTGCTGCCACGACGGAGCACGGTCTTCTGGCGCCGCAAAGCGAGCAGGCTCTGCAGGAGGTCATAAGCAGAGGAGAGCAGGCCGTGGTTCTGCTCAACCGCCGTGGCTATGCGCCCCTTATGTACTGCCTTGATTGCGGGCGCACGCTCCGTTGTCCTCAATGCGAAATAGGGCTCACCTACCATAAGGGGCGGGAAAAACTGGTCTGTCACTATTGTGGATACAGCAGGCCTTTTCCTTCTCCTTGCCCGGAATGTAAGGGTATGAATTTTCTGCCAATGGGTGAGGGCACGGAGCGTTTGGCCGAGCGCCTTAGTGTGCTGGCAGGGGGGCCTGTACTGCGTCTGGACAGAGACAGTACGCGCCGTCCTGGGCGGATGGAGGAAATTCTGGCTGCCTTCGCCCGTCAGGAATCTCCCATTCTTGTGGGCACGCAAATGCTTTCCAAGGGGCACCATTTTCCCAATGTGACCCTGGCCGTGATCGCAGACGGCGACCTTGGGCTTAATCTGCCAGACTACCGTGCTGCGGAGCGCACGTTTCAATTGCTGGTGCAATCTTCCGGCCGGGCGGGGCGAGGCGATAAACCCGGCCAGGTACTTATCCAGACGCGTGATGTAAGCCACTACTGCTGGCAGTACGTGCGCGAAGCCGACTATGAGGGATTTTACGCAGCCGAACTGGCTCGCCGTAAACTGCGGCGGTATCCGCCTTTTGTACGGCTTGCATTGATACGAATATCGCACGCTGTGGAGGAAAACACCGCAGTGGCTGCCGTCAATGATCTGGCTGCCGCCATGCGTGGGCGTGCGGCGGAGCTTGGTTTGCAACTGTTGGGCCCGGCCCCCGCCCCGCTGGCCTTGTTGCGCGGTCGCCGCCGGTACACCTGCCTTGTGAAAGGGCAGGATTGGCAGGCCATACGTGCCCTGTATTTTTTTGCTGCAGCGCAAAAATATACCAAAAACCTACGACTTTTTCTTGACCTCGATCCTGTAAATATGTTGTGAATGGCAATTGCTTTTTTGCAGGCTGTTGGGGGTAGCCGTCTTCCCGCATCGGGTTCAGGGCGGTTTTTTCCAGTGCTATATGTGCCACTTTGTGGGCAGTGTTCAAGCCGCTTGTGTGAGCGGCCTGTCTGGTAGCTCTGGTCTTTTTGAAGACAGGTCGTGATGGCGGCCGAGGCATGGGGAGGAAGGATGAAGGTTTTTCGTGCGTTGGGGCTGGCGCTGGCGCTGGTTATTTGCTGTTCGGCCAATATCCGGGCCGAAGGCTTTGCTCTTAATGAATGGAGCGCCCGTGGTGTGGCTCTTTCCGGCGGCATGATAGGGCGTGCCGACGATGTTTCCACCCTGGCCTACAATGCGGCGGGTATAACCCAGGTGCCCGGCACACACGTTATGGGTGGACTGGCCTTCATTGCGCCCATGGGTACAATCGTAGCCGATATGGACAAGGGCACAAAGTACACTTCCACCAAGCCTGATGTCTGGATGGCTCCGCATGGTTTTGTCAGCCATCAGCTGAATGACAGGGTCTGGCTTGGATTTGCTTCCTTCAGCCGCTTTGGCCTGGGCAATTCCTTCGACAGTCAGTGGGTCGGTAAATACAATATGTATGACATCGGCCTGCAAACCATATCCTTTGTTCCCACCCTGGCCTACAAGGTCAACGATACGCTTTCCCTGTCCGTAGGGGTTGAGGCCATGTATGCCCATGTGTACAGGGGCAACAAGATTCCCACAGTAACGGCCGCTTCTTATCCGAACCCCTTTGACAACGACCTGCAGCTGGAAGGCAGCGGCTGGGGCGTAGGCGCGCACCTCGGCATGCATATGCGCTTCAATGATCAGTGGTCTATGGGCTTGTCGTACAAGAGTCAGGTTACGCTTAATCTTTATGGAGACGTGGATTTCGGCTATGAAGGTAACAACCTCATAGCCAAATCGAGAAATCTGCCTGAAGCGCGTGATCGCAGCGCCAACGCCACGTTGCAGCTGCCTGACTCCATCGCCTGGGGGCTTGCCTATAAGCCTTTGGACAATCTGAGCTTTGAAGTTGGCACGGTCTTTACCCGCTGGTCCACCTACAACGCCCTGAATATCAACATGGGCGACGACTATTCCTCGGTCAACAACAAGGAATGGCGTGACGGCTGGAATTTCAACGGCAGCGTTGAGTACAAGCCCCTGGACTGGTGGACCTTGCGCGCTGGCGTTGCCTATGAAACCCCGGTCGTTAACGAGAGCTACAGTGACTATATGATGCCCACCAATGGCCGCACCATTATGAGCCTTGGCACTGGCTTTGCCTGGGAAAACTGGACCCTTGATCTGGCCTATGCCCACCTGTGGATCAACCCTGTGGACTATGACAATACTGAATCATCCGGCATTAAGTCAGCGGGGATCAAGGGCGGCCATTCGGAGAACGTGCAGGCCAATATCTACATGTTCTCAGTGGGATATACGTTCTAATACCGTCTCTTCTCGATCCTTTGAGCGGCCCTGCAAGGCCGATCAGATTGATAAAAATATTCCCCGGTTCTGGCATTGCCAGGCCGGGGTTTTCTTTTATGGGGCTTTACTCACTTGCCAGAACTGTGTGACACTAAGAGTAACTGGGAAGAGCAGGTTGGCTGCAAATGCTCCCAGATTTTGAACCGGACAAACAGGAACTGCCTGATGAAGCAGATAGTCGGGGGGGCAGCATGTTTGTGTGCTTCAACCGTGCTTTATTGATCTTGAACAGACAGGCTGTCATTTTTTTATGGCCCACTGACTAACGCAATTTCATCCGCTACATTGTCCACGGTTTCATGTGTTTGGCGCATGTCTGACCTGTTTTGCCAGTCTGGTTTTTTGCAATATATTTAACGTTGAAAAAGCCCAACTGCTCTAACTGCGCAAAGCGGGCATTACAGTTTTTAACTGCTGGCTGGCCGTTGGCAGCTGTGTGCAAGCAGAAAACACAAAGGATGATTTTATCATGAAAAAGCATGTAAAGTCGAATGTTAGCTGGGTTGGTTACATAGATTGGGAATTGCAGCAGTTTCACGGAGACGAATATTCTATCATCAATGGCTCAAGCCAAAATGCGTATCTGATTGAAGAAGAAAAAACCGTGCTCATTGATACGGTGTGGGCTCCACACCGCTTTGAGTTTATTGAAAACCTCAAGTCAGAAATTGATCTGGAAAAGTTAGATTATGTGGTGGCCAACCACGGTGAAATAGACCATTCAGGGGCGCTGACCGAACTAATGAAGGAACGCCCTGATTTGCCCATTTACTGCACCGCCAATGCAGTCAAAAGCCTTGAAGGGCAGTATGGAAAACACGGCTGGAATTTCAACGTTGTAAAAACTGGCGATTCCCTTGATATAGGCAATGGCAAAAAGCTCGTGTTTGTCGAAATGCGGATGTTGCACTGGCCCGACAGCATGGCCACATACCTTACTGCCGATAACCTTCTTTTCTCCAACGACGCCTTTGGACAGCACTTTGCCGTTGAAGGTCTTTTTAACGACAAAGCCAATCAATGTTTGCTTGAGAAAGAGGCGATGAAATACTATGCGAATATTCTGAATCCTTTTTCTCCCTTTGTAAGCAAAAAAATTGAAGAAATTGTAAAACTGAACATTCCTATCGACATGATTGCCCCCAGCCACGGTGTCATATGGCGCGACAATCCGCTGCAAATTGTTGAAAAGTACGCGCAATGGGCACAAGAATATCAGGAAGACCAGCTCACCATAGTCTATGACACCATGTGGGAAGGTACGACAAGAATCGCTCACGCCATTGCAGAGCAGGCGGGTAGAGTCAGCCCGGATACCGAGGTCAAGGTTTTCAATATTTCCAAAACTGACAAAAATGAAATCATGACTGAAGTATTTAAATCCCGTGCCATCGCTGTGGGCTCCCCAACGGTCAGCAGCACCATCTTGTCCAGCGTGGCAGGCTGGCTGCACTTTTTGAGCTCTTTGAAGTTTAAAAATAAAAAAGCCGCCGTGTTTGGTTGTTACGGCTGGAGCGGCGAGGGGAACAAAGTGCTGACTGAAGAGCTTAACAAGGCGGGATTCCACGTTGTTGAAGAAAGCATACGTTCACAATGGAACCCGGAAAAAGACGATCTTGATAAAAGCGAAGCCATAGCAAAAGCATTACTGACATAGACAATTGTGCCTGAGCTTTTGGGGTTAGAAATTGCTCTGGCGCTCAGTATTGCCGTTTTGCATTCTGTTCTGTCAGCATGTTCCTGGGCTGTGATGCAGGTATATGGTCGCTTGCAGCGCCTTACGTCACCCTGCCAACTATATTTGCAGGCATATGCACAGCCACAGGGTACAGGCGCATGGTTGGCACAGCTAGCCGAGTGATTAGCCTTCAGTGGCATATACCTGCCACAATTCAAGGCAGCGTCCGCAAAAGAAAAGCGTGAACATGTGGGAATGGTTTAAGGCCAAGACATTCTGCGCCGGATATGCACATATCCGGCGCATATTCATGGCGGTAGGCCTGCTTAGAGGCACCGCCGGGGCTTGGCTGTCACGTTCAGGAGGCCGGAGTTTTCAACAGTGAAAAGGTCAGGGACGCACCAATATTTTGATATGCTGGTCCTTATTGTTGATAAGCTCCAGAAAACCGCCCTCAAGAATGTCTTTGAGTTCAATTTTTGAGGAAGAAATGTGCCGCGCATGCAGTGTGTGCATGATATAGGCTGCAGTACACATTTGCTTTCATTTTTCCCCGAAGGGGGCCTCCACTGGCAGACAGTCTGCCCCCGTCCATTGACCAATACCGCCGCATCCAATTGGCGCGCTGGCTTATCGATCACAATTATGCCCGGGCAGAAGGTTTCACCTACAACCAGCGGCGGGCCATCATCGGGTATGATTTGCCAAAGGATGCGCTGGAGCGCGTCATTAACACTGGCGAGCGCTTCCGTACCTGCGGCTGCACAGGCCTGACGGCGAGGTGGCCTGCAATCGCCCTTACGCCAATTCGCGGCCCGGACCGGGCATACGAAACTATCCTTTCAAGCCCGAAGAGGCGGATGTGCGCCATATTCGCCTGCAACTGGGTTTGCCTTTGTAAACTTGCGCTTGAGGCGCATGGCCTTTTCGCAACCTGCGGATCCGGGGCGGGAACGGGCAGGCTTTCTGTCCCGGATCCGTTGGATACCGTGCCGCATTGAGTGCGACGGCACGGGGCCGTGCTGGTTGCTCCGCCAGCGCGGCCTGTTCTTTGACGCCGAAGCGGTAGAGGAGTAGAAAACGGGCATGACTTTGATCTGTTTAGGCGACAGCCTCACATATGGCTACGGCATTCCCCGTCCCCGCGTCTGGCCCTCCTTGCTGGCCGGAGCTACAGGCCTGCGGGTGTATAACTGGGGCATCAACGGCGATACCACTGGCGGCATGCTGGCCCGTTTTCAGGCCCACGGGGCCGCTAGAGACGCTCATGCGGCCATTCTTATGGGCGGTTTCAATGATCTGGCTTTGGGGGCGGAACTTGGTGTGGTAAAAGCCAATATATTCGCTCTGGTGCAGCAGTGCTTCAACGCCCGCATCAAGCCCTTGCTCGGCATTCCCATCCCTGTGCGCCACCCCATCACCTTTCCGCTGCTTGCCAGTATGGATGTGGCGCGGGCTTGCGCCGCCTATGAAGATTTGCGGCTCTGGCTGCGCAGCCTGGCCGAAGACTTTTCTTTGCTAAAGGTAGATTTTTACCGCTGTTTTGAAGAGATTTCGGCCTCGGCAATGCAGGGCGGAGACAGAGCAACCTTTGATGCCTTGTATACTGACGGCTTGCACGCCAGCGAAGCCGGGCACGTTCTTATGGCGCAGGAAGCCGCGCGGGTGATACGCGGAGTCTGATTTCCCTGATTCCAGGTATTGTTACCCTCGGGGCGAGCTTTCTACCTTGCTGGCTTCTTAGAGCATTTAAACTTTTTCTAAGTGAACATGCTCTAACCTTGAAGCTGCTTTTTCTTTGTAAGCGAAATTAGAATGCCTCGTTTCTCTGCTTTTCTCCATTTATTCCAAATACTCATATCTTCGCCGCATTGATGTTTTTTGAGCCGCAGTAGGGCGGCACGAAAAAGCTTTCGTTTTGTCATACGCTGGTCAGATACAGCAGTCAGTATTGCGGTGGAGGTCAGTATGACAAACGATACCCTTCCATTCTGCAAGCTTGTTGAGCGGCAGTTGTCTGTAAAAGTGCGGCAGGGGTTTTGGGATATGCTTCTGGTGGCTCTGCCTGATCCTTTTAAGAAACTTGGCCATATGGCGGTAAGTCTGGAGCGTGCGCGTCAAAAATCGGGTCGAAGCCGCGCTTTTTCCGCAAAATAGGGAAAACCGCAGATACGAACCCCGTGTTTCCCGTATGTATTGCAGGCTGGGTGCAAAAGACATGAAGACAGGTCTTACTGTGCGTGTAAGTCCTGTTTCTTTTTATTGGGGCCAGAAAACTTGCGGATAATCTATTTTGACAGGTTGTGGCACTTAATTTTCCTCTGAAATGTTCTCAAATTAAGCCCAAGAAGCTTGGCTGCCTCACCCTGTCGCCAGCGGCATTTTTCCATAGCCTGCACGATCAGTCTGTACTCGAAAGCCCTGACGGATTCTTCCAGAGGTGTGTCGGTATCTGAAAAAAACGCCTCGCAGTCGTCGCAATCAAAACCCTCGATAGACGCGTCACCGAACATGAAAAAGCGTTCAAGAAAGTTGTGCATCTCGCGGATATTGCCTGGCCATGAGTGCTGTTCCATAGCCGCGCGCACGTGTTGAGGCACCTGCCCCGCAGTGTCGTTAGCGTTCAAGTATGCCTCAATGAGCAGATCAAGGTCGCCGCACCTTTCACGCAACGGCGGAACTTTTACCATTAATACATTAATTCTATAGAAAAAATCTGACCGCATGGTTTTATTTTTTACCATGCTGGGCAGATTTTGATGGGTCGCAGCGATAAGGCGGAATGTGGATCGCTGGGGGGTATTGCTGCCAACGGGTGTAAATTGTTTGCTTTCAAGGGTGCGCAAAAGTTTGACCTGAAGGTGCAAAGGCAATTCGCCAATTTCATCAAGAAAAAGTGTGCCTTCATGAGCAGCCTTGATGAAGCCGTCTCTGTTGCCAACAGCCCCGGTGAACGCCCCGCGCACATGACCAAAAAATTCGCTCTCGATGAGTTGCTCGGGGATGGCACCGCAGTTTACAGGCACAAAAGCTCCCTTGCGCCCGCTCAGTTCGTGAATGGTCTGGGCGCAAAGTTCTTTTCCTGTGCCGGTTTCACCCAAGATAAGCACATTACTGCTGCTTTGAGCCGCTTTTTCTATTTGCGAATACAGGGTTTGCATGGGGGCGCTGGTGCCTACCATCAAGCCAAAGCCATTGGCTGTGCGACAGGAAAGAACTGATATGCTACTTTCTTCTTTAATCGAGTTTTCGATGGCCTTGTATTCGCTGAGGTCCATCATAATGCCCTCAAGAAACAGCAGTTCCCCAGATTCTCCGCAGACAACTTCACCCTGTTCCCATATCCATTTTATGGTCCCGCAGGGAAGCCGCATGCGGTACACCATCTGGTAAGGACGATCCTCCACAAAGCTTGTATAGATTTTTCCCCTTACCGCATCACGGTCTTCAGGCAGAATCAGTGAATCCACAAGGTTCGTGCCATGGTCCAGTGTGTCCGGCGTGACATCAATCAGTTTGTACATGCCATCACTGACAAACTTCAGGCAAACTCCATAATCTTTAGAAAAAGCGTGTTTCCTTTCAGATATTTCAGAACGAAACACTGCGCCAGGAAGAAGATTGAGCAATCGTGTATAGCTGTTGCGCATTTCTACCTGTGAGAGATCTGTATTTTTTTGCATATGTAATACCCATGAAATTTTTTTCATTGTCGTAAAAAACGATAGTTTTGTCATCTGGCGAAGTAAATAACTTTTGATTTGTTTATTACTTATTAGAATATTTGAATATAAAATTTAGGCACAGCTTTTGCTCATATTGAGTGCACTCCATCAGTAGTGAAGCGTTTTTGCTTGAGTATTTTAACATATTTATAATGTGAGGCGCATTGTATGCCAAAGAATGTCATCGTCATCATGTTCGACAGCCTGCAGTACAATTATCTTGGCTGCTACGGCAATGAATGGATAAAAACACCCAATATGGACAGGCTCGCGAGAGAAGGCGTGCTTTTTGAAAACTGCTACACCGAAGGCTTGCCCACCGTGCCTTGCCGCCGGGCGATGCACACCGGGCGTTATACTTTGCAAAAAGCTGGCTGGGTCGCACTTTCTGAAGAAGATACCACCATCGCCGATCTTTGTTGGGGGCGGCCCATCCAGACTGGCCTTGTGTTTGACTGTCCCAACTACCGCTTGCCCAAGTTTGGCTATACCCGTGGTTTCGACAAGGTCTGGTATACCCGCGGGCAGGAAGCCGATAATTTTTACGAGTATGATCCGCTAATCAATCTCTCCATTGACGACTACGTTGAAGAAGCGTGCGCCAAGGCCTATGCGGAAAAAATGGGTGAAGCGGCGCTTGCCGGCAACCTCACGGAACTGGGAATTTTTCTTCGTCAGCGCCAGTACTGGCGCAGCAAGGAAGATCACTTTGTCGCGCGTACTGTCGATGCTGCCATCGACTATCTGGGCGGCGTTGACCGCAACAAGTCTTTTTTCCTCTGGGTAGATTCCTTCGATCCGCATGAGCCGTGGTATCCGCCTTCCGTTACGGAAGGCCGCCCCTGCCCGTACGACCCGGACTACAAGGGTAAGCCGCAACCGTATCCTTGTGAAGGCCCAGTGGACGGAGTGTTCACAGAAGAGCAGTTGCACCACATCCGCATGCTTTATGCTGAAACCATCACCCTGTGTGACGAATATCTTGGCAAGTTGATGGACACCGTGAAGGCTATGGGCCTGGAAGAAAACACCCTGTTCATGATGGTTTCCGACCACGGCGAACACTTGGGCAATGGCGAGCACGGCCACGGGATCATGACCAAGGTTCGTCCCTGGCCTTATGAAGAGCTTGCTCACACCCCCATGCTGTTGCGTGCCCCTGGAATCAAGGCCGGGCAACGCATAAAGTCTTTTGTTCAGTCGTGCGACGTGGCGCCCACCGTGTGTGACTGGCTGGGCATAGGCATTCACCCGGATATGCAGGGGAAAAGCCTTTTGCCCCTGGTGCGGGGAGAGGTGGACAAGGTGCGCGACTTTGCCATCGCAGGCTACCACTCCTATTCGTGGGGGATGTTTACAGATGACTGGAGCTACATCCATTGGTTGCAGCCTGAAAACCGCGACAGCGATAAAATGGCTGCGGAATTTTATAGTGAGAGCATAGACAGTTCGCACATCACGGCAACGGGCGGCAAGGGGTATATGGAAGAATGGCGCAAGGGCTTCGGCGCTGATGACAGCGAAAAGCCCGCAGGCACAGTGCTGTCCAGCCTGGACGGAGCCGATCAGTGGACTTGCTCGCCCAACAGCGTGGCGGAAGTGCCTGAAACAGACGAACTCTATGATAGAAGAAAAGACCCCTTCCAACTCAAGAACGTGCTGGATAAGCACCCCGAAGTTGGCAAGGAGATGCTCCTGCGATTGAAAGAATTCATGGGCGAATTGATGACCTCTTAACTGGCAGGCTTAGAAGGCCCAAGATTTTCGGTACGATTGTCTTGGGCCTTCTGGTCTGATTTTGCCGAATACCGTTGTAAGTTTTCGGCAACGTCATCAGGTGCCGATAGTTTGATCTGATGCAGAAAAATGGAGATTGATATGTATACGATGCTTACCAGTGAATCGGTTGAAGCTGCTATTGCTGCCACCAATAGCGGTATTTTGCTTTGTTCAAAAAAACTCTGCTCACATTGCAAGAATATGGAAAAGGTCGTTGAGAAATTCAAGGCGCAGTTTCCTGACGTCATGTTCTTGAAAGTAGATAGCGAAGAATCGCCCGAAGCCATGACTGCCCTTGGCGCGGAAAGAGTGCCCACAGTCATTGTTATCAAAGACGGCAAGGCTGTGGCTCGCAAGCCTGGGCTCATGAATCCTCGTGAACTGGCCGCATTCTACAGTAGCGCAAAGTAGGGTGCTGGCATGAAAGACATCCTACACTATGATATCGCCGTCATCGGCGGCGGCATGGCCGGTATGACCGCTGGCGTCTATGCGGCGCGCGCCAACAGAAGTTGCGTTATACTTGAGAGCAACATCACCGGAGGTTTGACCAATTCCACGTATCTTGTAGAGAATTTTCCCTCGTATACCTCGATTCACGGCATGGAGCTCATGCAGAAATGCCGTGATCAGGTGGACAGCCTTGGGGTTGCTGTTGAAGAAGTTTGCGAAATTCAAAGCGTGGATCTTGAGGCTCCATACAAACGCATTGAAACCGAAGAGGCAGTTTATCTTGCCAAAAGTGTTATCCTTGCCACAGGTAGAAAGCCCGTGTTGCTGGACGTGCCCACGGAGTGCGAACAGGTTCACTATTGTGCCATCTGTGACGGGGCACCCTACGCAGGCAAGAAAATTCTTCTGGTGGGTGGAGGCAACAGCGCTTTTGATGAAGGTCTGTACCTGAAGCATCTTGGCGTTGCGCAGATAACCATAGTTGAGGAAATGAACCGCCTGTTTGCCGCCCAAGCCGCTCAGGACGCTTTGCTTGGTTGTGATAACGTCCGTTGCGTTCTTGGCACGAAGGTGAAGGATCTTGCGGTGGTCAATGGAGTATTAACTGGCGCTGTTCTGGAAAACTGCGCGTCGGGCGAGTGTGCTGTGGTTGAAGCTGATGGCGTGTTTGTTTTTCTGGGCCAGATTCCGAATAATGAGCTTTTTAAGGATGCCATCAGGGTCAATGAAGCAGGGTATGTTCTTGCCGATGCTGACATGCAGACGAATATTCCTGGAGTATTCTCTGCTGGCGATATTAATGTTAAACAGTTTCGTCAACTTACTACGGCAGCAGCTGACGGCACCATAGCGGCGCTTATGGCGGACAGGTATGTTAGATCGCTAGGGTGACTGGAGTAGTTTATCCGTTTCATAACATGCCGGAAAACAGCTTATGAAGATCATCATTTGGGATACCAATGCGCAACGTATTGCATGTATTGACAGAAACTTGCGCATCGCAATGCAACAGCTTGGCCAGCGCGGGCTGGTCTCAAGTATGTCTGAGCCGCCGCTCATCGGGCGCATGGGCTTGATAGGAAAAACCCCTGTGCTTGAAATTGGCGGCTTTTACTGGTCGTTAAAAGCGGGAAGCGCCATAAGTGTGGAAGAATGCCTTAATCTGCTGCGCAAGCTGCATGAAGGCGGGAAGATTGATGAGGGAGGGCATTTGCAGGAGTGACCGTGCGGAGCCGCGTAAGTACCCCCGTTAGGGCAAGGTGCGCACAGCAAAAGCGTTGGTGTATTTGGCGACGGGTAAGGATAAAAGCCTGCTTGGTGCAGATTTGGTGCAACTGGATATAAAAGGGCATGAAAAAAGGGCTTACGCTTTGCGTAAGCCCTTACTTTCTTTTGGCTCCCCGAGACGGACTTGAACCGCCAACCTAGTGATTAACAGTCGTGCGGTTTTTGTTTCTTTTATTTTCATCTTATTGTATAATGTTGAAAATTCAGATAGTTAGTTTTGCATTAAGTCGCAGTGAATACCCATTGTTTTCTTTTCGCGTGGTAGCCCGGTGGTAGCCCGGAAAATTTAGCAGGAGATGCCTGAAAATGAAGCTGACAAAAAGAGCTGTTGAGGCGCTGCAAGTCACAGGCAAGCGATATGGCGTTTTTGATAGAGATGTAACAGGCTTTGCTGTAAGGGTTGGAGCCTCCGGCGATAAATCTTTTTATTTGGTCTACAGGGCAGGGAAAGGGCGGGCGGCCACAAAACGGTGGCTTCGTCTAGGAACATTTCCGACGATGTCAGTTGAACAAGCCCGTGACATTGCCAAACAAAAAGCCGCGCAAGTTGCGCTTGGGGAGGATCCGGCAGAGCAGGTAAGTGAGTATAAAGTTGCCCCAACAATAAAAACAGCTTTTATCTCTTTTTTTGAACAGCATGATACAAAGATCAAATCGAGCACCTCCGCAGCTTACCACCGGATAGCAGAGCAATATATTTTCCCCGCTATAGGGAGCATCAAGGTCGCAGCCGTTCAGTATCGACAAGTTGCGTCCCTCCACTATGCGATGAAGGATACGCCGTACCAGGCGAATAGGATGGCGGCGCTGCTATCCAAATTCTTTGGCTGGTGTGAAAAAAACGGATATCGGGAGCGCGGTAGCAATCCCGTTGTCGGCCTCGAGAAGTATGAAGAGCAAAAGCGTCAAGCCTTCATGGGGCGAGAGGAACTTGAAGCCTTGGGCAATGCCTTCCGCATCATGGAAACCCAAGGATATACAAACCCCAAAACGGGAAAGGTTACGACCTTTGATCCGAGCATTGCTGCAGCTCTCAAGGTGATGCTTTTTACGGGTGCGCGCTGCATGGAAGTACTTACGCTCAAGTGGGAGTATATCGACATCGACCGGAGCATTGCTAATTTGCCTGATTCAAAGACAGGGGCGAAGTCTTTGCACCTTCCTCCACCTGCTCTGGCCGTGCTGGCTGCTCTTCCGCGTATAAACGAATATTGTTTTCCGGGTAGAAGAGGAACGGGCCATATCGTGAACGTCAAAGATACATGGAGGCGACTTCTCGACACAGCCCGGCTCACAGGTTGGCGCATCCACGATTTACGCCACGCCTACGCCAGTTATGCCGCATGCTCCGGCAAGAGTTTGCCTGTTATCGGAGCTATCCTTGGCCATACCCAGGCGGCGACAACAGCACGCTACGCTCACCTTGCGGATAATCCTGTCGCCGTTGCCGCAGCCGAAACCGCTGCGCAGATTCAGAAGGATTTTAGTGGGGGCAAAGTCTTGCCCTTCAAAAAGGCAGCTGAGTAAGTGCAGAGCATACTTTTATTGACATACAACAAAGTGTAGTTACAATATGGTCAAGCAGCACTGGATAGACCATGCGATTTTTAAGTGGGATGAAGCCAAAGCGGAAAGCAATCGGCGCAAGCACGGAGTGGGCTTCGAACAGGCCGTCAGCGCCTTTGACGATCCTTGCGCCTTGGTGCGATACGATGCGGCTCACAGTCAGGAGGAAGACCGCTTTCATCTCCTAGGTATGGTGGGCACTACGCTGGTACTGCTGGTGGTATTCACCGAGCAAGACGTTATCCGTATTATATCCGCCCGTAAGGCCACGCGGCAGGAGGTAAGGTACTATGAACGGCACCGATAAGGTCACGGCGAAGCGTGTAACTTCCAGTCCTGACGCCCAATCCTTGACTGATAGAGAACTGGCGGGTTTTGTGCGCC
The DNA here is from genome assembly GCF_014202345.1 of Desulfovibrio intestinalis. Taxonomy (NCBI): domain Bacteria; kingdom Pseudomonadati; phylum Thermodesulfobacteriota; class Desulfovibrionia; order Desulfovibrionales; family Desulfovibrionaceae; genus Desulfovibrio; species Desulfovibrio intestinalis. The sequence continues at coordinate 375,933 of NZ_JACHGO010000001.1, forward strand.
TCGCTGACGTGCGGGGGGAAACTTTGGTCGAGCGCCTGCGTACCCTCAAGAAGCGGGCTGCCAAGCAATCCCTGACTGTGCGATATGATGCGGACCTTGTTGAATATTACAGGGGCAAGGGCAAAGGATACCAGCAGGCCATGAACGATGCCCTGCGTGTGTGCATGGAAGCGGAAAAGGGAACCTTGCAACCATAATCATTTTTTGTCAGTATTTGTACATGCTTCTGTTAAAAAAGCGAACTTTGAAATGTATGTGAACAGGGCCGGAACCCCAAAAGGTTCCCGCCCTGCAATTAAACTATAGCACCTACACACCCTCGCTTTCAGGCAAAGCTAACCTTTCCGGTTCATCCACGGCATCGAGGCTGCCGTTTTTCCGGCTTTCCAGCTCTATTGATACCGCCGCAGCAGTGAATACTCCTGCGATTCCGGCCAGTATGCCGCCTATAAATGTCCATCTACTACTCATGGTTATTCTCCTTTTCAGTTGTGCAATTGCAGAAGGCGGGATCGCTCCCGCCCACTGTTCGTTTGTCACTTTGAATAGTTTAGTTGTCCCAATTTTCCTTGATGACCTGCAACACAGCAATGGCAACAGGTATCCATGCCAGTGGGTTCATATTAGCCTCCTTATGTGTCAGCAGCGCGGAATGCGTCGCTGGTTGAAATTGATAATGGTTGAAATGGGCCGTGCCGGGCTCCAACGGCAAAAGTCCAGTGGTACCATCATGATGCCCATCCTTTCAGCAGAGCATCCTGAAGCATATCAAACATAGTAGGTGCCAAATCAGGCAGATCGTTGATAACCCGACTGGTCTGTGGCAACAGCTGGCCTATATGATCGTCACGTATCCCAAGGCCATACACCTCAAAACCAAGCCGTTGCGCGACGCTCACGACATGGGTTGCTGCGTGTGTGCTATCAGGTATTCCGTCTGTAATGATGAGGATGATTTTCCTTTGCTCCTTAAGGAACAGCATTGTCTGCATAACCCACCACAAAGCCGCAGCCAGAGGGGTTCCGCCTGAAGCATTGATGTCAAGGCTGTCCGGCACCTTTTGACCATGCCGCATAATGGGGAATACAGAATTTGTGGAAGCCATCGCAGGAAAAGCCGTGACCGCTGGATTTACACCTTTGATATTTTCCAGCGCTTTTGCCACAGCAAAGCACGCCTGCCTTGCCAGAGCTATCGGCGTTCCGCTCATACTGCCGCTGACGTCCAGCAGAATATGCACAGCAGTGTTGAGGCCCGCCTGTTCTGCCTCCCTGCGGAAGATACGTGGATTACCCGTCTGCAGCCGATGGAGTGAGCCGGGGTGTAAGGCCCCGCGCCGGCCGACGCTGCACCGCCTTTGTGTCCGAGCCTGTAAAAGCCCCTGAAGACGGGTTCGCAAGGCAATGCTGGCCTGAAGGGCTTTAAGCTTTTGCGGTTCTGGCAGCACTCCCGAAGGTCGAAACCCTTCCACCGCCACCGTAACGCTCTCAAAGGCTGATTCTGCCTGGCAAAGGGTAAGCGCCGTTGAAAGAAGCTCACCCAGGTTTTGAGGCAGGTCTTGGGCTTCGGCATGGAACAGGGCTGTAAGCTGGGTTTTGGCCTTGCTGGGGGATATGGGCGGCTGCGCTTGAGATGCGCAAGCGGACGTGGGGATTTGCTCCGGTTGAGGGGCAGAGCCGTTGTGGGCGGCACTATACCTGTGGCCCTCATGCGGCCCTGAGGCGTGGTTTTTGCGCCGTATTTCGGTGGTATTGGGCTTGTTTCCTCCTTTTTGCACGTTGTTTTCGTCGCTTTCTGTCTGCTGTTGCGGCTCCCACTGCCGAATGCTCTGTGCCAATTGACGAGCATAGGCGATAGCTGAAGCTGTGCCCGGGCAATGGATGTAAACCTTGGCCAGAATTGCATCCAGCACTTCCCTAACGCCGGGGAAGTTTTGGCGTAACACCTCTGCTGTTGCTATGCGTGGAATGTTCACTTCTTCCACATCCCAGGCCCGTACGGTCAACAGCACATAGTCCAAAACAGCAAGGGCCGGGGAATCATCCCCGGCCCTTGGCTGTGCCTGCTCCACAAAGAATCGTCGTATCAGCCAGTTCAGATTTTGTCGGCAGCCAGGGAAAATGCCAGACAGCTTCCTTTCAACACGCCAGTCTTCAAGGCAGTTGAACAAATTGAAGGTCACAGGATCAAGGTTTGCAGTTTTCAATACGCTAAAATCAGTGTGCCGGATATGAGCTGCCTCATGGTCTGTGAAGCCGTTGGCCAGTGCCAGCAATTCAGGCTCACAATCCATGGGCAATGATGGCAGATGGATAACCTTACCGTTGGTGCAGGCCTCCTTGCCGCTGATACGAACCTGCACTCCATAACGGTCACCAAGGATGGACGCCAGCAGGGGCAGGCAGTTGAGAATATCTTTTGTACGTATCACGGCATCACCACAGGCCCAGGCTAGGAATAGCAGGATGAGGCAGCGTGTTGTCTGCCACGGGGATGTCCGGCAGTATGGGAGCGTCATCCATATCCTCATTAACTACATCGTCTATCTGCATTGCGTTGTCCTCCTGCGCAGCCGTGCTGTCCGGCCCAGCCAGCAAGGCGTCCAGCACAAAGGCCGGGCCGTAGCCCTCAATAACTTTTTGGGCGTGGCCAACAAGGGCAGTACTGTCCTTGAGCAGGCAGACCAACCCCTGCAACAGCAGCAGGTCTGTGCCGGTGATGTTGCCCTTCTTGGGCATGCGTAGCAGTGCGGCCTGCACGATATCTGCCACCGGAGCCACGTGCGGCTCTACGAAAGACAGACCCGTGAGCTTGGCATGCAGAGTTCGCAACGGCGAAAGCGCTTTGTGGGTCACTTCCGTCTTGCCGTGGTACACTCTGCGCCAGATGTCTTCGGCAGACTTGGCCACTTCGCCGAAGAGTGTGCCGCCCAGACCCTGCACCTCTTCTGCCAGACCGGCTTCCAGCACGGCTGTGTTATCTGTATGTTGCGCCAGCGGGGACACCTTGTACAACTGCCAGCGGAAATCCATGCGGGCACGCACATAGTCCGGCCCCACAATGGAGTTACGGATAATTTCACCCCATTGATGATGCTTTTCTATCCAGGCCTGCACATTCTGATCATAGCCTGCCAGAAAGGCTTCTTTTTCTTTCTGGAAGTCGTTGCGTATATTGCAAAGCTCTTGCACAATTTCACCGGCTTTTTCTTCAGGGATGGCCCAGCCGGACATGAAGCGTACTCCGTGCCGATCGAGATAGTTGAAGACGCGAGCCTTGAGCGTACCGAACACCTTGAGGTTTTCCGGGTCAGCAATGCGCTTTGATCCCAGAGATGCCAGGTCTTCAGGGGGCAGTTCCGCACCGCCCAGGTCTTCCTGGCTCATCTTGCACCGGGCTGACCACAGGCTGACATTGAGGTTGAGGGCCAGCAAATTATCCAGAATGCGAATGTCAGAAACAAGCGGTGTCATAAGAGCCTCCTAAAATGAGCTTTTTGTAGTGTTGAGGACGTAGCCTTCGGTGAGCTTTTTGGCTGCACGCGTTTCAAGCTCCAGCACGGAATTGTTGCCCGCACAATTTTCAGCAGGGATAGAGTGTTGTTGCCCGGCAGTGTCCGGCTTGCCCCAATGAAGCATAAGGCCTTCAGGTCTGGCCTCGCCAATCCAGAACTTTCCGCTCTGTTTTTTACCGAGAGAGGTATGAGCTACCTCCAAATGAACACGCGGCTTTGCCACCGTGGGAGTGTTTCTCAAATGGCTGCGCATGAAGCGCAGGGCTTGTTCACCTTGCAGGCTTTCTGTTTCAGTCGTTTTGGTTTTAAGGGCTTCAGCTTCCACCTGTTGCGGGAACATGCGTTGGGCCAGCTCGTGGAGCATGGCGCGTGTTTCACGGCTGGCGCGGTATGCCAGAGCACGATCAAGGGCGTAGGTGACAGGCTGTATGCCCTGATGAGCCAAAGGCTGGAAACGCACGGTCAGATCTCCCCAGCGCAGCAAACTGCGCGTAGAGAAGGTAACTTCAATAGTGTTAGTCAGATTGCCGGTTGAAGCTTCGCCCATGAACAGTTTGCGGATTTCATTGGCATACTCCACCATGGTGGCACAAAGCGCTTCGGGCAGAGAGGGGTAGCGCTGGGACAGCAGCCTTTTCTCTACAACTGCATCGGGGTAGCCCACTTCGCAGATAGTGAAGCGGTCCAGCCAGGCGAGGTTCTGCCGTTGCGTGCCCTGGTACAGGCCCGTGTCGTCGCCAGCGCCATTGGTATTGGCCGTGGCTACGAAACGGAACATGGGGTGCGGGGTGATGATTTCGCCCCCATTTTCCGCTATGCACAGAGGGGAGCCATCCAAGACGCTGTTCAGCCCGGCGGCGATTTCTGGCGAAGTTAAGTCGATTTCATTCAGGAGCAGAATTGCTCCGTGGCGCATGGCCAGTGCCAACGGGCCGTACTCAAAGACCATGTTGCCGTCCTTGACCGTCAGGTGCCCCACCAGATCGGCAAATTCCAGCCGCCCGTGTCCTGTCACCTCAAAGACGGGGTAGTTAAGCCTAGCTGCCAGTTGCTTGATGCAGCTTGTTTTGCCGCAGCCTGTGGGGCCAAAGACGTACAGCGGTTCCTGCAGTCCCTGCAGGTTGCGGTAGCCGTTAGCGGCTTTACCGCTTACGGATAGCGACAGTGGTTGCGTTGATGAATTACCGTGTAACCAATTGCTGTCTTCATCCGTACGGCTCGCAGACTCACCTACGGCTGAAGCGAGAAACCAGACCACAATATCCCGACTGGACTCGTGGAATATGTAGTCGAAGTCTATTGCCGGGGTGTATGCAGATGCTGCCGCGTAGCCCTTGACTGTGGTGCCGGATGATTTGCCGCTGAAAACCTGCCCGGCGTCAAGGTCGGTAGGCTGGAGGCTCGCGAGGTCGTTGGAAACACTTTTCATATTCGCTCCTGAAACGCGAACAGCCTCCCTTTGACGGGAGGCCGCTCACTCGGTTATTATGGTTGAAACAACGGAGGACAACCATGTCCATGACACAAGTACAACTGGATCAGACCAGACTGGCCCGACTTGATGACATTGCCGTAGCGCAATCAACCTCGCGTGAAGCCATTATTAACGAGGCATTGGACAGCTATCTGAATGATGTCAGCTTACTACATGCAGAGGTAAAGGCCGGGCGGGATTCGTTTACAAATGGTAAAGCCGTTCCCAATGAAGAGGTAGAACGCTACTTTTCTGCCAAACGTGCAGATCTTAAGAGGATGGTTGTCCGCAAGTGAAGGTTGTATGGTCCCCCCACGCTATGCAACGACGTGAAGAGATTTTCGATTACATTGCTACGGACAGTAGTGATGCAGCCCTGTGGTTAGATACAAAATTTTCGCAGGCTGCGGAGCAACTTGCTGATTTCCCTTTATCAGGCCGAAAAAGTCCGGTGGATGGCGTCCGCATGCTGATTGTGCATACGAATTACCAAATGCTTTATGAAATTGAAGGGAATGAGGGATTCACCATTCCGCCAGAAGTTATCTCTTGCATGACAAACTTTAGCGAAAAGCCCTATCCCGCTCCCCCAAGCGCAATCTGCTGCGCAAACCCATGCCAGCAGATTGTTTTTAAAGACACCGCCTGTTTTGATTCGGCACAGGGGCACGTCAGAATAATACCCCATAGCAATTCTCCTTTATATTAAATTTATTGGCGAAATTGACAGGCGCTCGGAAGATGCACCGACACTCTCACAGCGGGCCAGCAGGGCGTCCACGTCGATGTCGTCCAGATGCTCAAAGCGGAAGATGTCGGTCAGTTCTTCATGCAGGACGTCACGATTAAGTGTGCTACGCCCTGATGTAGTTGAAACGCGAAAGCGGTACTTGCCGGTATCCACCCAGTCCCGTGTGCCAGCCTGACGATGAACAAGTTTGAGCACTGTCTCCATTTCTTTGATTTCGTTATCCAAAGCCGTGCGCTGCTCCTTAAGGGACGCCAGCTTTTCCAGTGCTGGCTCCCATTGCGGCATCTGCACACCCTGTGGGAATTTGGGGCAGTCGGTGTTGTATTCGCAGTACGAGCACAATGGGTAAAAGCCTTGAGCGCAATCTACCTGCGCCAGGGACAATTGCCCTGTTCGAAATGCTGTGAGCTCACTCCAAAGCTGAATCGCATGGGTAAGAGTCGTGTCCAGCATGGTCTGATTGAAGCCATAGGGGCCGAACGCCCTTACCTCTTTCATGGAAAGGCAGAGCAACCATGCCTCCATACTTGCCTCGGTAGCAGTTGTGGGCAGATGCAGGCCAAGATGGGCAAGGCAAAGTTGCGGAAAGGTCATTTTGTCATGCAGAAGCGTACCGTCTTCAGCACGCAGGCTGAATACAGGCTTGTCCCAAGATTGGGCCAGCAGACCTATTTGCCCGTGTAGTTGCAGCAGGTGGGAATCATGCGGCGAAGTAGGCAACTTATCGGTGCTTTTTACTTCCAGAATGCGTATGGCATTGACGGGCGCACCCCAGACCAGCACAAAGTCCAGATGCGCCTTGATGGGCACGCCCTGATGTTGCCAGTTGATCTCAAGCTGGGGCAGCACATGCAGGCCCAGCGATGCCAGAGCTTGCCCAACCCCGGATTCAAACCAATGCCCGCGCTGCAGGGTCAGAAGGCGCTCCAGGTTATTTGTGGTGGACAGCACCTTTTTGGCCAGTGCAGCTCGTGGGCATTCCCAGTGCTGGCCAATGTCGCTCATGCCAATGTAACTGGAGCGGTCGCCCAGATGGGCCAGTGTGTCTTTGTGGGCCACGGCTTGCAGGCCTTGCCTAATTAACGCACGTAATCCTTCCGTGCGGTCTTTCTGTTCCATGCTCTGCCTCCATAAAAGCGAAAGGGCCGCCATCAGGCAGCCCTCTCACTCGGTATTTTGATTTTTACTATGCAGCCTCAGCGTATTTCCACCAGATTTTGCGCTGCGCATTCCAGCGGAAGCCCGCGCCGGTAAGCAATTCTTTTTTGGCCTGCATGTTGCCGGTAGCGATGATGCAGGGCCGCCCATCTTGAGCCGTTATCTGCTGGTAGGTGACACCTTCCAGCGGTGGGAGATTTTCAAGGCTTGCTGACGGACGATTTGAGGGGGTCGAAATGTTGTTTGCGGTGGATGGGTCGCGTTGACGCGATTTTTGCGATTCAGGGGCTATTACAGGCAATTTAGGCCGTGTAGGCGATTTTTTGCCGTTTTTAGCCCCTTCGCCATCATCATCTTCCGTGACCATGCCCAACATGGCGGTTAGAGCGTAGCGGCGGGCGTATGTCATTGCCGATCCCATGCCCTGCGGGTCGGCCTTGGGCAAAGGAATCACGGCAAGAGAGCTTTGCCACTGACCAGACTCTGCATGCGTCAGCTTGGTAACCAGCCCCAAGGAATTGGGCTGCTCCACAGGCACGGGGTACTGGCACAACCAGATGCCGTTTTCGATGAGCGCGTCCCGGCAGGCGTCCATAACGCTGTTGAGGCTGGCGTACCAGCTTTGGGTGAAGGGATTTTCCGCGTCTTTTGTAGCAGGTTGAACGGTTCTCTGTACGCAGAGCAGGGCCTTAGCCAGGTCGGTGATACTTTCGGATTGATATTGGTTCATATGAGCATCCTCCGTCGATAGCAAAATGACAAAGCCCCGCCCAGCGTAGTGCTGGACAGGGCTTTATGGGTGATTTTAAACATTACTCTGGTGTTCTTGTAAGAGTAATATATTCTTAAGGTTTTATGAATAACATTATCCTATATTCCATCCTTATGCTCCTATACCACACTAAATTTTCAATGGAATACTTTTCGGGGGGAGGGTCATAATTGCGCCTTTTTAATATATAAACCGCCGGCAAAATTTCGACGTCTAAGTTAGATAGTGTCATCAAATTAAAAATAACCTGCTATAGTCTCTTCACAGACACCTTGGAGGGACTATGCAAGCGCACCGCATGCATGACATTTCAGATAAAGTTTGGGAGCTTTTAAAGCCGCTTCTTCCTGGAAGCGAAGGGAGTGTTGGTCGCCCTGCCGGCGATAACAGGCTGTTTATTAATGCTGTTTTTTGGATGCTGCGCACTGGCGCTCCTTGGCGAGATTTGCCGCCAGACTATGGAGATTGGAAAAACACCCATCGCCGTTTTTGTCGCTGGCGAGACAGAGGTGTTTGGGAGGGGCTCCTTGAAGCGCTTATTGTCGAACCGGACTATGAGTGGCTGATGATTGACGCGAGCCACTGCAAGGTGCATCCGCACGCAGCAGGAGCTATCGGTGGCAACTAGGCCATGAGCCGTACAAAAGGGGGCTCAACACCAAGATACACTTGGCCGTGGATGCGCATGGTATGCCGGTCAGAGTTATTATTACAGAAGGTACCAGAGCTGATTGCAAGGAAGCCTGTGCTTTGATTGACGGATTGAACGCAGAAGCACTTTTGGCTGATCGAGGATATGACACAGACGAAATAGTCGAAATGGCTGTAAAGGCTGATATGGAGCCTATCATTCCGTCCAAGAAAAACCGTAAAGTCCAACGCAATTATGATAAATACGTCTACAAACTCCGGCATCTTGTCGAGAATGCTTTTTTACACTTGAAGCGTTGGCGCGGAATCGCAACACGATATACAAAGAGGAGCAGTTCCTTTCTTGCCGCTGTCCAAATCAGGTGCATTTTATTATGGGCTAAAATAATTTGACGACACCATCTAATATGTGGATGCTTATAAGTGCCACAAAACGTATTAAGGTACAATGGTAATCCCCCCATTTTTAGGAGCGATTACAGGTAGAGCCTAAGACACCTGTGCGAGCTTCATGGCGCTCCTCTGAGCCGATGCGATAGACATGCTTTCCCCATGACTTCATGGTTGTTCTTCTGCACTTGAGCGTTTTTGATCTTTGTCCCTTAACGTTGGAGCGCTACGAATTTGAAATACAAGCCCATCTAATGCTGCGTTATTACAAAGCTGACACTCCCATATCACCACAACATTCCATCCGAGATCCTGCAGTAGCTTGATATTTCTATCATCTCGTTGTCGGTTTGCCCGTATTTTGTCTTTCCAAAATTTGACATTCGATTTAGGGATTCTGGCTAATTTGCATTGCTCGTCTGGATGGCCGTGCCAAAAGCAGCCATGGATAAATAGAACCGTCCGAAACCTTGGGAAAACAAGGTCTGGTTTTCCTGGCAGCTTGTTGTCGTGAAGCCGATATCGCAGCCCATGTTTGTGCAAGAAAGAGCGCACCTTCATTTCTGGCTTGGTGTCCTTTTGCTTTACAGCAGCCATCACTCGGCTTCGTTCTTCTTTGCTGATATTGTCCAATCACCCTTCTCCATAGATGTACGGTTTCGCATTGCACATCGAAAGCGCCTTTTCCAAATGGCGCAAATCGGAAGGAGACACCTTCTGGTGCCTAGCGAACAACATCAAAACAATCCTTATTGAGGCATTGGAGCTTTCGGAGAACGGTTTGGAGGCAACATAAAGCAACGCTTTGCGTAAAGCGGTTTCCCATTTTAGAACTGTGCCATCCGCCACAACCACAAAACTGGCGTCGGCAGGGGACTTGAATAGTAAAATCTGACTTTTTGCCTCTTGTTCCACAAAGAGTGCTTGAATCCCTATCTTTTCCAAAATTATTGGCCCAAGATCGTCTGGGCGTTCCTCTTGTGTTTTATCTTTTGAATATCGATTGAGAATCGCGTCTTTAATATATGTGCGGACCTCGGCTTTTTTCATGTACTGAGACAATCTTCCTCCTACATTTGACATGGTGACCAGTTGCGCGAGGAAATTGCCGTTGTCTGTCCTAGAACGTGCGAGGTAATTAACTCGGTCAGCCTCTTGAAAGACGCATTCTTTTATCTCTTTAGCAATATCATCAGGAACCTTTTTGCTCATGACCAAGCCTCCGTGTCAGGAAAAGCCAGACGTTCAGCGTCGTCTTGGTCCTGCAGGCTGGCCACATCATCAAGCCATGCATCCACGAACTTCTGCGCTTTTTCATTGCTAAACGTCACCACCCCGTTCCGCAGGAAAACCGTCTCAACTTCACCTGGCTTGGGGTCGGCCTTGGCCTCCTTGTCAAGCTCCTTGACCGCCGCCAATCGTCTTATATCCGTGACAAAGTCCAGTACAATGACTTTTTCTTTTCCTGGTGAGATCCTGAGCCCTCTACCGAGTTGTTGCACGAATATCCTTCTGGAGTGGGTAGCCCTTAAGAACACAAGGATATTCACGTCAGGCACGTCAATACCTTCATTCAGGACATCGACCGCCGTAACCGCTTTGATTTTTCCAGATGAGAAATTCAACAGAACCTGTCGCCGTTTAACCTTGTCATCAACAGACATGTTGGCTGCTGGAATGCCCGAGGACACCAGTTTCCCCGCGAATGTGTCCGCATGGTTTTTTGAGGGTGAAAATATCGCGATCCGTGGACGTTCCATGGATGCGGTCAACTCAAGAAGCTTGGCGATAACAGCGTCATCCCTCTGTGGCAGGAAAAGTCGCTTGTTAAGGTCTCGGATGGACAACGAGGTGCGAGCCAGTTTCGGAACTTGTCCCCAATCGATGTTGTCACACATCATCCGATAATCGACTTTGGCAAGGAACCCCATCCTCATGCCATCGACCAACGACACCTTTTCAATCGGCTCGCCAAAAATAGACTCAATCGATGTACCGTCGCCACGCCAGGGAGTGGCCGTCATGCCAATAAGAAGTTTTGGGGAAAGATGCTCAATGCATGACGAAAAAGCGTTTGCCAAAGCGTGGTGGGCCTCGTCTACGATAATGAGATCAAAAGCGGTTGGCTCGATTCCTCCAAGATACCCAAACAGCGTCTGATACAGCCCGAAGTTGATTCCGTCGGAAGGAACAGGGGGCTCTCCATCCATAAATATTCTCGTTGGTATGTTTTTGGAAATCTGCGCCCAGAAAGATCGTTGGAGTTGAAAAGCCAAGTCTGTAGCGTGACATAGGACTAGTATCTTTTTTAGGCCAGTCGAATAAAGAAGGTCGGCGACCGATGAGGCGATGACGGTTTTTCCGAGTCCGGTCGCGACAACGAATAGCGCTTTTCTACGGCCACTGTGAAAACCCTTTACAACCGAGTCGACTATCTTTGACTGATATTCACGAGGCGACCTCTTTTCTTCACTGTATTCAGGCCATTTTGCAACAAGATCTGTCAGAAATTTTCCGTTCCAAAGCCTAACATCATACCCCTGTCTGTTGAGGTCATCTCTTCTATCATACGCTGATTTTGTAAAGTCCCCATTTGTGGCAACGACTACCACTTTGGCTTTGTAGTAGGCTTGACCCTTGACGGCTTGATCGACAGCGGACTTGCCAACATAAGAGTACGAATTGACCGCTTTGACTTGTATGAGGTATGAATCGTCAATGCCTTTCGTGGGGTTCGCTCTCACTGCTAAGACGTCAGCCCCTTTGTCTCCACTCTCACCAACATATTGGATATTTTTCCAACCGCAGTGCAGCAATAACCTGGAGACTGCGAGCTCAAGAGCTCTCCAGTCTCCTCCCGCCATTACAGCCTCAGTCAGGAAAGTCGCATTCTGTGGTTCACTCATTCCAGGAGTCCTTCCAACAGAGACAGTGTGTTCGCGTGCCTCAAAAGTTCTTGTTTGCTCTGCGTTCTTCCGCCCTGAAGAAGCAAAATAACATCGGAAAAATAGGACAGGACCCGTTCAAGGGAGTTTTTCCGCAACCGTTCACGCATCGCCTCATTACCAATCTTTAGGTCGGCAAAAGGCTGCGCGAAAAGCTTGTTGTCCATAAACTCTTCCGGAAATTCGGCTATCAGCCGTTTTATAGTCGTGTCGCAAACAAACGCCAGGGACTGAATCGATTCTTCACTGGAGTCTTGATAGGCACCGAGCAGATTTGGAGCCTCATCAAGCAGGCGTTTTGCCAGTTCTTCCTCTTCAGCTTCAACAGACTGAATAACTTCTTTTACCTTGGCAAATCGATGCCCGAGCAAAGAAGGCAGCTTTTCGCGTATTGACAAAACAATCGAATGCGCCCGTTCTTGTAGAGCTTGGGGATTGATCCGTTCTTCAAGCAAATGATTGTCAACGAGCCCAATAAACGCCGCTTGAATAGACACGCCAGGATCACGGAGCGCAAACTTTTCTGCCAAGCCCTGCAGCAACAATTGCTTAGGGGAAAGTGGATACTCGGATAGAATTGGATGAGTCGGATCGAAAAAGAAATCAACCTCGATTCCATCCTGATAAAGGTGACATGGCACTCTGCTTCCTTGGATTTTGATTTGGCTGTCACGCACTCTCCAGGCGGTTATTTCCATTCCGGGAGTTGTGTCGTAAGAGTATTTTCCTGACAATGATTCCTCTTTGTCAGAATGCTGAATCAAGAGATCTCTATCAGAAGTCGCCGGAACGGGAGCCACAGTAGGTGCTGGCAGTGCTGGAGTACTGACAGAGGGGGCAGCATGAGAGCCAGTTCCAGATTGAGCGCCGGGCAAATAGCTAGAAATGTCATCTGACGGAGTCTCTCCAGAATTTACCGGAGTCAATCCTTTACCGCCATCCCCCCGTTCTCTGTCTGATTCCTGAGCGACCTTGTACCACTTATCATCGGTTTCGTACTCCAAGTCCCCGGAAAAGAAACGCTTGGCGAATTCTCTCGCCAATGAATTAGGAACCGCGAGATTTTTTGTGCCAGGGTCTGTTCTTCTGTATGCGTTAACCAATCTACCGAGAGGAGACTCGTTGTCCCCATCGTATCCCAAAGCTTGCCTTTTCTTGGGAAGAATCGGTCCAGCGCCTCGAACGGCTTCCCGTGTGAGTCGCCATGCTCTGTCTGTGATATCAAACCCATTCTTTTGATACGTCGGGATCAGGTAATCAACATGGAGCTCGCCAACGATTCTCCCGCCAACAGTCGATCCTAGTTCGACTGGGTATTCAGACGTGTCAGTTCCTGTATCCGGATTTTCATAGCCGAAAAGGGATTTGTCGGAAACCAATATTTTCCGTCCGTTACGAACAAAATCCACACCAAAATCAGATGGGTCGGCATACCGCTGAATACCAATCCAACCCTTAAGCCGACGGGCACGTTTGACTATGTGTGTCGGAAAAACACCACCTTTACTAATCGATACATCGAGATCAGCGGCTTCGTCTTCGGTCAGGTAGCGATTTTTCAGAGAGTCGAAGTATGTCTCTCCGAGGTCTCGGTTTATTCTTTGGATCGCCTCTACTCGAACCCCTTTACGAACCACAAACCTTGAATCGCTCCAAACGCAATGTGGACGGGGGGAAAGCTGCTTTCCCTGTACAAATATTGAAACCTTTTTCCTGCTGAGTATCGGTGTGTAAATTGTCTCCAACTGTCTTCTTATCGCGCTTTCCTTTTTCCTTATTTCCGCGAAAACACCGTCCTTCAAGCTCTTGACAATTATTTTAGTGCCGGATTCGTCAGGCGTTTTTTTGGGTTCCCTAACAACAGGAGCGGAAAAGGTTTGTTCCTTTATCAATTGTTCAAAACTGATTTTAATTCCAACCCATTCAGTTCCATCTGGAGTCGCCGAAAGGAAAAGGGTTTCATCTCCAAGTCGGGCAGTGGCGATATTGAAACCCATTCCAAATAGTCCAAGGTTGTGGATGGGATCGTTGCTTGAATACCCCGCCTTGGCAGCTTTCTGGAGGACTTCGAGTTCCATGCCGAGACCGTTGTCCTGAACGACAATTTCTCTATCATAAGCGGCGACAGAATCACTGGACCAATGGATATCGACCCTGGGGCCATTTATAACTTTCCCCTTGTTTTCGGCCTCAGAAAAAGCGTCCAGCGAATTGTCGGTCAGTTCCGCCAAGCATTGCCAAGCGGCAAACGGAATGTCACCCAACGTTCTAAGGATTTTCGGGGTGGGTGTGATGTCGACGACTTGCGTTATTAGCGACTCTGATTTCATTTCACGCCCTCCAGATATTTGGCGATAGCTCTTGCAACTTTATTTCCCAGAATCGGCGGTACGGCGTTGCCAATTTGCATGATGTTAGACGTGGCCGAATGGGGAAAATCAAAATTGTCGGGAAACGTCTGCAACCTGGCACACTCGCGGACAGTCAACCGTCTATCAAGAGAGTAGTGAAACTGCACACGGGACTTCGCGTTCGCCCTGATTGTGTATGAAGGCGAATCGGCTGGTGTGGTCTCGTCTCCTTGGCCATTTCCTTTTTTTGCTCTTGACGCTCTGAAATATTGCGACTGGTTTGGAATTGAATCGTCCGATATCCCTTCAAGATCTTCTATCGCCCAGCGAGTCGTCCTGTAGTGTTCCTCGGTGTGAGTTCTCTTAGGCATGACCGGAAACCCCTGCAAATCGTCTCTGACCGCCACAATGAAAAGTCTCGTCCTCCTCTGGGGAACGCCATAATCTGGAGCAAAAAGAGTCCAAACCTCGACCCTGTATCCGGCCGAAGCGATGTCCTGTTTTATCGTATTTAACACATCTCCTTGTTTCATATTGGCGAGACCTGGAACATTTTCACCGATGACGACAAGGGGTCTGTGAACCTCCATGTATTGAATCAGTGCTTGGTACAACCTTCCACGGGTGGACTTCAGCCCATGACGTGGCCCGCACGTGGCGAAATCCTGGCAAGGGAATCCCCCTATCAAAACTTCGGCGGCCGGAACTTCAATAGGGTTATAGCTGGATAGGTCCCGAACTTCTGCGTGATCAGAAATATTCTTGAGGTATGTCTGAACGCACTTGTCATCATGGTCATAAGCGGCGAGAAGTTTGAATGGAAGCTTGGGGACTTTGGTGCCCTTGTACGAAAAGCCCCCGAGAAACCCCAAGTCAAGCCCTCCGCATCCGCAAAAAAACGAAACCACGGACCTTTCTCGCATAGACGAGAGCGTTTCTTCCCCTGGTTGAGGTATGGAAGGGCTTCTTTTCTTATCTAGCAGCATCACTGGTTCCTGTTCATATAACTCAACTGTTTCCATTTGTTTTATCCGCCGCAGCGCCAGCCTTCATCCAGTAAGGTGGTCCCTGTTGTTCGGACAGGTTTTAGCGGTTCCTTAGCTTGTCTTTCTTCTTCTTCTTCTTCTTCTTCTGCCTTTTCCCTTATCAGGCTGCCTTTACAAGCCCCTGTTCGTAGTAAGTGTCCGGAGGCAAGCCGCCTAAGCGGCTGTGAGGCCGGAGCCGATTGTAAAAGTCGATCCACCTGCCGATTCCGGCACGAGCTTCGGAGCCGGTTTCAAAAGCGTGCAGATACACACATTCATACTTGAGCGAGCGCCAGAGGCGTTCGATGAAGACGTTGTCCAGCCAGCGGCCACGGCCATCCATGGAAATGCGGATACCGTTCTCCTGCAAGACATTGGTAAACGCGAAGCTGGTGAATTGGCTGCCTTGGTCGGTGTTGAAGATATCGGGCTTGCCGTGTTTCGCCAAGGCTTCTTCCAGGGCCGCGACACAAAAATCCGCATCCATGGTGTTGGAAAGTTTCCAGGACAGCACCTTTTTACTGTGCCAGTCCATAACGGCCACCAGGTACAAAAATCTTTTGCGCATGGGGATGTACGTGATATCCGCGCACCAGACTTGATTGGGTCTGGTGATGGACAATCTCCGCAAGAGATACGGGTAGCGCGTATGCTCTGGATGAGGAATACTGTTTTTGGGCTTCTGGTACACCGCCATCAGCCCCATCAGGCGCATAAGACGCCGAACGCGTTTTCTGCCCACGCCATAGCCCAGCAGTACCAGATAATCACGCATCTGGCGCACTCCCAGGAACGGCCATTCGGTAAAGGCTCTGTCGATTTCCTGCATAAGAGCAAGAGTCAGGGCCGATTCGCCTTTGGGCACATAATACAGGCCGGAACGGGCTATTTTGAGCAGAGCGCATTGACGAACCATACTGAGCTGCGCATGGCTGGAATCAACCATGCTTTGCCTGCGGGAGACGCTCACCGCTTCCCCCAGACTTCTGCTAAAAAATCTCGTTCCACGGTGAGTTGACCGATTTTGGCATGAAGTACCTGGAGTTGTTTTTCCTTCCTGGCCTCTTCGGTCTTGATTTCACCTGTAAAAATACCGGCTGCCGACGCCTTGAGCTGCTTCACCCATTTGTGGATGAGGTCTGATGGACGCCAAACTCGGCGCTGAGTTCGGCAACGGTTTTCTCACCGGAAAGGGCAGCCAAAGCCACCCTGGCCTTGAACGCCGGGGCATGATTTTTTCTCTTGGACATGGGTGCTCTCCTTTGATGACTGAGTAGCTATCATACCTGTCCAAATTTGGGGGAGCACTTCTTTAGAGGCAACGCAAGAAGAGACGTTAAAGTGTCTTGAGGGTCCTCCCCCTTTTTCAGAGGGCGGAAATATATTTTTTGAGCCACGCCAATATCACTAGCGGCTTGTGCGAGGTTGCGTTGCTTGTCACCCATCTGGAGGCGCTTGACGGTGGCTCTGGGCGTCCCATAGGCCAGAAGAAAGGAGAATATGAAGTCTTCCCGCGCTTCGGTCACAATTTTTTCCAAAGCAGTGATGATTCTTGCCTGATTAAGAGCCGCCATTAGTCCTCCAGCCTACACCGTGTATTTAGAGCTTGTGTAGTTTTGAAAGTCAAATCGTCACAATTTTTCTATTGCTTTGGTATAATCACTTCAATCGCAGTCCGCATTTTTTCAAGTGCTATTATCAGTCCCTGTTTTTCTTCATCTGTAAGCTCAGTCTTTATTTTTGAATGCATTTTTTCGTAAGATACGTTGAGGTCTTCCGTCATTCTTTCGATTTTACGGATATGTGCATTAACAAAACGGTTTCCGGTTTTCTTGTTTCCTTGAGATTTTTCAGAAGATTTTCTAGGTGCGTTCTCTGGCTTTTCAAGCATATGACACAGCTTGTTATACGTCTTTTTCTGAATATCAGCATCCTTACGGCGAGCGACCTTCAACAGGCGCTCGCGGGTCATATAGGGCTTTGTTCTGGCGTCATTCCGAATTTTTTCAGGGAGTGACGCAATTTTTAATATTTCACTCGTGGTACTTTTTTTCTTGCCAATTATTCTCGCAATGTCATCATTTGAGCAATTTTTTTGCTTTTGCAAGGCTGCTACAGATTCAGCAAACTCAATGGCTGTCAAGTCAGACCGAAGGATGTTTTCCATCAAGGCCAGGGTCAAGAGATCACCTTCAACATACTTGCCTTCTATTACTTCCTTTCCCAACTGATTGTGCGCCCGTACTCGCCTTTCTCCAGAGATGATTATCAGCTTGTCCTCATGGCAGGTAAACGTGATATTTTGCAAAAGGCCATTTGCTTCAATGTCTGCTGCAAGTGCCTTGATCTCACCTTCATCAAAGTATTTTCTAGGTTGCTCTGGGGTAGGTTGCAACTCGTTTATATTTATTGGGTATACCTTGCCAATTTCGTATTTTCTATTCAGAGGTTCGGACATATATCCTCCCTCGATTTTAAATTAATTTAGCATACTACAGCAGTTCGGTCCACCGAACTGCTGTAGTAATATCTTAAATTTGACTCTAATAATGACAATCGTCAACCTGAAATGCCAAATTGCATATTACTGGACACTGGTGGGAATGCGAGTCAAAAATGGCTGGAGAGCAATGACGTCGTATTATGAGTTCTATGCGCTCAATTTTTGTCTGAGCCATGTCATAAAACTTGTGCGCTCATAGGCAATTTTTTTTCCAACTCTTACTCGGACAGATGGTCCCATCCCCATGGCATCGGCATTTGACATAGTCTTAGCGGACAGAAGTCCCCCCATACATTTTGACGCGGCATCTCGCGTGAACACTGGTGGAAGTTCTTTTTCCAAGGCGTCGAAAAAACGATCTGTGCCGTAGAGATTGGTAATGTGAGAACGATATGGCCGCATGTGGCTACCTCATCGGGCTAAATTGTGTAGTGTTGGGCATACTATATAGAGATGGGCAGTAGGAATTTAATTTTCCTACTACCCTCTGTATTTGAATTTCCGCACACTCGCACAGCTCGCACACTACGCACACGGCATTTTTTCAATTTCAAAAATCATTATCGTCAACGGTCTGATACACAATTGAAAGCTTTTCCCCTAAAGGCAAAGGACTCTCAATAATACCAGCCGCAGATTCACCGTACAAATTGTCTCTGATAATAGCGAACCCCCTTGGCCGATTATCGTTACAACCTTGCCAGAACTGCTCTCGCACTTCACCGTCCTTGGTCAGAATCAACAGCCCTTTCTCTTTCAGATTAGTGACAAGAGATTTATACTGAAAATCCTTACAGATCACGGCTACTGTGTATGTACGGGGGATAAAAAAGCAGTCTTGGTTATCTGCAGCAAGCCTCTTGATTGGGTAGGTGTCGCCAACTTTCCCGTAGAACTCAGCACGGGCCAGAGACAGGAGCTTCTCTGTTGCTTTTTCAATCTCAAAGTCTACCGCACCATTTCTGTCCCGGAGCCACCAGTCAAAGCAATGCTTCATAGCGGCCATTGCTTCTCCAGTCGACCAGGGCAGTATGTTGAGACGTATGGCGATTTCACCTACACCAGCCAGGAAGGCAAAATGATTGGTTACTCGCTTAGATTGTGACGACAAGGTGATGCGGTCAAATCCGTCAAGGAACTGATCCATATGCTCACTGACCGCATCACAAATTTTATCCTGGTCGTCTTTGATGTGCTGGATCATAGCCCGTAATGGGGCGCCCCGGTATTCTTTACTGTTTTGTACCAGCATGTCGGAAAATTCTCCGGCAGGCATGCCATTAGGTATGATCGTGAAAGTACCGTGACCAGCACCACCGTCTGCGAGGATGCTAACAACGCGCACCTCATGACCTGCCATGGCTTTATTCCTATAACCCTGATCAGCACGATCAGATATGGACACTTCGCCTGAAGACAGAAATGTCAAATTCCACGTCGGTACACGACGGCTGACACCGGTCTTTGAAGAACGTGATTTGCCTTGGCCATTGGCAAGCATATAGGCTGCCTGGGCCACCACATCAGGGTCACATTGGTTGATTTCATCAAGCAAAAGGCAGTTGTCGTTATGTTGTTCCGCTATGCCTTCGAGTCCGTTGTCTGTTGTTCGCCATGACTTAAGCTCACCGCCAGTGACAGAGCCCGCAATATAAAGGCTCGTCGTCTTGCCGCTGGAAGAATTGCCATAAAGATGAATGCCAAAACCTGAATGTCTCA
Organism: Desulfovibrio intestinalis; assembly: GCF_014202345.1. NCBI lineage: Bacteria > Pseudomonadati > Thermodesulfobacteriota > Desulfovibrionia > Desulfovibrionales > Desulfovibrionaceae > Desulfovibrio > Desulfovibrio intestinalis. The sequence continues at coordinate 395,187 of NZ_JACHGO010000001.1, forward strand.
TGAGCGTCAACAAGGGGCCGGACAGGGCCGCAATAATCGTCACCTGCAAAAGGGGGTTGCTCTCGCAATACCTCCCCACATGCTCTTTCCATTCTTCGAGTGTTCCCTTTGACTCAAACAGCTTGGACGCCACAGGGAAGCGGGAGCATAGATACTCGCATTGGCCGTGCTGAGTTCCCAGATCAAAAGGTACAAATTTATTGGCCTTTTCAACCCAACCATTTTTCTCAACAATCAAAGCCCGCTGCTTTGGGATTGCCTTGTTGAGGTACTGTATAAGCCGCTGGCGGGGCAGTCTGCCTGGTTCCAGTAGCAAACCTGCTTCCGACAGGAGCGCAAGAGCTTCTTCACCTGAACCATTTAAGGATGTGAAGGGTACTAGGCACTGATGGAGTATGTCGTCAGGATCGCGCACTTCAATAATTTTTGACCAACCACAACTTTCAGCGTCACGAGCAGAAGCCTTTACTTCAAGTGATGAAGAGATTTTTTCATAAGTGGTTTTGTCGCTGGCATCTGGATAAAACACAAGCCCTTCGTCCAGTACGGCAAAGGCATCAACTTCGAGAGTCGCAGCGAGCTTTCGCCGATAAATATCCATAGGGCATTTTACCCGGCAGTCGCCTGAACAAGGGAATACTTTTTGGACCTCTTTGCAGGTGATGATGGGATAATTGCGGGCATTATCCAGCTTCTTTTGTGTTTCTTCTTCATTATAGCGGTGCGGATCAAGCTGACTGTATATGTGGAACAGCTTTTGCCCCATCGCTCCACAGTGAGCCATAATCTTGGCGAGCACAAACCATTGGGGCTCTGTAACCTCACCCGCATGCTGGGCACAGAAGGTCACAAATTTACATTCTGTTTCAAGGCTTGCAATCTGACTATTGGCATTGCGCCTGTCGCTGGAAAGACAAACAAACTTTTTGGCTTGTAGGTAAACTTCTTCCAGCATGGGAGCGCACGTGATACCATTCCGGCTTCCTTCCCCTTCAATATGCCGATCTTTCTTGACGAGTTCCTCAAAAAAGGAAGCCCCATTGTGCATGATCTCGTCACATGTCACCGGCACCTTGTAATTGCCGTCAGCCCGTTGAATGTGGGGCAGGCGTATGAGCTGGCCTTTGCCTCCCTTGAATCCGTTTGGGTCGATACAAAGGTCTTCAGGGGCCAATTTATGGCGATCTTTGAGCGCACCAAAGACAGTACCATCCCAGAGCTCCTTATGGGCAAAAAGATTCAGAATGGAATCAAGGGTACGCCTGTAAATGGCAGGCAACTCAATATCACCAGCTTCTGAACCTATAAGCTCTCGTGGGATAACCACATGGAAGCCCTTGCCGCCACTGGCGTAATAATGCAACTGGTTGGGGTTCACGTCATATTTTTGGGTAAGCAGCCTGCTGAAAATGCGAACAGCTTCAAGCGCCTTACCAATATCACCCACCTTGCCCAAAGAAATGCCATCGTTATCAAACAGCTCTTTCTTGGCATCGAAGTCTAACACCATGTCACCGTAGCGCATGGGCTGAGCTTTGCCTTTTTCAAAAGGGTGACTGAATTCGTAAATAGAAATGGCTGTATAGCCGTCAGCTACTGCTTCTCTGATGCCTTCTTCTGAGGCAGGGTATTCTCTCCATTGCCGAGGCATTTCCGCAAAGTCTGCGTGTTCCTGATCAGCATGGCCCGCGTAGACTATCCGTTCTTCCTTTTGTCCTGTTGGCGTTGAGGAACCATTCAAGCTTTCCATGACAACTCCTGATAAGTATGCGTGCGATAGTCGTTCAGGGCCAGAATGGTCTGCATCGGGCTATTACACATATACTAATCAGCAGAAATGTATTTTTTAATTTTGTTTTTGAGGAAGCGTGTTTTTACGCTGTGCGAGGTGTGCGAGGTGTGCGAAAGCCAATACACCTGAAAAGGTGGGGTGGGGAACAAAAATTTTGCACAGCGCTGTGTGGAATATTAGCATCGCCTTGTGCGGCTACAACTTCTGGAATGTTTTCATTCAGCCCAACTACAGGGGCCAAGGTGTTCACGCTCATGGAGGCATAGGCATCTTGTAACTCATCCCCCACAAATCAAATTGCATTTAACGCCTTTTTGCCCTCCCCATGTAAAATGGATACTAGCTTAACATGCTGAAATGCTTATCAACGACTTTTTTCGGATCCTGCATGCAGGCTATTTTGCAGGGTAAATGCAGGCAACAATGCAGGAACGTTTCATTATAATGCAGGCCAAATGCGAGAGAGGTGCAGGCTTGACATCTAACTTCGCACTCAACGCAGAAGGCGCTTGCAGGCCGATGCAGGAATGCAGGTTGCTGCTTCCGACGGGACACTGCGTCAGGCCAAGCAATATGCGCAATACTGTTGTGTTAAAGACAAAAAAATAGCGCGTGACCCGAAAGCCACGCGCTATTAAGAATAGGCGGACAGAACTAATTTTTTACGCGATATCCCTGTTGGGAGCCGAAGTTTCCGTTGGGTTCAAGAAGTCCGCGTTCCTCTAAGCTTTTTTGTGAGGTTACGGGCTTTTCTGTCACTACAACCCAGTTCCTGCGCGATATCAGCGGTTTTAACCGTTCCTGCAATCTTGGCCATGTCGTATACCGACTTTTCGTCGGAAGACAGTTGGTCAAGGATCGCTATATCCTCAGACTTAGGCGCATTAATTGAGGGGGCGTCTTGAACTATAAGATCAACCTTCGGCTTAGAGCAGACTTGGGCAAACTCAATTTCCTTCCCATCTGCTCCGGTAGCGGCCAGGAACTGCCACTCTGAAGCCCCAAACGACAAGTGCAGCCAAAAGGATTTCTTATCAAGAACTGGAGCAGGCTTGCTCGCGTCAAACCGTATCCCCACAGTCAACCCATCCTGTGCCGCTTTAGTTTGGGCTATTTTCGGTGCGACACTATTATTCAGTATTTCTGAGCTACTTACGAGAGTAATGACCGTTCTGGCCAGGGTGGTGTAGAGATGGCTGCCTCTTGCTTGAACACCATGCTGGGGAGTTCCTACATCGGTCGTTTTGTGGTGAACAAGCACCACACACAGCCCATGGCTTTGCAACATTTTGACCCAATCGAGCAAGGTTTCAGCCGCCTTTCCGTGATGTACGCCGTCGCCCATCAAGGCTGTGAGGTTGTCCAAAACAACGACGCGGCATTTATTTTTTAGGAGGTAGGTGGCTAAACCTTCGCGAAATACTGCATCCGTCAAAGAAAAGGTATTGCAAAAACCTGGGAGGTGAGGATCGAACCTCGACAGCCCAAAAAAACGGGTGCCGCATACTTCGGTAAGGCCGTGCTGCTGTTGGTTGGCGCAAAATTCATCATAGGGCGTTTCTGCGTCAATATAGGCAACATTGCCAGCGCTAACCCCATTTCCACTAAATAAAGGCCATGTCGTGTTGCCATAGATGCCCCCACGGCAAACAGACATCGCAAACTGAGTTTTTCCAGACCCCTTAGGCCCCACGAGCGCAACAAGGCTACCTGGGCGTATGATGTGGTAAAGCGATACTATATCTAAGCTGTGTGCAAGCGGAGGTGTCAGAGCGGGATCCGCAGTTGGGAGCGAGTATGATTGCCCCGTTGGCGATACTTTGCTGGTTTTGTGGGATCCTTTGAAAATGTTCAAGCTTTGCCCCCATGCCACGAATTCATCGTAGGAAACGCCCTGCTTGACCACCTGTTCCATCAGCCACGTGGGACGCTCAACGGTATCAAGCCATACCGATTTATGCAGCAGTTCTTCCTCGGCATCTGTGATGCCTTCCACATGGCCTATTAGGTCACGACCTGGCTGGGAATGCAGAAGAAAGCCAGAGTAGATACGGAAACTCTTAGCCTGTGCACCCGCACTGTAATCCTTGTACAATTTGACCAGCGCCATGCATTTTTTTGTCGGAGCATGGATAAACACAACCTCATGACCATAAAAATAATTCCAGGGAAGCACGGAAAGGTCAGTGCCCAAATGGGCCGTCACAATGAATTTTTCGGGGTCGTAACCTCGCGCTTCGCCAAGCATACGCTCAAGGGCAAGGGCTGTGCGCATGTCTTGGCAAAAAATAATTTTGGCAAACTGGTGCTTGTCCATGAGGTGCTGATTGAGGAAGTGGGCTGTCGGCTTGTATTTTCCCACGCAAAGAACCCCATGACCAACCGTGGCAGGCAGACAGAAATCACTTCCATTCAACTGATAGCGCAGGATGGCTCCGATTCTCTGCCCGGCATTGCCGTAGATGTACCTTGTCTCCATCAACTCAGCGCAAGCCGATCCAGTCGGAAGCCCAGGCAGATGAAGAGTGTCTGGCACGTCTTCGATTGGCCGCGATCCACCATTCAATTCAACAGCGTGTCTATCACTGGAAAGCTTAGAAAGGTTATCAAAGCTCATGCTCAGGATATTGGCCAGAGTCGCCAAGGCGTCCATGTGGGACAAGCTATAAACAATGCCAAGCAGCTTCGCCCATGTCCTGCCTGTGGTTCTGCCGTGGTTAAGGGCCCACCTCAGTTCGTTATCTGGCCCAAGCTCGCCAGAAACCGTCATGCTCTCACGGCCATGGCTTTCCTTGATATTCAAAAGCGCATGAAGATTGGCATTGCTGCCGGAAGCGAACTGGCAAGATGCCTCCCGCTCAAGAAGAGCTTCAAAAACAGCTGCCTTGATCAGGTCGTCATCCGGGGCATAGGTATTCGTGACATTAGACATACTGAACGCCCTGTTAAAGGCAGAAGAGAACGAATCCTTTCCTGCCAGGGCAATGCCCTTTTCAGTTGTATGGGCCTGCTTGCGAGCAGGCCAATTGTCGATGAATCTTTCCAAATACGCGCGAGTGTAAGGCGCCGGAGTAAGTGAGGCTGGATAGCCGTGGCAACAACGGCTTGAAGGCGCAACCCTTGCCGTAGTATCAATAGTCATTTTGGGCACTGAGGCAGGAACATTGTAGTGGCAATCGAGTTGGCAAACCCTTCTGACTGGTTGGCCGGTCTCCACTGCTTCGTTAATCATCTCTCGATAATAAGGGGGCATTTTTTTCTCCGTGAGCATGAGAAGCAGGCAACGCCTGCTTCTCATGCTCTTAGGTCTAGGATTTTTTAGGGTAAACACAAGCGGTAAGTACGGGTTTCCAGTTCAACTGCCACTCGATATAGTCAATTTTGGCCATATCTTCCGGAGGGAGCTGAAGCGCCTCATGAATTTCTTCTCTGAAGCTGAAAATTGCGTTACGTGTATCATGATCCATCATTTTCGGATTATAGCTTTGAGCACTAGCGGTGTTCATGCTAAGCGGTGCTGTAGGTTTTTCATTTGACATATGAATTTTCCAAAATGGCACTCCCAACTTTTAGGAGTGGTTATGGGTAGAGTTTTAGCAAAAAGCGAACAACACATCTGTCAGGAGCCGAGGCCTCATTAGCAACCACGGGGACTACGCGACACTGCCGCATCGTCCTTTTCAAAGTTCTCTATTCAATTATCAAAGAACTTGGGTTTGATTCTTTCGACCCTAGCCTGTTTTATTAATTACTCTCATCCCGCCCTTCGCCGAGGATAGAGGGCAGACGACCTAGTTGATGGGATCAATTTGACGCGCCAGCATATATTTGACGATCTCAGCCTCAGAATAACGGACAAGACGAGCGCCAACCTTTACATATGGTAGGCCAGTCCTATTGAACCGCTGCTTCTGAAGGGTGCTTCTGCTTATGCCAGTACGCTCTTCAACCTGCTTTTCTGTGAGCCAACGATTTGGGCTGGGTTGGATATTTGCCACAGACACTTTCATCACCTCCTTTTCAAGATGTTGTTTGCATAGTAGCATCTGGTGCTTGCTAAAGCACTGTCATTTTACTTTCATTGGGATGGATGTTTGGATTTTTTTTTCATTTTATTACAGTATGTTATATAAATATAAACTTACAGTGAACTTACCTTCTCCCCTCCTGGAGCTTTAGCGCGCGGATGCGCTCCAAGGAAGAATGCATTTATCATTTCTGATGGCGTGTACCTGAGGATTTCAACGGCAAGGGGAACTTGTCGAGACTATACTGCCACGCATTTACTTATTTGATTGCCTAGGTTTTTGATAATTATAGTGATCTGTTACATCAAAAAACTTGGAGCTAGCGCGATGGGATATGCAAAATTTCTATTGGGGAAGCAGATTTGCGAAAAATTGAACATTCCATTGCTGAGGTTGGCGGAACTTTGCCACGCAGGAAAGTTGGCAGCCTATCATTTTGATGACGGGCGTCAGATTTTGGCTTCGAGTCAGTGCAACACAAGATTCAAGTATCCTGACAATACAATCTTCACGATAATTCCATCCAATGCCAACGCCATCATTGCAATCAGTACAAAAGCAGCTGAAGACTTTAGCGTATATGTCGATAGAAAAGTTAATTCTCCCGTTGAGCAAGATATTGATTTGCATTCCGGGAATGACTCCAAAGGAAAATATTTGTACAACGTTTTGATAGCAATGGATGAACAACGTTTGAAAAATATCAAAGGTATGAGGATGAAGTTTGATGATGGTGAATATATCGTTTATTGCAATGATCTGCGGAATAGTCCATTTCAACCTGATGTTATCCATGTATATAAAAATGAGAAGATATTTTTTGAACTGAATAAACAGGAATGTGAGATTGCTCTTGAATATCTTGAGTTAACTTTGCACAATAATTGTAATGTTTTGAATAAAGAATATTGTGGTGGAATAAAAAGGTGTATAACAAATCTATGCATAAAAAAAGAGCAAGACAGTTTTGGAAGCATTAAATATATTTTATATGAGTATAATATAGATATAATACAGATAGTATTTGAGAAAAATGTTCTCAATAGAGAATGTAAAAAATTTATAAATGTTGATAAAAATTGTAAATATACTTATGCACATCAATATCAGTACACTAGTGATTATTTTAATAAGGAAGATTTATCGTACTCAAATCCATTAAGTCATGAGGAAGATTTTTTTATTTTCAATTTTGATGAATACAAGAAGCGTTTCCATTTTTTTGATGATGAAGAGAAATCTCGGAAAGAGTTTTTCAATTACATAGAGAAGCTGATGTTTGATGAAAATGAGATTCGTAATGTTCTCGAATATGAAATAGAGAAAAAATTTATCTCTGATGACCCCAAACAGTACATGTTAGATCGGTGTAAAAGATTGCAAGAAATTTATATAAATGATGAAGACAATCTAAAAGTGATTAAGGCGTATATGCTGGCGATTGAGGGCCTTAGGTGGGCAGAGATAGATCAAGAAGTGTGGAAGCATAGCAAAGACGAAGATAATAGCAGAACCTTTGTAAGCCGAAAACTAAAGCGTTTTAGGAAGATATCCGAGGATAATAAGATCCCTTTTATTGCAGCGAAGCTATGGAAAGATAATAAGGAATCAATTGTAAAAAATATGCTCGAACAGCTAGCCACTTTTTACGCAGGGGAATGATGTTGGCCTTTAGATTGCCAGGAAAATCTTTTAGTGGGGAGGGCAGTTCTTTCTGGGGGGATTACCCTGGAATGGCTGTGGAGCAGGTTGAAAGTGTCAAAAAACGACCTAGGGAGGAATGCGTATCCTTGGCTTGGGTGGTAGACCCATATATTTTATTTTCGGTGGTGGTAGCCCGGTGGTAGCCCAACAGAAAAAGCCCTTACAGTGATTAGCTGTAAGGGCTTGATTTCTTTGGCTCCCCGAGACGGACTTGAACCGCCAACCTAGTGATTAACAGTCACCCGCTCTGCCAATTGAGCTATCGGGGATCGTTCAGGCAAGAAAGTGTTTACGGAAAATCCCGGGTAAGGTCAAGCAAAAAATGTAAATAATTTGAATCATATTTTTATAAGGCGCGTCAGCTTCTTTTCATACCGTTCAGCTTCGCTATAAATACAACCGCAATAGGGCTGGCGGTACAGCTCCATTTCCTTGGATCTATCAATGCCTTCCTGCCAGTCTTCGCGAAAATCCCTGTACACGAAATCAGGCCCGGTGCCGTCTGCGCACGCCAGGCGTTCTCCTGCCTGCCTGATGACCTCGTGAGGCTGATAGCGTGAATAGAGCAGGCTGCTGCTCACAAAAGCGAAGCCAAGCCGTCTGGCTGTGGCAAATGCCGCCTCAATGCGGCTTGAGCAGCAATACGTGCAACGTTGGGGCGCGGTATCTCGTCCTGCTACGGCGCGCAACCAGGATGTGATGTTCCAGCTGGCGTCATCATACAAAATGGGAATGCCCAGCCTTTCGGCGCATTCGCTCGCCGCATCCCTTCTGCGCAGGTATTCGGACAGGGGATGTATGTTGGGATTCATATACCAGGCTGTGACAGCAAAACCCTCATCAAGCAGCCGCGTGATCGGCATGACAGCGCAAGGGCCGCAACAAACGTGCAGCAGCAGGCTGCGCGCATCGCATTTGGGAGTAAATTCGTTCATATAGAGTTCGGGGGCGGCAGAGGGCATAGGCACAGGAAGGTGAGCTTCAGCAGCCTCCGGAAAGGCGGGCTTTCCGGAGGCTATAATTTGCGCGGTCTGTTAAGGTCGCACGGATATTTCCAGACATTTGCTGTAGGCCTGCTCCATTTCACGCAAACTGTCGCGCTTATGGTTGAGCAGATACAGGGCGAGCTCAGGCGAGGCGCTATAGATGCACTTTTCTTTGCTTTCTGCGCGCATCATGCGGCGTAGTTCCCGCAAAACCTGAAGGGCCTGCCATTCAAGATTGCGGCGCTGGCCCGTGCCGCCGCATGCGGGGCAGGGTTCCATCGTGATGGCCAGTGCCGACGAACCTGTGCGCTGGCGCACCAGTTCCAAAAGGCCAAATGAACTCATGCGGCCCACATCGTGCCGGGCGCGATCATTTTTCATGATGGTGCGCAGGGTTTTTTCCACTTCAATAACGTGCTTTTTGTCGCGCATTTCAATGAAGTCGATGACAACCTGCCCGCCGATATCGCGTAGCTTGAGGTGTCGGGCGATAGCTTCAGCGGCTTCCATATTTGTTTTATGGGCCATAGCTTCAAAGTTGCCCTTGCCGGAAATTTTGCCAGAGTTGATGTCAATGGCCATAAGAGCTTCGGTCTGGTCAAAGACCAGCCGCCCGCCTGACGGCAGCAAGACTTCACGGGTGTAGATCTGGTCCAGCTGGCGGCGCAGGTTGAAGCGTTCCCACATGGAAGTGCGCGCATCGCTGTGCAGACGCACCAGATCGCTTTTGCGGGGGAACAGCAGATTGACGGTTTCGCGAATGCTCTGGGCCACGTCTTCGTTGTCCACCCATATTTCGCCCACATCTTCCGTCAGATAGTCACGCACCGCGCGTTCGGACAGTCCCGGCTCCTGGTAGATAAGGGAAGGGGCCGTAACTTCAGTGGCTTTTTTGCGTATATCGCGCCAGACGCGCTTCAAATACTGCAGGTCGTTCTTGAGCGTCGTTTTGGTGGTGCCTGCGCTGACCGTGCGTACTATGACGCCCAGACCCTGGCCGGGATCAATACCGTTCATCATCTCGCGCAGGCGGGTGCGTTCTTCATCGTCGTCCACCTTGCGCGAAACCCCAATCTGTTCCTGTCCGGGGGTGAGCACAAGAAAACGCCCGGCAAGGGACAGCCATGTGGTCAAAAACGCGCCCTTGCTGCCCGTGGGCTCCTTTACAACCTGTACAAGCACTTCCTGTCCGGCTTTAAGCACCTTCTGGATTGGCGGAAATTTTTTGCCCTTGGCGGGCTCATGATGCGTCAGCCAGTACTCGGGATGAATTTCGTCAATCTGCAAGAAACCGTTCTTGCCAGCACCGTAGCTGACAAAAGCGGCCTGAAGATTTGTGTCGATATTATGGATGACGCCCTTATAGATATTACCCTTGATCTTGCGCTGGTGCAGCATATCCAGATAATATTCCAGCAACTGTCCGTCTTCTGTCAGAGCCACTTCGACCTGTTCGCCCGGCAGAACGCTGATGAACATGCGCCGACGTCCAGAGCCTGTCTCAGACTTTACCTTTCCCGCTACAGCTGCAGGAGCAGTTTTGTTGCTGGCAGGCCTGACAGCTTCGGACTTTCCTTTTTCTGAAGTATCGGCTGGCGATGGCGAGCGGGCCTGATCCGCTTCAGCCGTGGTCTGGCTCTGGCCGTTTTGTGCCACGGCGTCCTTTACATCGTCATCCGCAGCGTTGTCGGCAGATTGCATTTCGGCGGTATCGCCATTCTGCTCTTTTCTGCGGTTGCGCCCGCGTCCACCGCGGCGTCCGCGTCTATTCTTGCGGCGCGGGGCATCGCCGGAACCTTCAGTGTGTCCGTCTGCATCCTGCGAATCGGTCGTAGCTACAAGCGCAAGGGTTTCAGAGCCTGTAATGGCAAGAGATTCACGGCTGGTGATAGCCAGCTTTTCACCGGAAGCCAGAGCCAGTACCTCACTACTTGAGGTGGCTGTGGCAGTGAGCGAAAAAATCTGGTCTTCAAAAGCAGTTACAGGACTGACTGCCCGTGCGGCCTGAGAGGGCTTCTGACCCGCATTGGCAGGAGAATCGGGTACATTCTGGGGCTGGGCTGCATTAGCTGAGGCGGGGGAAGCAGGGGAAATTTTATTTTCAATATGTGCAGCAGGCTTTCCGGTGGAGCTTTGAGCAGCCGTTTTTTTGCGGGGGGCTGCGGTGCGCGCTCTGGTAGAAGGGCGGGGCTTGGGCGCGCCAGAAGACCTAGTGTCAGTTCCGGGGCCGCCAGCAGCGGTTTTGCCCAGTTCTGCGCTGGCAGGCTTGCCAGCAGCGCTCTTGGATGCATCGGGCTTGATGGCTTCTGTTTTGGCAACATCGGGCCTAGCCGGAGCTTTGGACTCATCGGCCTTGGGGGAGCGGCTCTTGGCGGCAACGCTCACGCCGGCAGGAGTTTTTTCCTGGGCGGCTGCCACCGAAGCTGTCTTGGCGCTTGCTTTTGCAGGGGCTGCGGTATCCTTGCCCGTTTTGGCCGTTGGCTTTCTACCGCGAGCGGCGGCTGGCTTGGCGGTATTTTTTTTGCCAGAGTCAGCAGTAACAGATGTTGAAGCATCGGCCTTGGGGGCAGAGGTCTTTTCCGCGCTTTTGGCTGTGGCTTTGTCCGCACTGGCAGTGGCAGGCTCTGCTGATTTTGCAGGTTTTACCGCTGCACCGGACACACTGCCTGGCTTTTCGGCCTTGGCTGTATCAGGCGTTGCGCTTTTTTTACTGGCAACTGCTTTGCCTGCTGGCCTTCTGGTAGCTTTGGCCGTGGTAGCTTTGGGCGCGGAGTCCGCACTGGCGGATGAAGAGGAATCCTTGGGAGATGTATTGGAAGCAGGGGAGGAGGGAGGCGAAGTTTTTTCCGCCTTTTTGGCAGATGCTGCGGGGGCAGTAGCTGTCTTTCCTCTGGCAGGGGTGCGTGTTTTGGGTTTTGAGGGTTTCGGGCTTGTTTCGCCTGAATTTTTGGTCTCTGTCACGGGGGTTTCTTGGTCTTTGGTCATGAACATCCTTTGTCTGCGGGGCGGGTTCGCCTCCACGAAAAATTTCAGCAGCATGCCTGAATTTCATGAGAAATTTACCGCAGCAGCACCGTGTGGCGCGCTTTTGCAGTAGGCATACTAGTCTGCTTGTTGGAGAGTACGTTTTTTTGAAAAATATGCAAGCTTTCCTGTGGAATGCGGGGGATGCAGGGCCGTCCGCACATGGCTAATACAAATATTTTTTTAGTTATTTCAAATACACTGCGCAGACTTTATTTGTCATAAAAAATACCGCCCGGTTTTGAATTCGGGCGGCATTTTTATATTCATGCTGGGGGGCAGGCGAGTCTGCCCTCTAATCTTCTTCAAGAACCTTGAGTTCTGCGGATAACTGGCCGGAGTTATAGCGCAAAAGTACATAACCGCCCTGAGCCAGAGCGCCGGGGTTAACAACAATGGTGCGCCCTACGCGGTCTACAGCCCGTGCTTCATGAATGTGACCGCACAGGCAGATGTCCGGCTGGGCTTCTTCAAGAAATTCGCGCACTGCTGTGGAGCCGACATGTATATCGCCGGGAATAACGTCGCAAGCTGTGTCCCTGGGCGGATTATGCGAGACAAGCACGCTGTGCGGATAGGTCCGCGCCTTTTGCCAGCAGCCTTCAAGCCATGCGGCGAAAGTTGACTCTGGAAATTCGCTGGGCGTGCCGAAAGGTGTGAAGGTCGAAGCGCCAACACCAAAAATAGCCGTATCCGGCGTAAGTTCGCGTGTGACGGTATGCAGGTTCCAGCCCTTTTCACTAAGCCACTGGTCTACTTCCGGGCGGTCCATATTGCCTATCTGTGCAAGAATCATAGAATTATGGCTGCGCAAGGAGTCCATCACCAGCTCTGCCTGTTTGACGCTGCCCGTCACCGTGAGGTCGCCGGTGACGATGATGCCGTCAGCCTGGCCCAGTTCAGGAATTTGGGCAAAACGTTCAGTTTCGTCGTGGATGTCGCCCACAGCGATCCAGAGGTAGTCCTGAGTGTCAGAGCTTGGCATGGCAGTGTGTCCTTTGTTATAGTAACGCTTCAATGATGCTGCCATACTTCAGTACATAAGGAAAGGCCCGGCATGAGTGAAAAAAACACGGTACAAGGCGATTGCATGTCCGTACCGCCCGCCTCGCCGGGATCGCCGGGCGAACTGGCCGAACGCAAGCAAGCGCTGCGTGAACGCATGAGCACGCTGCGGCGTGAACAGCCCGCCCATCTTGCGGAAAAGCGTGCCGAGGCAGCGCAAAAGAATCTGCTTATGGCTGACTGTTGGCGCAGGGCGTCTTCGGTGGCGCTCTATGTTGGCATCAAGGACGAGATGGACACCAGCCTGCTGCTTGATGCCGCGTGGAACGAAGGGCGCACGCTCTGGCTGCCGCGTGTGCGGCGCGGGCAACCCGGTATTATGGATTTTGTGGCTTGCTCCAGCCGTGAACAGCTGCGGCCCGGGCCCTTTGGCCTGCTTGAGCCTGATACAGATTTGCCGGGCGTTGGCCCGGAAGATGTGGCCGCCGGGGCAGCGCACGCGGCCTCTTCTGGCAGCGGTAATGTATTTGCCCCCCAGCTGATGATTTTGCCTGGCCTGGCTTTTGACCTTACAGGCGGGCGCCTTGGTTACGGCGGCGGTTATTATGACCGCTTTTTAGAGGCCGGGCTTGACTGCCCCCGTCTAGGGTTTTGTTTTGATTTTCAGCTTGTTCCTTCTCTTCCTCTGGCCCCCTGGGACCAGCGGGTTCACCATTTATGCACTGAAGAGCGTATGCTGTGTCTATAAGCTATATACCCTTTGTGTTTCCCGGTCTGGATTCTGTGCGCTGCATCTTTCAGACCCGCCCTGGCGGTGTTTGTCACGGAGAATACGGCGGCGGCAATATTTCTTTCAGCGTGGGGGATGATGCGGCGCTCGTCACGGCCAATCGCGAAAACATGCTGGCAAGTCTGCAACCTCAGGGCTTGTGCCAATGGGCTGAATTGTTGCAGGTGCACGGCGATGTAATGGCCTTTGAGCCCGCTCCGGTAGCCTGCAATGCAACAACGCAGGAAGAGGGCGACGGCATGGCCACGGCAGAGCCCGGTATGGGGCTGCTCATAAAGACGGCGGATTGCCAGCCCATTTTGCTTGCCCACAAAAGCGGCAAATATGTGGCGGCCATGCACGCGGGCTGGCGTGGCAACCGTTGTGATTTTCCCCTGTCGGGCGTGGTGCGTTTTTGTGAGCGCTATGACATCAAACCGCAGGACGTGTTTGCTGTCCGGGGGCCGAGCCTTGGCCCCGGCAAAGCGGAATTTGTCAATTTTGACAGGGAATGGGGGGCACAGTTCAGCCCCTGGTTCGATGCAAGCAATAATACTATGGACCTCTGGGGATTAACCCGTCATCAGCTTGTGCAGGCCGGAATTCCAGTGCGCAATATTTTTGGCCTCGACCTCTGCACGGCCAGCAATAACTACCAGTTTTTCTCGTACCGCTGCGCCAAAGCTTCCGGTCGCCAGGCCAGCATCATCTGGATTCAGAAAAACTGAAGGTCGCTTTAGACAGCTCTGATAATTGGGGTGTCGGACGGTTCTTTTCATTTTAGTGGAGCGTTCTTGCCGCACTTCACCGCAATGAAAAGAACCGTTTTTTTGCTATCGGCAATACTAGTTATTCAGAGTGATTTTTGCCAGCGGGTTGAGTGGCCTCATGCAATCTCCTGCGTTTGAGGCCAGACAACAGTTGAACTGCCACTTCCGGAGCATAATAGGATTCGGCGAGGGCTGCCGTGTGCACAATATGGCGGTCTTCAAGCAGGCCTTTAAGTACAGCATCCAGTAGTTCGGGCAGCAATTCCCCGCCCAGGTCTCCCGCCGCCTTCAGCAAAAGGTCCATACTTTCTGGGCTGGGTGACAGATTCCAGGACATATGTGCCAGCTCCAGAGCCGTGTCCGGGCAGAGATCAGGTGTCTGCTTCCAGAATCCGGTGTCCATACTTCTGCCCAGCGCGTAAAAAATATGGGCCAGCACCAGAAACATATCCGCTTCGTTGTGAGCTGCTGCCAATAGCGGCAGGATATGTTTGTGACGTATCAGCTGCGCCTTGGGCATGTTTTCCACCGCTCGTGCAACCGCAATTTGGGCCAGGGGCACGTTATTTTCGGCCAGATGGGCCATGCCAAGTTTAAGACCGGCAAGAAGCCTGTCGCCAGCATCACACGCGGCCTGATACAACTCTTTGGCTTGGCCGATGCGGCCCTGCCGCAGGTTCATGTCTGCAAGAGTGCGCAACGCATCTGCCGCGCTGCTTGTCGGCTGATTCTTGTCGCCTGGCTGCGCCAGCACGGCAACCTGTTTCAAACTCTGCATTGCTGGTAAGGCATGCCCGCCGAACCGCAGGCAGCGCAGGCAATGCGCCTTGGCTTCGCCATACTGGCGTTCTGTGGCGCTAGGCCGCGCCGTGCGCGCGCTATTGTTTTCAAGAGCAGACAGCATTTGGGCCGCACGAATCTCTGAAGTATGTTTTTGGCGACAAATGCTTTGCCCTGCCTGAGCGATGGGCGCGTAGGTTTCTGGCCGCTCCAGAATGCGCTTCACCAAGGGGAGGAGCGTTTGCGGCGTGTAACAGACAAGGTGCTGTCCGTCGGTAAAATGCTGCTGCGTGCCAGCACCCCAGGCTTCGGTAAGTAGCAGGCTGCCTGAGGCAAGCCCCTGAAAAATTCGCAGGGTGAGTCCGTCAAAAAGGTTTTCGTTCAGGACTATTCGGGATTCTGAAAAAATATCAAGCATTTCTCTGTTGCTGACGTCCTGACGGATGTGCACGTCATAGTTTTGCAACAGCAGGTTGAGGATGTTGTATCTTTTGGGTCGTTGCGGGGTATTGGTACCTACAAAGGAGATATCGTATTTTTTTTGCGGTGGTGGAGACCGGAACTCCGCCTTCTGAGCACAGAGAGGCAGCCATAAAGCCTTGATTCCAGCTTTGCGCAGGGTTGAGACCGTTTCTAGCTGATCGACGAAAACATCGTCGAAGGCCTTGCAGATATGTTCGAGCCAGAAAGCGTTGATGCTTGAGTCAATGCAGTATGCCGCCAGACGGGTTTGGCATTGATGCAGGTCAGAAGGAAGTTTTTTGCCTCCAAAAAGTTCCACCAGCACGATGTCCACTTGAGAGTCTAAGCTGGCGAGGGTTTGTGTGAGGTTTTTCTCCCTGTAAGGCGAAAGATCAATGAGCGTGTGCCCCAGGCTTTGAAGGCCTTCTTTCAGGAAAAATCCGTCATACGCAATGTTCATATACATCCCTTCGAGATTTGTAAAAATCTCCCGCATGTTAGCCCGGCAAAAGCGCAAAAACAATAGTGGTGTGGTGCTTTTTGTCCGGTTCTTTTGCATATGTTTGCCCGGCATTGACAGGCCTGCCGCCCCCGCCTACAGTAGGCGCGGCAATGGTAGCCGGGTTGCCCGGCTTGAAAAGGGAATCCCGTGAGATGCGGGAGCGGACCCGCCGCCGTAAGGCTCATGAACCTCGCACCATACAGCGCCACTGGAAACGGGAAGGCCGGTGAAAGGGAGCCAAGCCGGAAGACCTGCCTTGCCCCACGGCCCCACTATTTTGTGACGGGCCGGGGTTGCGGCCTGAGCCGCCACGGCAACGGGATTTTGCCGGCAGGATTGAGGAAATACGGGCCTCTTCCTTCATGAAACAGCTAGTGTTTTGTGGCGGAAGAGGCCTTTTTTATGCCCATGCGGTTCACGCTGGGTCTGCAAAGGGCGGGCATGACCGCGATACCATATTCCTCCTCCCCTTCCGTACATACTTCTGCACGCCTGTGGCCCGCGTTTGCGGTTCTGGCGCTGCTGTGGCTTGTTTCCTTGCCGCTGGCCTGCCTGCCGGGGCCGGTTTCACTATCGGCAGGGCAGGTTTTTCACGCTTTGGCCGCGCAATTGGGGCTGGCCGCACCGCCGCAGGAGACGGCACTTATGCTGGTAGTGGGGCAGATTCGTCTTGCCCGCGTGTGCCTTGCAGCCTTGTGCGGTGGAGCCTTGGCGGTAGCGGGCGTGGCTTTGCAGGGGGTGTTGCGCAATCCTTTGGCTGATCCCTTTACGCTGGGTATTTCTGCCGGAGCGGCCTGTGGCGCGAGCATGGCTCTCGCCCTTGGGGGAATCATCGGCGCGGCGTTAAGCGGCCCGTTGTCGGCACTGCATATTTCATTGCCGGGGTCGGCGGCTCTTGTGGCTCCCGCTGCCTTGCTGGGCGCACTGCTGGCACTGGCAGGAGCCTTGTGGCTCGGCAGGGGCGACGGCGGATTCAGGCGTGAGAGCGTCATACTTGCGGGCATTGCCGTGGCAGCTTTTCTTGGCGCGCTGGTGGCCCTGATCAAGGCGCTCAATGAAGAGTCTGTAACCAGCATAGTTTTTTGGATTATGGGGTCTTTTCAGGGGCGTGGCTGGGACAGTCTGCCCTTGTTGCTGGCAACCCTTGTGCCCGGTCTTGCGGCGGTTGTTTGGGGGTGGCGGGCGCTGGACGTGCTGACCTTGGGCGACGAGCAGGCTGCCCAGCTTGGTCTGCATGTGGGGCGGGCGCGGCTTTGGCTGCTGGCCGGGGCAAGCTGCATGACGGCGGGTTGCGTGGCCATAGCCGGAGTTATCGGCTTTGTGGGTCTGGTTGTGCCTCATGTGCTGCGCCTTGTGCTGGGCTGCGGTCACGGCCCTCTGCTGGCTGGAGCATTTTTTGGCGGTGGGGTGCTGCTTGTTTGGGCCGACGTGCTGGCCCGCTGTGTGCTGGATGGGGGGCAGGAATTGCCCGTGGGTGTGGTGACGGCTCTTCTGGGCGGTCCGTTTTTTGCCCTGCTGGTGCGGAGGCGGCCATGATGCGGTTTTTGCTTATGCCGCTGCTTGCGTGCCATCAGCCAAGCTACCCGCTAGGCCATAGGGCACGCTATCTGCCATGGGATCAGTCATGCTATCAGCTAGGCCATCAGCCCGCGTATCAGACTACTGCTCGGGCTGCTGTTCGGGCTGATTGCCGGATAGATGGCCGGATAGATCGTCGGGCAGGTCATGCCGCAGCGCAGACCGCACAACAGTTCATGACGTGCCTCAGAGTCTTTTTCGCAGAGCAGTTCAGGGGGCGGCGTTGATCGGCTTTTCTGCCACGACATCCCAGCCGTCCATGCTGGAGGTGCGCAACCTGTGTTGCGGCTATAAAGGGCGGCCAGTATTGCAGGACGTGAGTTTTGCGGCTCGCGGCGGCGAGTGCCTGGCCTTGCTCGGCCCCAATGGCAGCGGCAAGACCACGCTTTTGCGCAGCCTTTCTGGCGTGCTGCAGGCGAAGGAAGGGGATATTTTTCTTCAGGGCAGGGCGCTCACGGCCTTAAAGCCGCGTCAACGTGCGCGGCTGGCGGCTGTTGTGCCGCAGGGCGGTGAATATCCGCGTGAGCTTACAGCGCGGCAGATGGTGCTGCTTGGGCGGTACCCGCATCTTTCGTGGTTGGGCTGTTACGGCAGCAGGGATCATGCTGCGGTGGATGAAGCTTTGGAAGCCTGTGGGGCTACCATGCTGGCTCCACGCCGTCTTGCGGAACTGTCGGGCGGCGAATTGCAACGGGTGCTGCTGGCCCGCGCACTGGCGCAGGAAAGCCCGCTTCTGTTGCTGGACGAACTGGCTGCCGGGCTGGACATGGCACGCATGGCCGGACTTTTTGACCTGCTGGAACGCCGCCGCGCTGCCGGGGCTTGTGTGCTCATGGCCGTGCATGACTGTAATCTGGCTGCCATCTATGCCACAAGGCTGCTGGGTCTCAAGGCGGGAAGGCTTGTTTTTGATGGTTCTGTGGATGCGGTTTTCACCGAGGAGAAGCTCAGTGCCCTTTACGATATCCCGATCGGCGTTTTGCAGCACCCGCTCTGGGGCTTGCCACAAGCCCTTCTGGCCCGCGCGCACGGGCCCCGCAGTCATGCTGCTGGCCTTGGTGCTGCTCCTGATTCCGGTTCTGACGCTGGAGTCGACGACTAAGGCTCTGGCCGCCGAATCTGCGGGAAGCTCATCTCCCACCCAGGCTGGTGTTGATAGGCACCCGGTCTCAAGCGCGCCGGAATCAGCAGGTTCATCACATTTTTCTCCAGTCACTGTTCGGGATGATACTGGGTATGAGATGCAACTGAAAGCTCCAGCCAAGCGCATCATAGCGTTGTACGGGGCTTTCAACGAACTTTTGCTGGCCCTGGGCGCTGGCGACAGTCTGGCGGCTCGCACCGTGGCTGATGCCGACATTCCCGGTTTGGCGCATTTGCCTGCCATTGGCACCCATATGCGCCCCAATGCCGAGCTCATCGTGCAGCAGTCGCCCGATCTGGTTATTCAGCTTGCCGGGCGTAACGAAGCGCTGTTGCAGACAGAAGCCTTGCGCGGCCTTGGTCTCAATGTGCTTATTTTTGAAATGAATTCTTTTGAGCAGATGTTTGGCGTGATGGAGAAGCTTGGTCAACTCACCGGGCGTGAAGCCGAAGCTTCCAAACTGATCGGCGCATGGCAGAAAAGGCTTGCCGACCTTGAAGCGCACTACGCGAATCAGGAGCCTGTAAGTGTTTTTTATGAGGTGCGTTACCCCAATCTGCTTGCCGCAGGGCGGGGCGGAATAGTGGATGACATCATGGCTCACGCGGGCGCGCGAAATGTTGTCACAGACGAAAAAAAGCTGGTGCGGTTCAATGAAGAAGCTTTGCTGGCCGCTGACCCCGATGCCTATCTTGTGCAGCGCGGCCCGATGAATCCTGACCCGCAACCCTTGGACCAGCGGCCGCACTACAAGAACTTGCGTGCGGTGCGTGATGGCCGGGTGCTGACAGTGGATGAAGATTTTTTTGCCCGTCCGGGCCCGCGTTCTGTGGATGCCGCCGAAGCGCTGGGGCGCTTTCTGCATCCTCAGGCGGCGCGCTGATTTTTACAGTAACCTGATATTCTGGCGACAGGACAAGAGAGTAGAGCATGACAGGAGTTTTGTACGGCGTGGGCGTTGGGCCTGGCGCTCCGGATTTGCTGACGCTGCGGGCAGTGAATGTTCTTGGCAAGGTGGACGTGATACTGGCGGCGGCTTCGCCTCGCAATGACTATTCCGCCGCACTGGAAACGGCCCGGCCTCATCTGCGGCCCGACGTGCGCATGTTGCGTCTGGAATTTCCAATGACACGGGACCGTGCCGTGTTGCACGAGGCCTGGCGCGTGGCTGCCGAAGAAACGCAGAAGGTGCTGGAGAACGGTGAAAACGCCGCTTTTCTGACCATTGGCGACCCGCTGGTTTACAGCACCTTTGGCTACCTTATGCAGACTCTCAAGCAACGCGCGCCGCACCTGCCGGTTGAAATCATTTCCGGTATTACTTCCATTCAGGCCGCTGCCGCCCGCACAGGAACAATACTGTGTGAGAACAGTGAAAGCCTGCGTATCATCCCCGGCATCAACAGCCGCGAGGAGCTTGAAAAAGCGCTCGATGGCGCTGATACCGCCGTTATTCTCAAAGCCTACCGCAACCTTCCGGCCATAGTGGATGCCCTGCGCGCCACAGACCGCCTGGACTCCTGTATGCTGGCAAGCCATGTGGAACAGCCTGCCGAGCGGCTGCGTCAGGGCATAGACCTTGAAGAAGGCACGCCGCCCTACATGTCCTTGGTCATAAGCAGGAAGCCCAAAAAATAGGGGCGATTTTTCTAAGGAAACGCTGATTTATTCCGTTTGGCGGCGTTGCTTCATTTTTTTGAAACAGCCAAGGTCGGAAGAGTCCACTCCTGCTTCAAAAAAAATCGCGCCTTGCCAAATGAAATAACTGCGCGTTTCCAGGAGACTCTTTAATCAGTGCTTCCCTAAACTGATTTTTAGTCAGTTTTGTTGCAGTGGCGATTTTTGCTTTAAAGTGGGTTCATTGGACAGATGAACTCTCAAAGTTCACGATGCACTTATTACGCCATCTAAGTGCGACAGAAAAAGCAAAAGCCAGCAATCCCAAGTTACAAAGGGATGCTGGCTTTTAATATAATTTATGCGGGCAGGCTTACGAGCCGCCGCTCAATCAGCTAGTTATAATCAGCAAATTCGCGGCAATTGCGCCCCTTCAAGCATACCCAGCAGGCGGCGGCCACCGATGCGGGTTTGCAGGCTCACCTGCGCCTTGCCTTCTGTGACTGTGCCCACGCGCGTGGCTTCTTTGCCATAGGGTGAGCGGCGCATGGCCTCAAGGGCGGCCTCGGCCTTATCTTCGGGCACAATGCAGATGCATTTGCCTTCATTGGCCAGATAGAGCGGGTCCAGGCCCAAAAATGAGCAGCCGTTCCTTACGGCTTCGTGAACAGGTATGGCTGTTTCTTCCAAAAGAATGCCCACCTGCGATTGTTCGGCAATTTCATTGAGTGTGGTGGCAAGACCGCCACGCGTGGGGTCGCGCAGCACATGCACCTCTTCGGCGGACTGAAGAATGTCTTCAATCATATGGTTGAGCGGGGCGGAATCCGATGCCACGTCCGTGAGGAATGACAATCCTTCACGGCTGCCCATTACGGTAAGCCCGTGATCGCCCATAGCGCCGCTTACCAGCACGGCATCACCGGGGCGTGCGCTGTGCCCGGAGGGCACGGGGTTGGCAAAAACTTCACCTATACCAGTAGTATTGATGAAAATTTTATCGCAGGCCCCACGGGGTACAACCTTGGTGTCTCCAGTGACAATATGCACCCCGGCTTCGCGGGCGGCTGCGGCCATGTCGGCAGTGATGCGTTCCAGCGTTTCCAGAGAAAGGCCTTCTTCAAGAATAAAGGCGCAACTCAGGTAGCGGGGGCGTGCGCCCAGCATGGCCACGTCGTTGACCGTACCGTGTACGGCCAGACTGCCGATGCTGCCGCCAGGAAAAATAAGTGGCGTCACCGTGTACGAGTCTGTGCTCATGGCCAGCGGGCCGTGAATGTCCGTCAGCAGGGCGGCATCGTCCATCCGCTCCAGCAGGGGGTTGGCGAAATGGCGAAAAAAACACTGGGATATCAGACGCTGCGAGGCGCGGCCACCGCTGCCCGCATCCAGAAGAAGACAGTCTTCCATTATCGCTCCGAATATTTGAAGTAGGCGGCGCAACTGCCCTCGGTCGACACCATGCACGGCCCCACAGGGGTTGCAGGCGTGCATTTTTTACCAAACAGGGGACAGTCGGGCGGAGCCATGCGGCCCTTGAGTACGTCCCCGCAGCGACAGCCGGGCAGGGGCGGAACGTCGGGCAGCGTGAGATCAAGGCGAACCATCGCGTTCATGTCTTCGTATTCCGGCCTGAGTGTCAGACCGCTTTGCGGAATGCTGCCGATGCCGCGCCAAAGGGCGTCCGCTGGCATAAAAAACTGTTCCAGCAGGGCGCGTGCGCGCGGGTTGCCCGCATCGCCCACTGCCCGGGGGTAGGCATTGACCACCGCCGGGGCATTGTCACGAATTTGTTCGGCCATCATGCACAGGGCCAGAAGAATGTCGGCAGGCTGAAAGCCTCCTACCACGCCGGGAACGTGATAGTCCTTGGCAAGAAAACCGTAAGGCTCCAGCCCAAGGATGGTGGACACATGGCCGGGCAGTAAAAAGGCCTCTACAGCACACTGGCTGTCATCCAGCAGGGTGCGCAAAGCCGGGGGCACCAGTTTGTGCAATGAAAGCACGCAGAAATTCTCAAGCTTGCGCTGGCGGGCCGTCAGCAGGGTGGCGGCCACGGTGGGGGCAGTGGTTTCAAAACCAATGCCCAGAAACACTACGATATCGCCGGGGTTATTGGCCGCAAGGGTAAGGGCGTCCAGCGGGGAATACACAATCTCAACACGGGCCCCTTGGGCCTGGGCGTGCTTGAGGCTGCGGCCGCCGGGGCCAGGCACACGCAGCAAATCGCCAAACGTGGCTATGATAACGTTGTCGCGTCCTGCCAGATCAAGAAAAGCGGCCACTTCTGCGTCATGCGTGACACAGACGGGACAGCCCGGCCCGGAAAGGTGGGCCACCGTATCAGGCAGCAGGGAGCGCAGGCCGCTTTGAAAAATGGCAACCGTATGTGTGCCGCATACTTCCATAAATCGCATGGAGCGCCCGTCTAGCGCCCTGTTGAGGCGGTCCAGCAGGCTGCGGCAGAGCTGGGGATCCTGAAAGGCTTGTTCCAGTTGCATGATGCTCCCTTTATTGCAGTGTGCGTTTCAAGGCTGGCAAGGCGTCATACTGTGTTCTGTTAAATCTACTCAACTAGAGCAGATTAACTTTGAAAATGTATATTTTCAAAGTTCAATACACGCTCGTTACGGCGTTTAATCGCGCAAATAAATAGCGGTGCTGTCTTCATCCGTAGCTTCTTGCGCCGCAACGGCTGAAGCTGCGTTGCGCCTCCACGGCGGGCGTCTGCTTACGCAGACACCTGAGTATTTCAAAGTTGAAATGCTCTAATCCGTCTCAATTTCAGCAGCTTTTACACCCACCTGCCAGTGAGGCTATGTAGATGTAAAATTAGAGCATTTTAACATTGAAAAAGTTTAAATGCTCTGACACTGCACAAGATTGCAGCGTGCCGCAACGGGCGTGGATTCTACTGAAAATCGTATCTTTTGGCAGATCAACGTTGAAATGCATTGTATTCCAACGTTGATCTGCTCAAGTGCAGTTCTTGTTGTACGCCCATTGTTCTGCGCTGCCCCGACTTTAGAGCATTTTTTGCAATGCCTTAGGGGCTGCGCAGTAAACGCTTGCCACAACGGGCATGTCTCAGCCTTTGAGGATGTGTGCCCTCAAAAGTTACCTGCCCTGTGTGGCAATGCCCGCAACTGACCAGGAACCTGCTGCCGGAGTATGAGCCAAGTTGGCGTTTACCCCAAAGGCAGGCGTTGTTCAGCCGTGCTGTTTTATTACAAAACTTGCGCCAGGGTAAGCTGATATTATTAGAAAATTTATCTCACTGCCTGCTGTTTAGGGCAGGGGGGCCAGCATATCCAGCCCCGTTCCCACGGGCAGACCGCACATAAGGTTGGCATTGGCCAGAGCCTGCCCCGAAGCGCCGCGGCACAGATTGTCAATGGCAGACAAAATGGTGAGCCTGCCTGTGCGGGGGTCTACCACAAGACCAAGATCGCAGAACATGCTGCCGCGCACATAGCGTGTTTCGGGCAAAGATCCCTTGGGCAACACGCGTATCCAGGGGCTGTGCGCCCAGGTGGCCATAAAGGCTTCGCGTACTTGATCCAGCGTTGTGGCAGGGTTCTTCAGTTTTGTATAAATGGTGGACAAAATACCCCGGTTGAGCGGCAAAATATGGGTGTTGAAAGAAAGGCGCACCTCGTGACCAGCCAGGAGAGAGACCTCCTGCTCGATTTCCGGCGTGTGCCTGTGCGTGGGCAGGCCGTAAGCGCGGAAATTATCCGACACTTCGCAGAAAAGCGTTCCCAAAGCGGCCTTGCGGCCCGCACCTGTAGCACCGGACTTGGCGTCCACCACAATATCGTCTGTTTCAACAAGCCCGTTCTTTATTGCCGCGTAGAGGCCCAGAATCACCGATGTGGGATAGCAGCCGGGGTTGGCGATAAGGCTGGCGCGCGACACTTCCGCAGCATAGAGTTCCGGCAGGCCATAGACGGCTCTGGGCAGGATGTCTTTGTGCGTGTGTTCGTGCCTGTACCATTCAGTATAGATTTCAGGGTCACGCAGGCGAAAATCGGCAGAAAGGTCCACAACTTTGGTTCCGGCCTTCAGCAAGGGCGCGGCCATGTCCATAGCTGTACCCGCAGGCACGGCAAGAAAAACCACATCACATTCTTTGGCAGCCTGTTCTGCATCAAAGACGCTTATGACAACATCCGAACCGGGCATGTGTTCCAGAAATGGGTAGTATTCGCCAAGGCGTTTGCCAGCCTCGGCCCGCGAACAGGCCATGCTTAGGCGCATAGACGGATGGCTGACCAAAAGCCGCGCCAGTTCCATGCCCGCATACCCCGTAATACCCACCAGACCAGCTTTGAATGTCTTCATGCCCCAATCCTTCTTGCACGCCGTCAAGGCATCTGAAAATTGTACACAACGCCCGCCGCTTGTAAGACAGACGCGCCTTTTGATTACATGTTCGCCGCCAGCGCCCGTGGGCGCATGCGCGAAATTTATGCGGGCTTCTGATCCTTGCCGGACAGGCATTCACAGTTGGGCCCGCATTTCATGACAAACTTCATGCGCAGTTCAAACAGAATGCTTTCAAGCAGCTTGCGCTCCTGATCGTCAAGGCAGTTCTGTGTCTTCATGTGCAGCATCTCAAGCACGTCAATACTGTGCTTGGCCATAGGCAGGCTGGTTTCCATACTTCCGGTTTCCGGGTTGGGAACTTCACCCAAGTGCACCAGAGCGGAAGAAGCAAGAGAAAGAATAAACGTAGAAAACGTCACTTCAGGCATAGGCCCGGATGAGCATCCGCAGGAATTCTGGCTCATGGTGACCTCGTGGCGCGGGGCGCCTGGCTTGTCAGGCACGGCAGGCCGCACCAGGTAAGTGGTAAGGACAAGTTACAGAGCATCTCACACCTGAAATGCTTTGGGTATTTGTCCTCAAATCGTTGCTGCAAACCAGGCGCAAGCTGCCTTGGCCAACGTTAAGCAACGTATTTCGATAGCACTGCTCTGGAGCCGATTAGCTCTGAAATACTTTACATTTCAAAGCTGTCATTCTGCCCAAAGTACAACTTTCGGCAGAATATACACTTGTTGCGGCACGCTGTGCGCTTGCGCAACGTTAGAGCATGTGGGCTTTTTTACGTTAAATGCCCTAACTGTTGTACACAAGGGGCAGAGGTTCGCCCGGTTCGCCCGCAAGAGCGGCGCGGTAGGCGGCCAAACCCTGTTCAATGTAATCACGTGAGCCACAATATCCGCCCACGGAGCACAGGCAGTCATTAAGCGCGTAAATACCGGCAACCACATCGGCCCAGTCTACCCAGCCCATGTGCCCAACGCGCGCCATGCGGCCCTTGAAGTGGTCCTGCCCGCCTGCCATCGACACGCCGTGTTTTTCCTGCGCCATGCGCAGAACTTCAACGCCGTCAACGCCGTCAGGCAGCATCACACTGGTGATGCCCCAGGCAAAGTCTTTTTTGGCAAATAGCTCCAGCCCCATAGCCGTAAGGCTGGCGCGGGTCAGCATGGTCAGCGCCCATTGCTTGGCATAAAGAGCTCTAAGGCCGTTCTCAAGCAGCATATCCAGGCTTTCCTTGAGCCCAAGGATAAGCCCCACGGGGGAAGTGAAGAGCGTCTGGCCCTTGTGAACGTACTCCCGTTCCTTGATCAAATTGAAATAGAAACAGCCCGGCGTCTGTTTTTCGGCGCATGCCCACGCCCTTTCGGACAGGGCCAGCAGGGCGAGGCCAGGAGGCAGCATAAGGCCTTTTTGCGAGCCAGTGAGCAGGCAGTCCACGCCCCAGGCGTCCATCGGGCAGGGGGAAAGCCCCACTGCGGATATGCCGTCCACCAGCAGCAGCGTTTCGCTGTTGCGCGTGATGCGGGCCACTTCTTCCACAGGATGCAGCACGCCCGTAGACGTTTCAGAAAGCTGAATAAGCACGCCAGCGATGGACGGATCAGCCTTCAGGGCCGCTTCCACAGCCTGCGGTGCGACAGCTTTACCCCAGGGCACAACAATGGATTCTACCTCAAGGCCGTGCGAAAGGGCAATTTCACGCCACCGCTGGCCGAACTTGCCGCCCTCAATCACCAGCACTTTCTGGCCGGGGGCAAAGAGATTGTAAACAGCCGCCGTCATTGCGCCCGTACCGGAACAGGACAAGGGCAACACTGTGCTGGTAGTGCCAAAAAGCGTTTTCAGGCTTACCTGTACCTGCGCCATGATCTCTTTGAATTCACCCTTGCGGTGATGGATCATGTCCCTGGCCAGAACCAGGCGCACGCGCTCCGGCAGAGGCGTGGGGCCGGGAGTGAGCAGGCGAAACTTGTTGAGCATGTGGCTGTTCCTCGTGGTTTATGCGCCGGATGATGCGTAGTCCTGTCGCGCCGTAGTGTGCGGTTGCCGTCTTATCCATCGGGGCATGGCGTCAAAAATATTGCAGTCATGCAGTTTGCGCCCGTGCGCTTCCGGCGTCAAGCTTTTGGGGCGTATACGTCGGTTTTGCGGCGTCTTGCATACAGGCTTCAAAAGTTGTTTGCAGCATGTTTATCACCTTGCGGCGGCTTAAAAGCTCCGCCGCAAGATGTGACACCACACTTTACTGCTGCGTGCTCATGGCCCGCACAGCTTCAAACGGCAGCTTCAGGCCTTCCATCTGTTCCGCAAGGCTACGGTCTCCCTGCTTTGCAGTGAAGGTAAGCAACATACCGGGATTGTCCAGCATGGCAATGAGGTCAAGCACAAGAACCGTCCGTCCGGGTGTGCTCTGAATATCAAGCTTGCCCGGTTTGGCCGCAAAAGCTTGCAGGCTTTGGCGAATGGCCTTGTTCTGCGGGGTTTCCTTGATGCCGGGCAAAGCGGCAAGGGCTTCAAGCGTGGCCACTGCCTGCGGCACGCTGGGAGAAATGTTCAGGCCCAGCCATGCGGTAGCGCCTTCATCCTTGTAGTTCAGGGTAAAGTCACTGAAACTCTGGGTAAGAAGGTCTTCCGCCATACGAGCGCCGGGCTTTTCGCTCATGTTCAGGGAGCACTCAAGCTGCCCCATGCCCACGGATTGTATTGTGGCTTTTTTATGGCTGACAGCGCCCTTGGTTTGGGACTCAAAAGCCATATCCATATTGAGGGGGGGCAGGGTCAGTTCCAGCAGCGCATACAGCAGGCTGGAGGGGGCAGTAAGGCCAGTAATGCTGCTGCGGGTGTGCGAGGGCGCATTGGAAAGCCATTCAAACTGGGCATCCTTGACCTGCACGGCGCCTGTTTCCACAGCAAAGTTCATGTCTGTAGTTTGGAATTTGCGCAGTAAGGGCGGTTCTGCATTCAACATGCTTTCTACAAGCGGCATAAGCTGCTGCTGGGCTTCCGGCGATTCAGGATCTTCACTGAGGATCACAAGCTGCCGCATGAGATTTTCTTCAGGCAAAAAGATGCCTTCTTGACGAAGATGCCCGATGGCCAGCCCCTGCGCGCCGCCGACCCGAACAGCAAGATCATCGATAGCAAGGCTTGCAATGGCGTGTTCCTGCCAACCTGCCATGTGCATTTCTTTAAAACTTACCTTGATTGGACCGTTGGCGTCGATAACCTCCGCATTGACAAAGTAGGCGCGGGTATTGTCCGCCCCCATGCTGTATGTGGCGGTCACCATGTCGATGGGTTCGTTTTTGTCAAGAGCCTGGGCCACCACAAAGGGCTTGGCGCGAATAACGTCGATTTCTTCCCGCTGCACAGTGACCCTGCTGTTGGGAGTGGTCATCGTGACGTTACGCACGACCACATTTTCAGCAATATCCACAAGGTTGTTGCCGTCAAGAACCATGTCGCGCAGGGGTGTGAGAACCAGCAACATGCGCACTGGCAACCGGAATGAAGCTTCGGAAACAAGCCACGTTTCCGGTCCCCTTGCCTGTTCGCCGCGCAGTGACAGGCCACGGATGGAAACCTCACGCGTGAAAGGCGAAAAATCCACCTGATCTGCGGTGGCTGTGTAGGCCTTGCCCTGCGGGTCAATGGACATGTTGCCAAGCCCGCTGAGAAGCTGTTCCTTTATGGATGAGCGCAGTCCGAAACCCAGCGCTGTCAGGCCGACAGCAATAATAACTGCCAGTAGTATCAGAGTTTTCAGCAGTTTTTTCATTACAGGTTTATTCCTTCGTTGGTTGGTATGGCGTACGGTGTATCGCATGCTTTGCGCTGGGCACGCATGCCAGAAATGGCCCCGCTATGAGCAGGCCGCCGTCAATCCACCCTGTGGTGGCAGCCCAGGCTGGTGCGGTTACGCATGGCTGCCTGGGTAATGACATAGGCGGTTTGCGAACCGTGGAAAAGGTCCACCAGACGCCGCGAAATGCGTGTGTGCTTGTAAAAATCGTGAATATGCCGCACGAGGTCGCGCATGTCTTCAAAGGCTCTGCGCAGGCGGGCATCAGTGCGTGAGATGCCCACGTAGTTCCACATGGTGTTGCGGATATTGGTCCAATCCTGGGCAACCAGGGCCGGGTCGTCACGGCGTTCGTCGCCTTCATGCAGCCAGTCAGGGATGGAGGCGATGAGATTCTGGGGCAGGCCGTCTTCGGCATTGAGGCGGTGGGCAAGATCCTTGCCGCAGCTGACGCCCCACACCAGGGCCTCAAGCAGGGACGTGCTGGCAAGGCGGTTGGCTCCGTGCAGGCCCGTGCAGGCGCATTCACCAATGGCATAAAGCCCGCGCATGGACGTGCGCCCGTGTACGTCGGTGAGAACGCCGCCGCAAAAGTAATGCGCGGCAGGCACAACAGGTATGGGCTCCCGGCGTATATCGATGCCAGCTTCAAGGCATTTCTGGAAAACAGTGGGAAAGCGCGTGGGCAAATCCTGTTGCACGCCGCTCACATCCAGGAAAAGGCAGGGCGCGCCATTGTGCAGCATTTCGTCCATCATGGCCTGTGAAACAACGTCTCTCGGGGCCAGGTCGGCGCGCGGATCGTAGTCTTTCATGAATGCCTGCCCCTTGTGGTTGAGCAGGCGCGCGCCTTCACCTCGCATAGCTTCGGTAATGAGGGAGCGGCGGGTGCTGCGTTCCTCATACAGGGCAGTGGGGTGAAACTGCATGAATTCCAGGTTGGCCAGGGATACGCCAGCGCGAAAGGCCATAGACACGCCCGTGCCCACGCAGCCCTGCGCATTGGTGGAATGCAGGAACACCTGCCCTACGCCGCCGGTAGCCAGCACTGTCCAGTCGGCCAGAATCGTTTCAGGTTCGCCGCTTTCTTCGTTGAGCACATATGCGCCGAGGCAGCGGTTGTCCACTTCGTAGCGGAGTTGCGAACCCTTGGCGTGGTGATGGCTGGTAAGGAGGTCAATGGCGGCGCGCCGATGCAGGCGCGTGATGCGTGGGTGGGCCAGAACCTGAGCCGTCAGGCCGTCCATCATAGCACGCCCCGAATAATCACGGCAATGCAGGATGCGCGGGGCAGAGTGCCCGCCTTCACGGGTCAGGTTAAAACTGCCGTCCTCATTACGGTCAAAGGGCACCTTGGCGCGCTCTATGAGCACATTGTCAACGCACGTTGGCCCCTGATCGCATAGAAAACGCACAGCCTTGCCATAGTTATAGTTATGGCCTGCTACAAATATATCCTTTTCAAGGGCCTGAGCATCATCATTCGGCCCGGCCTCGTGCTTGCCGGAGCCATTGATATCTCCGTTGGCGTCAGGATCGGCACGGTAGATGATGCCCCCTTGCGCCAGTTCGGAGTTGCCGTCAGCCAACTGGGTTCCGGCATTGATAATAAGCACTTCATAACCGGCGTCGGCCAGGGTCAGGGCGGCGGTGCATCCGGCAATGCCCGAACCGATAATCAATACGGGCACATGACGGCGACTGACATTCACTGTGCTAACCTCATTGGCCGCATACTTCCAGCATGCGGGTTAACGAGAGACGGGCGGGGGGGCAGAGTTCCTCCTCGATCGCCAGAGGGATGGCTTTTTGCGAAACAATTTCAGTAAGTATAGTCCAAAGTTTCTTTTCCGTCACCTTGGCCATGTTGCCGCAAACGGCGTGGCCCAAGGGGATGATGCGGCACTGGTCCTTGAAGCGGTCGGCAAGACGGTGCACAAGGTGGTTCTCCGTGCCAACAATAAGGGTCGTGCCCGGAGCTTCGGCGGCTATACGGGCCGCGTCCTTGATAAGGAAGGATGTGGAGCCTGCGCCGTCACAGACGGAAATGACTTCTTCACGGCATTCTGGATGGGCAATGACGCGGCAGCCGGGGTGGGCGGCGCGCATTTCGCGCACATCATCGGGGTCAAAGCGGGCATGGATGGCGCAGCAGCCCGGCCAGAGTAGCAGCTTTTTGTCCAGAGGCAGGGTTTCAGGATCAACCAAGCCCTTGGAGCCAATGCGCAGCACATGACGGTCTTGCGGGGGAATGCCCAAAGCCGTCGCCGTGTTGTTGCCAAGGTGCCTGTCGGGCAGAAAAAGCACGCCGTCTCCCTGCTTCATGGCCCATTGCAGCATGACGCCCGCATTGGCCGAGGTACAGACGGCTCCGCCGTATTCTCCCACCACAGCCTTGAGGGCCAGATCCGTATTGGCGTAGGCCAAAGGAATAACCTTGCGGCCACGTTCGTAAAGCTGTTCAAGAACCTTGCGGGCCAGGGGCGCTGGCGTCATTTGTGACATAAGGCAGTCTGCGTCCATGCTTGGCAGGTAGACGGCCTGCCCCGGCTTGGCCAGCAGAGCGGCAGATTCGCCCATAAAGTAGACGCCGCAAAATACTATGTAGTCTGCGTTTACCTGCGGCACACGGCGAGCCAGTTCCAGTGAATCTCCGGCGATGTCGCAGTGCTGCACCACGGCATCGTTCTGGTAGTGGTGCCCCATGATGCAGAGCTTGTCGCCCAATTGTCGCTTGATAGCCTGAATTTCGGCACTGATATTTTGCATGGTCTTGTTCCCTGTACTGAAAAGGTGCTGACCCTGGCGGTTTCAGGCCGGCAGCAGGGTCATGCTGAAGTCTGCCGCAACGGCAGAATGGGTAAGCCGCCCCACAGAAATGAAGTCAGGCCTGCGTGGAGCAGTAAGGGCAAGTTCACGAATGTTTTCCAGACGTACGCCGCCGCTCACCTCTGTTTCAATGCCTTCTGGCACCAGGGCCAGGGCTTGGCTCAGAAGCGGACCGTCCATATTGTCCATCATAATACGGTCGGCGCCTGCGGCAATGCCTTCACGCACATGATCGAGGGTGCGGCATTCCACTTCAATGGGCGGGCAGGGGGTGTAGCGGGCGCGCAAGGCCGCCACCGCAGCGGTGATAGAACCTGCGGCGTCGATGTGGTTGTCCTTGAGCATGAGCATTTCCGCAAGATTTTTGCGGTGATTGCAGGCTCCGCCTGCCTGTACGGCGTATTTTTCGGGCCAGCGCATACCGGGAGTGGTTTTACGCGTGTCGAGCAGGCGCACTCCCGTGCCTTCCAGTTCGCGCACGTAGCACGCTGTAAGGTTGGCTATACCAGAAAGGTGGGTTATAAAATTGAGGATAACGCGCTCGGCTTTGAGCATGGCCACGGCTGGTGCAGTGATGCGGGCCACCTCTGTCATGGCGGGTACCGGGGCAGCTTCGGCGGCCAGGGCCTGCCACTTGAAGGGTGAGCCCAGAGCCCGGAACACCGGGCCAATAACGGGAAGGCCCACCACCAGAGTGTCCTGTTTGGCGCGTATGGCGGCATGCAGGTACGCGTTGGGAGTAAAAAGGCCCAAGGCGGTCAGTTCTGGGCCGTCTTCTTCCAGGGCGAGATCGATGCATTTTTGAAGAAGCCGCTGTCCTTCCGGTGAAAAAAAAGCGGCCCAGGGCGTATACATTGCGCTTGTCCCCATTTCTTACGCATGCTAAGTGAAAGGGCGCCCGCCGTGGCCAGACGCCACATACGGCGTGATGGCCCTCACACGGCGGATTGCGCCGTTGTGCGGGTTATTTGAAGTAGATAGAATGCCCAGTGCGTCGCGTCAAGCCGCGTGAACCTAGAGAGCATTTTCACATGTGCGTCTTACCGTCTGAAAGGCGCAGTTTACGGCATTATTGCTCCTTCGGGACGTATTTTTTGGATGAAAGGCGCGCTATGGCAGATTACAAAGACAAGCAGCACACTGGAGCCGAAGAAGGCATGGAGCGGGAAGAAACCCGTGGAATTCAGCCTGCGGCTTCACTGACGGACCCGCAGTCAAGCGCGTTCGTAAAATCCGCAACCGTGAACGCCGTCTCGTGCAAAAATGACCGTACCGAAGCTGCAAGCACGGGCAGCGGGTATGCTGAAGATTACGCCGACGCCATATCTGATGCCAGTTCTGGCGTCGAACGCGACTTGGACGCGGTGCCCCCTGTATCTAATCCCATAAAGGCCGGAACTCCCACGGCGCATCCTGCCTCAAGTTCTTCTGATTCCATTGACGAGGAATACGATCCCGAACTTATGGATCAGGAGTTCATCCATCCGGCCGACATGGCCGACCATCTTGAGAATATGAGCCTTGAAAGGCAGGTGAGCACTCTTGTTCGCATGCCCAAGGAAGACGCCGCCGAAGCCCTGGCTGAACTTGACGGCAATATGGCCGTCGATGTGCTGGAAAATCTGGATACGGACGTTGCCGCCCAGATCATTGCCGAGATGTCCCCGGACGACGCAGCCGACGTTCTGGACGAGCTGGACGAGGACCACCGCGACGCTCTGCTGGAAAAGCTGACCCGCGAAGATTCCGACGAACTGCGCAGCCTGCTCAATTTCGACCCGGATTCCGCTGGCGGTGTCATGAACACCGAGCTCATCCTGCTGGAAGGCAACCAGACTGTGGATGAGGCCATTGCGCATATTCGCGCTGAGATGTCTGAAAAAGAAAGCCCTTATTACGGCTATGTGGTAGATTCGCACGACGTGCTTGTAGGCGTGCTTTCCTTGCGCGACCTTATGCTGGCCCGCCCCGGCACTATTGTGGGCGACGCGGTATCCGGGCAAAGCGTTATCAGCGTTACCTACGATACTGACAGACGTGAAGTGGCCAGCCTGCTCTCGCACTACAATTTCATGGCCATGCCTGTTGTGGACAATGACGGGCATATCATGGGTGTTATCACCTATGACGATATTATGGACATCATGCACGAAGAGGCCAGCGCTGACATGCTGGGCATGGTGGGCGCTGACCCGGAAGAAAGCGTGGACACGCCCTGGAAAGAAAGCGTGCGCAAGCGCCTGCCCTGGCTCTTTGTGAACATGTTCAACTCGGCCCTGTCAGCTTCGGTAGTGTATATGTTCGAGGGCAGCATAGCCGAAATGGCCGTGCTGGCCGTGCTCATGCCTATGGTGGCCAATCAGGCGGGCAATACGGGGCAGCAGGCTCTGGCCGTTATGATTCGCCAGTTGGCCACAGACCGTTTTGACCAGAAAAAAGCCTGGATGGCCGTTGTGCGCGAAGGCAAGATTGGCCTTGTCACTGGTGTCGTTATGGCTATTACAGCCTTTATCGGCGCGTGGATGTTCACGGGTGTGGCGGCCATTGGCGCTGTTATGGGCGGGGCGCTCATGTGCGATATGCTGCTGGGGGCCATCTCTGGCGGTTCTATACCTCTTATTTTTCGCGCCCTTGGGCGTGACCCCGCGCATGCTTCCAGTATTTTTCTCACCACAATCACAGACGGCGCAGGCTTTTTCATTTTTCTCGGGCTGGCATCACTCTTTTTATTGTAGCTCTGCACAACCTGAATCGCCCGTTGCAGGCAGTCTGTCTTTATGCTGGCAGGCGGCAATTGCGAAGCCGGGAGACTGGACAGGCATATGGCACAGGCGCAACATGAAATTTGCCGCATTTTGCTGGTAGATGACCACAAACTGCTGATGGAAGGCGTGCGCAGCCTGCTGGCTCCCTACGCTCATCTGCGGGTAGTGGGTATGGCGCTTTCAGGTGGAGAAGCCGTGGCTCTGGCCGCATCCTTGGCTCCGCACCTTATGGTTCTGGACTTGGGCATGCCCGGCATGAACGGTGTTGAAACAGCTCGCGCCGTGCTCGAAGTACGCCCTGGAACACGCATTCTTATTTATACCGGGCATGAGGATCAGCGCTGGCTGCCGGAACTTCTTGATATCGGCATCATGGGCCATGTGCGCAAATCTGAACAGCCGGGTGTGCTTTTGCGCGCCATTGAAAGTGTGCGCCAGGGTGAAATATTCCTGAGTTTTTCCGACCCCGGGGGGCGTCTGGCGGCCCTGTTGCGAGAGCGCCGTCAGGCCGCAGATGATTTTGGCGGCGAAGGGGCTGGCGACCTGAGTGCTCTTTCGCCTCGGGAAAAGGAAATATTCCGCCTTCTGGCAGACGGCCAGAGCATCAAGGCCATTGCTGGCGATCTGCACATAAGCCCCAAAACCGTTGAAACCCACAAGTATAACCTGCTCACCAAGCTGCAGGCCGGATCTGTGGGGGATCTGGTCAAGATTGCCATCCGCCACGGTCTGCTCAAGGTCTGACGTATTTTCAAAGTTGAAGGGCTCTGGGCAGTGCCGTCAAAAAGGCCTTTTCAGCTCTTTGTGCTTCGAATTTCTTCTTATTATTCCGGTCGAATATCTCCAAAGTACATTCTCTACATAACAGCCCAGTTCTTCTTGATATAACAAGACTTCATCTGGCAATGACTGCCTGGAATTCGCAATATATTGTGCCGAGCAGGCCGATTTGCATTGGCTGTTTTTTGCCTTCAATAAGGGCAAATGACGTCGCCGCCGTCAAATTACCTCTTCCACTATTCCCTCTGATTCCCCGCCGTGCACGGTTTTCAGCCGGGCCTGCAATCCGTGTGTCTGCCTGGGGAAAATCCTTAGAACTTTCTTTCACAAATCAGGATTCTCCCGATGGTGTGGGCAGGCTGCCCAGCCTAGTCTTGCCCTAACCGAAAAAACAAATGCGTCGGTCAAGGGCGCAAGGGGGAGACAATGGCCTGTGTTTTTCGTGAATACCTCAAAAGAGGCGCAAGGGACTATGCGGCAATGCTCGTGCTGTTGCCCGTCATGCTTTTTCTGCTTTTAGCCGCACCAATGGCGGCCTTGGCCCAGAATGGGGATCAGGTCCAACCCGCTGCACAGAGTTCGGCTCCTGCTTCCAGTTCCGCTGACGTTGTGGCTCCCGCCACAGCTGCTCCGGCGGATGCGGCAGCCCTTCAGACCGCGCAACCCACTGCACAGGCTGCTGACATGGCCCCGGTGGATAACCATCCCTGGTGGTTCTGGCCCCTTGCTTTGCTGGGGTTCTGCTTCATTCTTGGCATAATTGCCGTTATGGCCGGGGTAGGCGGCGGCGTGCTTTTTGTGCCGCTGGTTAGCGGCTTCTTCCCCTTCCATCTAGACTTCGTGCGCGGTGCTGGTCTGCTGGTTGCTCTGGCAGGCGCATTGGCTGCTGGTCCCGGTTTGCTGCGTCGTAATTTCGCAAATTTGCGCCTGGCTCTCCCCGTGGCGCTGATCGCGTCTGCCTGCGCCATTGTGGGCGCCATGCTGGGGCTGGCCCTGCCCACGCATATCATTCAGACCTGCCTTGGCGGTACCATTTTAGCCATCGCCGTGCTCTTGTTGCTTTCCAAAAACTCCGTTCGGCCCGTGGTGAACAAGCAGGATGCCATTAGTGTGGCCCTGGGCATGGATGGAGTTTTTCTTGAGCCCAGCACAGGTGAAGTGGTGGAATGGAAAACCCACCGCACGCTGGCGGGCCTTCTGCTCTTTATTGTTATTGGTATTATGGCGGGTATGTTCGGCCTTGGAGCCGGATGGGCCAACGTGCCGGTGCTCAACCTGCTCATGGGCGCGCCGCTCAAGGTAAGTGTGGGCACATCCAAGTTCCTTCTTTCCATTACGGATACTTCCGCTGCCTGGGTTTACCTTAATCAGGGCTGCGTTATTCCCCTTATGGCAATTCCCTCCATTGTGGGTCTCATGCTCGGTTCAGTGGTCGGTGTGCGCCTGCTTGCCGTGGCCAAGCCCAAATTCATCCGCTACATGGTGATTTTTGTGCTTC
Source organism: Desulfovibrio intestinalis (assembly GCF_014202345.1). Classification (NCBI taxonomy): domain Bacteria; kingdom Pseudomonadati; phylum Thermodesulfobacteriota; class Desulfovibrionia; order Desulfovibrionales; family Desulfovibrionaceae; genus Desulfovibrio; species Desulfovibrio intestinalis. The sequence goes on from NZ_JACHGO010000001.1 coordinate 431,354, forward strand.
TTTTCTCCGGCGTCAAAGCCCTCATGAAGGGCCTGGGCTGGTAGTTTTCGCCCGGACTGGACTTTTTGGGAGGATAGTATGAATACTATGGATGTTAAGAACGAAATCAAGGCTTCACCGGCGCAACTGCGCTATGCTGATACGCTGTTCTACGGTTCACTCATCGGCTTTGTGACGATGCTGATCACGTATGCGCTCTATGTGTTTGGCGTGCTTGAACCGCAGATTCCCCTTGATGAAATGCCGCGCCTGTGGACGCACAGCGCTGCCGCCTACCGTGCTGCCGGAAATATTCCTCAGGGCTGGGGCTGGCTTGCTCTCGTAGGTAAAGGCGATATATGCAACTTTTTGGGCATAGCCTTTCTAGCGGCCCTGACGATCTTCTGCTTTGTGCAGCTTGCCTGGAGCTTGGCCCGGCGCAAGCAGTGGCTCATGATGTGTATTGCCATTGCTGAAGTGCTGGTACTGAGTTTGGCTGCGTCCGGCGTTCTGGTAGCTGGGGCGCATTAGCCCGCTCACCAAGGTCTGCGCTGCGGAAACGCACGTCTGAAGCACCTCAGAGCGCCTTGCGGCGCAGACCTCGGAGGAACCATGTTTGCCGTCATAAAAAACACGTTCGCGCATTTGCTGGAAGTGCCCGAGGCCGTATCCCCGGCCCGGTACCGCTCTCTCCGGCGGCTTATGACCATGCTTATGGTGGTGGTGTCTGTAACGCCGCTGCTTTTGCTCTCGGGCATAAGCCATGTGCAGTATACCAGAACTCTGGAACGCGAGATGGAAAGTCCCATCTATGCGTTGGCCCGCAAGTCTCAAGCGGCGCTGGAGCTTTATCTGGGCGAACGTGAATCCACAGTTAGCTTTATCGCCCATGCTTATACTTTTAAGGATCTGGCGGATGAGCGCACTCTCAACAGGGTGTTCCTGTCACTGAGAAGTGAATTTCAGGGCTTTGTGGATATGGGGCTGGTAAATTCCGAGGGCATGCAGATTTCCTACATAGGGCCGTACAAGCTCAAGGGCGTGGACTATGCGGGCAAGCCCTGGCTGCGTGAAACAGAGATCAAGAGCCGTTATCTGAGCAATGTTTTTCTGGGGTACCGCGGCTATCCGCATATGGTCATAGCCGTTCACAGAATGGAAGAAAGCGGCCTTTCGTGGACCTTGCGGGTGGCGGTCGATACTTTGCGCCTGCAACAGGTGCTCTCCGCTGTGGGGCCGGAACAGGATACCGACGTTTTTCTTGTAGACAGAGAGGGAGTCTTGCAGACAGACTCCCACCTTTACGGCAAAGCTCTGGATCCCTGCCCCCTGCCCGTACCTCAGGCTACCGCTGAAACAGTTGTGCGCACCGTGACCGAACCGTCCGGGCGTAAACTTATGGTTGCCTCGTGCGGGCTGGCTGGCACGGATTTTACGCTGCTGGCGGTCAAACCTGTGGCTGATGCCTTCCGTCCCTGGACGGCTTTGCGCACCGAGCTGCTGCTTGTTCTTTGCGGTGGTGTGGCCCTTATCGTTCTGGTGTCGCAACTGCTCATGAAGCAACTCGTCAACAGGCTGCAGGCCAGTGACGAGCGCCGTGTGGCAGTTTTCGCCCAGATGGAGCACAACCAGAAGCTTTCTTCCATTGGCAGACTGGCAGCCGGGGTGGCCCACGAGGTAAACAACCCGTTGGCGGTCATTTATGAAAAAGCTGGCCTGGCGCGTGATCTCATCAACATGGGCAAGGTGTGCGAAGAGAGCAAGGACAAGGAAAGGCTTAATTCGTTGCTGGAAGGCATTGAAAGCACAGTAGAAAGGGCGCGTGGCATTACTCACAGGCTGTTGGGCTTCGCCCGGCGAATGGAGGCCAACAGGCAGAGCCTGCACATTGAAGAAGTCATTACTGAAACGCTGTCTTTTCTTGAGCGTGAAGCCAAAAACAGGGGCGTAAAGTTGGAGATGGATCTGGCCGCCAACCTGCCCGAAATTGTATCAGATCGTGGTCAATTGCAGCAGATTTTTTTGAATATTGTGGGCAACGCTCTGGATGCTGTGACGGGCTGCCCGCTTCCCAGCGACACCAAGGACGGGCAGCAACGCTTTGTGAAAGTGCAATGCGTTCCGGCGGGAGAATGCGCGCTTGAAGTGACCGTGCGCGATAATGGCAAAGGCATGCCTCAGGAAGTGTTGCGACATATCTTTGAGCCGTTCTATTCTACCAAAAAAGATAAGGGCACGGGGCTTGGCATGTTTATCACCTACGGCATTGTGCGCCGGCTTGGCGGTGAAATCTTCGTGGAGAGCGAAGAAGGCCGCGGCAGCACAGTGCGTGTAACCCTGCCCCTGACCCCGCCCGACGGCTCTGTGGAGGTATAGAAATGGCGCTGCGCATACTTCTTGCTGATGACGAAAAAGACTTTGTGGAAACCCTTGCGGAAAGACTTGAATTGCGCGGGCACAGCGTGCGTGTGGTTTTTGACGGCATTGCTGCCCTGAATGCCGCCGCTGAAGATACGCCCGATGTGGTGGTGCTAGATTTGCTTATGCCCGGTCTGCCTGGCGATGAAGTCTTGCGCCGCCTCAAAAATGTTCAGCCCGGTCTGCCCATAATTCTGCTCACTGGGCATGAAGTTGTGGATGACACGGGCTTGTCCCCAGTTTGCCAGGCCTATGCCTGCCTTACCAAGCCATTGAGTTTCAACGTATTTCTTGAAACTTTGGAATCCGCCGTTCGCGAAGGCCGCGCGGCCGAGTCCCGCCAAGGAGGCCGTTCATGAATACCAGTCAATGCACGGCACGCCTCTTGGCCTCGGCAGTACACGACATGCGCAACGTGCTTGCGGTGATTCGCGAGTCTGCCGGGCTTGCGCAAGATCTGGCCGCACTGGCAGACGCTTCTGGCAGTGGAAAAACCGGGGGCAATAGTGATGCAGCCGCCGGGCAGCAAAGGCTTGGGTTAGCACTGACCGAAGTGCAGCGTTCAGTGGGGCAGGGAGCAGCCTTGGCGGAAGCTATGGATTACCTGGCTCAATCTGGCGGTGCGGAAAGCGGCGAGCATGGCGGCCCCTGCGATCTTGTTCGCGTTAACCGCAGTTTTTGCCTGTTGGCAGCGCGGCAGGCCCGCGCGGCCCAGATAAACCTTGTAAGCGGCGAAAGCGCAGAACCTGTTTGGGCGGCGGTGCCCCCAATGGATGTGCTGCGCGCCCTGCTTGAAATTTTCGACCTTTGTGCTTCCGTTGGCGGTCAGGTGCAGCTGCGCTTTACCGCCGGGCGACGGCAGAAGGAAGAAGGCATTGTGGTGGAAGTGCTGGAAGGGGCCAATCGTGAGCTGGCCCTGGCTGCCATGACAGGCAGCCCCATGCTCAGCGGTATGCGCCCCGGCTGGCGGGCAGCGCTCATGCCGTGGCGTGAACAGGGACCGCGCTTCTTTCTTTCACTTTCCGCCTGCGATTCAGATGCAGCATAACCTGCTCCGGCATGTGCCAGGGCCTTCAAGGAGAACTCCATGACCAAGGAAGACATCAAGATCCTGCTGGTGGACGATGAAAAACAATTCGTGGACACGCTGGCCGAGCGTCTTGCCATGCGCGGTTTTGCCGCCAGAGTGGCTTACGACGGGCCTGAAGCACTGCGTGCTGTTGAACATGCCACGGACGTTATCGTGCTCGACCTGCGCATGCCCGGCATGGACGGTTTTGAAGTGCTGCGCAATGTGAAGAAAAGCAATCCGCAGGTGCAGGTCATCATCCTGACCGGGCACGGCGGTGATGCCGAAGAACAGACCGCCTACCGCATGGGCGCTTACAACTTCCTGCGCAAACCTATGGATATTGACGAACTGCTCAGCAGCATCCGTATGGCTTACCGGGACAAGCTGGAAAATGCCATGGTGGCAGTGTCATTGGCTGAAGGCGGCGACTTTGATTCCGCCCGCGATGTGCTGAACGAAAAGGATATCCTGCAAGATCACGAAAAATAGACAAATGGCGGCGGCCTGATAGGGCCGCTCTATGGGAGCGTCCATGCGCGTGTTGATTGTTGACGACGAACTGGCTTTTGCCGGGCCTTTGGCTCAGCGCTTGGGCCTGCGCGGCATGGAAACGCGCACGGCCCACGATGCCAACGAAGCCTTGAATATCTTGCACGCGTGGCCTGCTGAGCTGGTGTTTCTTGACGTGGGCCTGCCCGGCATGGACGGTGTGGCCCTACTCAAGATCATACGCGAAAAGCACCCGCAAACTGACGTGGTCATGCTTTCCGGCGCGGCAGATATGGGGAAGGCCGTGCAGGCCATGCGACGAGGGGCTTTCAACTGGCTCTCCAAGCCTGTGGACATCGAGCAGGTGCTGGAAGAATGCCACAAGGCGCGTGAGCGGGCAGCCGTGCGGCAAGAAGCTGCCCGTCTGGCAGAAGCCGCGCGCTGGCGCAGCCTGGGCCGAGTGGCAGAAGGTGTAGCCCACGAAGTGAACAACCCGCTGAATATCGTGGTGCAGGCTGCAGGTCTTATTCGCGATTGCCTGGAAGAGCCGGAAGCTGAAGCTCTGCCGGATATTGATGAACTGCGCGGGGCCGTTAATACCATACGCACGCAAAGCCTGCGCGTGCGCGAGATTACCCGCAAGCTGCTCATGGTTGGGCATGGGTTGGACGCGCGTACTGGTCCGCTGGACGTAGCGGCGATCGTTGAAGAAGTTATAGATCTGCTGCGGCACAGATCAGAGGCAGCAGGGCTGCATTATCAGGTGGATCTTTCAGGCGCTCGCCTGCCAGAAGGAGAAGCTGCGGCGGATGATCTGGTTGTTGAAGGCGCTTGGCGACCTTGGGGGTCCGCACCAGAGCTGCGGCAGATATTCCTGCATCTATTTGAAAATGCTTTGGATGCCATGCTCGAAGGTGGATTTGTACAGGTGACGGCCAGGGTAAGGCGTGACGGCCAGGGCAGGAGCTGGTACGATATGCTCGTGGCTGACAACGGCCCCGGCATCGCGCCGGACATAATGCCCCATATTTTCGAGCCATTTTTTAGTTCGCGTGCCCTTCAAAGCGGATGCGGCGGTCATGTCCAATACCATGACGGTCACAACGGCAGCACCATGCGCCCCGGTCCTGCCACACAATCCCACATGGGCCGCTATGCGGGTCTCGGTCTTGCCGTGGCCCGTTCGCTGGCGCACGCGCGCGGTGGTGAACTCTCCGCCGCCAATCGCCAGGAAGGCGGGGCAGTATTCTGTCTCAGCCTTCCTCTGGCACAAATGCCCTCAACCACCGGTCAGGTTGTGGGCGACCTTCCCCCGGGCGGCGGCCTTTGATGGCCGCCCCCGGCGGCGTTTTAACGATACGCCAATAAACAAAGATCCCGGCCTTGACCGGGATCTTTGTTTATTATCAGGGATTCAAAATGCTGGCTGATGGGAAGCACAGGGTGGCTAGCTAGCCGCCGAAGTTGTTTTCAAGGCTGTGTCCAGTTGGCAAAAAACCTTATTCAGCACTTTCAGCGAGACTGTTAAGCCATTGTGCCATGCGTGCGGTCTGTTCCAGATGCCACAGCGAGGCGATAAGCGGAGAAAGTGTTCCTCCGTCAGGGTCATACATGGTCGCTGAACCATGCTTGCGCAAGGCTTCCCAGGCAGTGACGGCTTCATGCAGAGACTTGCTTCTTTCTTCCCCCAGCACAGGAGCCAGCGCTACCTGCTTGAAAGCAATAATTTTTTCCAGCCGCCCCAATTCTGTGTTGATGCAGTCCTGCATTTCTGTGGTCACTCCGGCGGCGCTGTCCATGCATATCTGGTATTCAGTGCTGTACAGGCTTTCAGCCTGAACCGGCGAAATATCGTCTTGCTCTTTGTCTTGCGCCGGGTCTGCCTTTACGGCGGCGGTCGTATCACTGGCAGGAGCTTCCTTACCATTAGTGGTAGTGGACTGTCCGGCGGTAGGGGGGGCAGGGTGCGCGTTAGTGCGGTTTTCCGCGCTGACAGCGGGCAAGGCAAAAGCCAGCAGAGCCAGAATGGTAAAAACAGGCAAAGTTACGCGAAAAAACGCCAAACAGTTTCGCAACATCCTGCACTCCTTAGTGGAAATAACAATTATGCCTTCAGTGTACGCGCACGGCCAGAGGGGCGCAAGGGGCTCAAGGGCATAATCTGATTTAATCAGAAGGTTATGTTTTTGCCAGTGCAGTTCTTAGCGGTATTCTCTTCCTGACCAGAGAACTCTGCCGATAACTCTGAACTGGTCGGCTATGTCGCCGCGTAAATCAAGGTTGACGGGGGGATAGGCCGGATTGACGCTGTGCAATATGATTTTGCCGGGCACCTTGTCTATCCGCTTGATATAAATGGCGTCTTCAAAGCCAACCGCATACAGGCGGCCAGGGCTGATTTCCGTCTGTCCTTTGTCCAGCAGCACAAGGTCATTATCAAAAATTTCAGGTACCATGCTGTCCCCGGATACACGCATCAAAACCATGCGCCTGGGGTTGCCTTTGCGGCGTAAAAAATCTCCCCTGAAGGCGTAGCTGTCATCACTGCGTTCGCTGACTTCAAGGCTGCCCGTGCCCGCAGAAAGGCGGGCTTCAGCCAGGGGAACATGAATAAGATCTGTTTCGCAGTCGGCGGGGCTGGTTGGCAGTTCACCGTCTGCCGCTTCAGGAAGACGCATGGGGCCGCTGCCGAAAAACAGCCAGTGGGCGTTTACTCCGGTTTCTGCCGCGCAGGTCTGAATCCAGGCAGGTGGCACTTCTCCACGTTTGCGTGCGCCGCTGACAGATTGCGGTGTGATGCCGAGGGCACGGGCCAGCTCTGCATCGGTTGAGGCGTTCAAAGCCAGCATAAGCCTCTGCAAGGTTGTTTCAAATTCATTTTTATCAGTCATGACTGTCTCACAAACCGCGTCAACCGTGCCTTCAAGCTGGGCATGCCGCGCGGCGGGCTTGGGTCAGCCCACATAAGGCGGGCTGAAAAGTTTTTTGTGGTGGGTACAGCGACTGTCCTGCATGGCTGCAATGCCTGCGAAAACAGATGTATTAGGTTCAGGTTAACAATCTTGTTGGTGGCTGGCAAGGTTTTTATCAACTAAAAGTTTATACGTACTTTTAATTACAATGTTTAAATGGTAAGTGACAGGTTTTAATTGTTATTATTTCACCCGTCTAAGTGCTTTTATATGCTTTTACTTATGACTTCGTTTGCGCTCTATCAGCCGAAGAATCATGTTGGATATAAGAACGCCACCGCAAGCCAGTATGGTATCAAGCAACCGCCAACTCAGTAAAGAAATGTCGCCTCCTGCATTCAGCATGGCTAGATCAATGAGCAGCAGCACGATGAAGGTGATGATGAAGCTGAACAGCATATAATGCCCGGCTTGGGCGTAAGGAATGAAAAGAGCTGCAAGGCCGATGGCAATGGCAAGAGGCAGAGGGGTGGGTATGCTGAAAACAGCAGGAGCCGCCGCTATAACGCCCAGCACTGTACCCAGGGCGCGGTCACGGATGCGGCGTAGTTCGGTTGCGCCGTTACTGTGCATGACAAAAAGCACGGTCAGGCCAACCCACGCGGGGTGGCTGAAGTTCAGGCCCCGCGCAGCCAGGGTACAGACAAGAACCGTCAGCGGCACTGCCATACCGAAGAGGTAGTCATTCATGGCTCCGCTTTTGAACGCCTTGAACTCTTCAAAGGGGCTTGCTCCATCGCCTTGCCCGCTGCCAAACTGGATGCCAAGCACGCTGAGCAGCGCACCAAAGGCCAGACCCGCCATAAAAAGTTCTGCTGCTGCCAAAGAGTTGGCCATACCAAAGTGCGTAAGCAGGGCGGCCGCGGACATGTTTTTGACTACAAGGCTGAGGTAGGCCTGGTCTGGACGGGGCAGAGCCGCAAGCCAACTGAACAGTACCAGAGGAATAAGGGCAAGATTGTTATTGCCTTGGGTCAAAACGCCCACTGAAGCGGCTATGCACACGAGCAGGCCGCCTGCGCCTATGCATAATACGCGTGGCAAAGGGCTATAACGTGGCGCAATGAACAGGGCGAACAGCGCCCCCAGTGCGCCAAGCAAAGCAACTTCCGGTTTATTCCAGACTTGGCTGATAATAATGGGAATGCACATGGCCAGCATGTAAAGAACGCCTCGGACCATGAAGTTACGATGCTGGGAAGAGATGGGCATGCAGGCTCCGGAGAAATATGTAATGGCAGGTTATATCGTTTATTACTGATAATTATTGGTGATATGATACAGTAGCCTGTTATCAAAGGTCAAATACGAACTTGCAAATATAATACAGATAGATAAACTGAAGTAAGAGCTGTATTGGTTGTTTTTATATCCAGCTGTCTTTATATGTCTGCCTTTAATTCAAAATTAAATGTTATTGACATAGCATGTCTGATAAACAATTCTGACCAGAATTTATTTATTTGTACAAATAGCGAAACAAAAAATACACGTCATATTCACATCAAGCAGGTAGTAGATCTGTCGGGTTGGCTTTTTTGACAAACTTACCAATTACTTTTTGTAACGCTCTTAAGGAATAAGATATTCGGGCGATTATCATATTGTGATGATTTGTCTTTAAGAGAATAGCGGACTGCCCCGAACGCAAGAGAAGCTGCCTGAGATTGCCTGCACGGTGAGAGCAGGCAGAGGAGGAACTGCACATGACAATCAAGGCCAGGGTTATATTAGGTTTTTTGCTGACAATCATTGTCATGGCTGGCAGCACCATTCCTTATGTTACCAGTAAAATGCGTGAAAATGCCGAGCAGGCTTACATGGAAGCTTCCCACGAGCAATTGCAGATTATGGGAAGCTATATTGAAGGCTTTATTGGCGAGGCTGAGCGCAATCTTGCAGTTCTGGCAGCTGATGAGGTTCTTATTAATGCAGAAGGGCTTTTTCCCATCTATGTAAACAAAACCAGTGAAACGGCCTACAAGCGCTCTGACCTTGATTCTGAGGCAGCCAAAGCAGCCATGCTCATTGCGCGCGTGGCTGAGGCCAATCCTGCCTATGCGGAAGTTTATGCGGGGTACCCTGACGGCAGTTACGGAACCTCAATGAAGGAAGGCCCGATTCCCGCCGGATTCAACTCTTCCAAGCGGCCCTGGTATGTGGGGCAGATGAATTCCGGCAAACCTATGGGGCTTGCCAACAGCTACCTGTCCATTTCAGGCGAAATGGTGCTGGCTGTTACACACATCCTTCGCAGCGACAAGGGTGCAATCAAGGGCGTGTTGGGGGTGGACGTTTCACTCAACGGGCTTTCAGAAAAATTTACCTCACTGAATTTCGGAAGCACCGGCTATTTCATGCTCATTGAAAATACGGGGCGCATTCTCTGCGATCCAAGAGATAAAGATCTCACGGGCAAGGTTATTGGCACGGAAGTCAAGGATCCCGGGCTGGAGCAGTTGTTCAGCACGCAGGATGGCCTTGTGCTCACCCGCATAAAAGATGTGCCTGTTCGAGCCAACGTGTTTACAACCAGCTTTGGCTGGAAGATTGTGGTTATTCAGGACGAGAGCGAAATTTTTGCCAGCGCCAACGAAGCCATACGTTCTGTGTCAATCATTTACGGCATAGTGACTCTCATCATGCTGGCAGTGGCCTGGTATATCGTGCGGTCCATCAATCGGCCCCTGCACCTCATCGTTGCAGAGGCAGACAAGATTTCTCAGGGCAACCTTGATGTGCATCTGGAACCGCGTGACTTTTACGGAGAATTGGCGGAACTGCGCCATTCGTTGCTCAACATGGTCACCAATCTGCAAAACATGATTACAACCGCGCATCAAAAGAGCAACGAAGCCGAAGAGCAAACCCTGCTGGCCAAGGCTGCCACAGAACAGGCAGAGGCTGCCCGTCAACAGGCTGAAAACGCAAGGCGTGACGGCATGCTGGCCGCAGCAGGGCAGCTGGAAGAAGTGGTGTTGGTCATCTCTTCCGCATCCAATCAGCTTTCGGCCCGTATTGCGCAGTCGGACCATATTTCTGCGGAATCCGCAACGCGCCTCAGTGAGGCCGCCACAGCCATGAACCAGATGAACGCAACCGTGCGCGAAGTTGCTGGCAATGCTTCCGCTGCTTCGTCCATGTCAGATGAAACTAGGGGCAATGCCGAAAACGGAGCGCAGATCGTGCGGCAGGCCCTGGAGAGCATTGACCATGTGCACAGCGTTTCTATGGAGCTCAAGGGTGATATGTCTCAGCTGAATGAGCACGCCCTGGCGATTAACCGCATTATGGGCGTCATTTCTGATATTGCCGACCAGACCAACCTGCTTGCCCTTAACGCCGCCATTGAGGCTGCACGCGCTGGCGATGCTGGACGCGGCTTTGCGGTAGTGGCCGACGAAGTGCGCAAACTGGCTGAAAAGACAATGGCCTCCACTCAGGATGTGGGCAATGCCATCAAGGCCATTCAGGAAAGTACAGCCAAAAGCGTGAGCGGTATGGACAAGGCGCTTACGGAAGTTGAAACCGCCACGGGCTTTGCCCGGCAATCTGGCGAGGCTCTTCGCCAAATTGTCAGCAATGTGGAAACTACAGCAGATCAGGTACGGGCTATCGCCACGGCAAGTGAAGAACAGTCTGCCGCCAGCGAAGAAATCAACCAGTCCATTGTGCAGGTCAACGATATGTCCGGGCAAACCGCCCAGGCCATGAGCGAAGCCGCCCAAGCCGTTACCGAACTTGCGCAGCAGGCCCATCGGTTGAGCGCGCTTATCAGTAATATGAAGAAAGCCTAGGCAATGGTTTTGCGCGCGCCTTTCCAGTTGATTTGCGATGAATTTCAGCGTTATTCCGGTCGAGTATAATAAGACTGTCCCTGCATAAAGGGTTCGTTCTTCAACAATAACGTGTATCTCGTAATTACTTTGCCAGGGCGGCACCAAACATACAAAACCCCCGACGCAGCAACGGCGCCGGGGGTTTTTCTATTGCACAAAAGCATCATATGCACGCATTGGGGTGCGATGCCTGCGGCGCGGGTATGGCAGTTTATTTTTTCAGCCAGGCTTCCACCATTTCCGGGTGCTCCGTCATGAATCTGCGGGCGTTTTTCATCGGGTCTGCACCCTTTTCCTGATTCCAGGCCATGAGCTGCTGCAACTGATCTGCGCCAGTGAAGGCGAACTTGGACAAAAAGGCATGTGCTTCAGGATGGTCTTTTTTCAGATCTTTGCGTCCAACATTATAGATGGCTTCTTCGCTGCCAAGGCTCCCCTTGGGGTCTTCAAGATAGTGCAGGTTCCAGCGGCCAAAAAGCCAGTGGGGCGACCAAGCGGTGATCACAATCCACTTTTTGTTGCGGATAGCCTCGGCCAGACTGGATGTCATGATGGCATCGCTGCCTTCCATCAGTTCCATATTATCTATGCTGTAATCTTTCAGAAGATTTTCGGTAAGACGCATGATGGCCGCGCCGGGATCAATGCCAATAATCTGCCCCTTGAATTTGCCGGCATTGGCTTTCAGCTCTTCCACGGAGCGCAGGGGAACATAATCGGGTACGGCAAGGCCAATCCGTGCGCCATCCGTAAGCTTGCCCAACACTTCCAGCTTATCTTTGTACTTGTCGTACATGTCTTTATTGGTATTGGGCAGCCATGCTGTCACCATAGCATCGGCGTCGCCAGTGGCCAGGCTGGTCCAGAGGATGGGAAGCGTAACTGGCAGCAGCTCCACCTTATAGCCAAGTTTGTCTTCAAGAACGGCTTTGGCCAGATGGCTTGACGCATTGGCGCAGTCCCATTCCACATAGACCAGTTTGAGGTTCTTGTTCTCATTCGTATCCTTGGCTGTTGCGCCAACGGCGAACAGCATCACTATAGCCAGGGCAAGGCCCAGTATGCGAGATTTCATTGGTATTCCTTATAAGAATATTGTTGCAGTATCCGCAGCCGCGTGGTTTTTCGGCCAGAGCATGTTTACCTTGAAACGCTCTGGCGGCGGCATGAGCAGACACCAGCCGTGGAGGCGTACGCGCTATTTATTGCGCGATTAAACGCCGTACCGCGTGTGCTTTAGACTTTGAGAGCATATATGCTCAAAACTACTCAGCGCTAGGCGCATTTGCCTGAACTTCTTTGGGCCAGAGCGCGGAACAGCCGATCAAGGGTGATGGCCACAATGACTATGCCAAGTCCGGCTTCAAATCCCATGCCGATATTAAGGCGCTGAATAGCCTTCCACACTTCGCCGCCCAAGCCGCGTGCGCCAATCATGGCCGCGATGACGGCCATAGAGAGGGCCAGCATGATGGTCTGGTTAACGCCTGCCACAATGGTGGGCATGGCCAGAGGCAACTCCAGTTTGTAGAGGCGCTGCATGCGTGTGGCCCCAAAGGCTTCTGAGCACTCGACAAGGTCCTGCGGCACTTGCTGAATACCCAGGCATGTCAGGCGAATGGCTGGCGGCACTGAAAAGATGACAGTGGCTACCACGGCGCTGACCTTGCCAATACCGAAGAAGGGGATGGCCGGGATAAGGTAGACAAATGCCGGCATGGTTTGCATGACGTCCAGCACAGGCATGACCACCTTGCGCACCGCAGGGTACATTGCAGCCATAATGCCGCAGGGTACGCCAATAAGTACGGAAAGCAGGGTGGCGGAAAGCACCAGTGCAAGAGTGCTGATGGAAGGAACCCAGAGGCCCAGATTCCACAGCAGACCGAACCCCAGAACGACGAACACTGACAGGCCGGGTTTGCGTGTCACCCACCATGCAATACCAGCCAGTAACAGGATGAAAAGCCACGGTGGCGGCAAAAGGAGCATCTGCTCGAAATTGTCCAGCAGGCCCAGCATGAATTCTGATCCGGCGCGGGTAAAGCCGGAAACATGCTCAACCAAAAACTCCACAAGGCTGTCCACATAGCTGGCCAATGGCAATCTAGGCAGCATTTGCGCCTCCCTTACTGTGCTCCACAAGAGAGCCAAGCAACAGGCCGCGAACTATAACGCCCTGAAGGCGTCGGCGTTCATCAACCACAGCCAGGGGATATGGCAGTTCGGCCATAAGGGGCACAATTTCAGTAACCGAGGTGTCGGGGCTGACGGTGACAATGTCTGTGCTGGTGATTTCAGTGAGGTCGGATCGTCCTTCTGTGACCATTTGTTTTGCGTCTGCGGCGTTTATGACGCCAACAAAGCGGCGATGCCTGTCCAGCACGAAAAGCGACGCGATGGAATAGGCCCGCATTTTACGAAGGGCAGCGCGAGGCCCGTCCAGCCCCAGCACCGCGACATCTTCCGAGCGCTTCATGACGCTGGCTGCTGTAAGCACCTGCGATGCGTCTGCCGAGGCCACAAAGCGGGCTACATAATCATTGGCAGGAGCCTGCAGAATGTTTTCAGGGGTGCCAGTCTGAACGACAGTTCCGTCCTGAAGCAGGACGATACGGTCCCCAAGTTTGAAAGCTTCGTTCAGGTCATGTGTAATGAAGACAATGGTCTTCTGTATGTCTTCCTGAAGCGCAAGCAGTTCGTCCTGCATCTCTTGCCTGATAAGAGGGTCAAGAGCGCTGAAAGCTTCGTCCATAAGCAGAACTTCCGGCTCCAGGGCAAGGGCGCGGGCAAGGCCAACACGCTGCTTCATGCCGCCAGAAAGCTGCCCGGGGGAAGAATTTTTCCACTGCGCCAGTCCCACCCGTTCAAGCACTTCTTCACTTTTTTTCAGGCGGTCGGCTTTGGGTATTCCCATAACCTCAAGGCCGAAGGCTGTGTTCTGCAAGACCGTTCTATGGGGAAAGAGCGCAAAGTTCTGAAAGACCATGCCAAAGCAGCGATGTCGCACATGACGCAGCTTTTGATCGTTCATGGTGGTGATGTCTTCGCCGTCCACAAGAATGCGCCCGGTAGTCGGCATGATAAGGCCATTGAGGCAACGCAACAGTGTTGACTTGCCACTGCCGGAAAGGCCCATTATGACAAGCAATTCACTGTCGGTGATGTCTAAAGAGATGTCGAACAGGGCAACTGTGGTGCGGGTTTTGCGCAGAATGTCAGCCCGCGAGACGCCTTTGGCTGCAAGCTCAAGAGCTTGTTTGGGATGTGGACCAAAAACCTTAGAAACGTTTTGGATAGAAATTTTTGCCATATACCCTCCTTCTGCCGGGGCATTTGCATGCCGCGGGTGTAGTCCGTAAACGGACGAGTATATGGAAGGACGACCAATGTGTGACCGTCAAAACGAACTTGCTGGAGTCATCAGCGTTGAGGGCACCAGCAGATGAACGCCTCCTCGGTATAAACCGAACTTCCATAAAATGTTAAAAACAATCGTGATTAAGACAAACATATCCACTAGCCGAAAAACTGGTCAGGGTATTTCTTCTTTTTGCTCCTCCAAGACGCAGAGAAATAGAGCGGTTGCAGATGAGCCGACAGAGACAGCTCAGAAGGCAAGATTGTGAGAGGGGTTAGGGTTTTTAAGTGTCGTTGAATTGTTGTGGTTGGATTATTTTTCTTGTGTATTCTGTGATTGTAGTACCTTTTTTATGTGTAATTTTAATATGATTTATTTATTATGACTCTATTTTTAGGATCGTGCACGTCCAGTATATGAAAGTGTTGCTAAAAAATTATTAACATGCAAGAATTAAAAGTTTTTATCGGAATGTTTTTGTACTATAAGATATAATAGTGCGTAAATCAAGGTTAGATTTTATTTATTAACTTGTTGGGTTTGGAAAATATGCTGTTGGGAAATTTGTGCGCTCTGTGCGGGCGTTTAAGCAGTGCGGCAAGAAATATCTGGCAGGGCAGTTAACCCTTGCGGCATGAGCTTAACCGGGGGCAAGGCTTGCGTATGCCAAATTTGCGGCAAGCATTCAAGCTCAACCCCTTGAGAGTTTCCACACAGATTTTTTTCTGAAAGTCCCCGAACAGGTTGCCACGTCAAAATTGAGCAGCAGCGCCATACTCTACATAGTGGCGCTGCTGCTCAATTTGTAACGTGCGTTGATATTTTGGATTTTAGTGAAATCTTACTGTGAGAAGGCGTGTTGTCTCGAAGGGGTTATTTGTGCCCTTCGGTTTCAAATTGGGAATCCATATGTGACTTGCTGGAAAAACCGTAACGCTTTCTAAGGGAAGTGGGAGAGGCCCCTTTTGTAAAAGGGGCCTCTCCCACAAGGCAATGCAAAGTAAATATGCTCTGGCAGTTGCGGCAAAGACTCAACTGTGATGCTTCTCGCTTTGCACAGATGAAAATCCCTACACGCCGCGTGTGGGCAGTACAAAGCTGTGGCGGCCCATAAGGGCCGATGCGGCAATAGCCAGCACGGCAAGCGCTACCAGGGCCGGATTTCCCACACCAGCTATTACAGCCAGCAGACAGGCAAAGGCCGCTGCGTCAAGCACGGTTGCTGTGCCGAGATTTCTGCGTTGCAGAGTGCTGGAGCCGTCGCGCATGGCTGGCCGCAAATGAAATTGGAGCAACAGCATGTCGATTACCAGCATTACCAGCATGGCGGGGAAAAGTTTGTGCAGGCCATTGGTTACGTGCAGGGCCATGCCCAAACCGATAAACAGTGCGCAGCCAAGCAGTATACCGCCATTGGTCAGATAGGCCGAAAACCAGCGCGTCTTACGCCATACTGGCCGTGAGGTGGCAGAAAAAAGCACACCCTTGTAGCAGAGCCCGCCAGCAGCGCAGATGATGCCAAGGGCTATGAACGTCACCAGTATGTTCACCGCCGCATCTGAATCAAGAACGGCCATAATGCTGGCCGCGCATGCCGGGGGCAGCAGCTCAAAACCGTTCATAAGGCCCAGCGCTCCCCAAAGGGCCGGAATGAGAATGGTCACTGACGACAGGGTCAATGCCCATACGCCAACCCACATGGGTGAGGTTGGACGAAAAGTGCGCAGCATGTGGTGAAAACGGCGCGGGTCGCCAAGGTCGGCCACAAGCATGAGCAGGTCGGCAACAAGAAGCAGCCATGCCAGCACAAACGCAGGTTGGGCCAGAATGCCGAAGGTCACCGGCCGTAGCAGCAGGGCGCACGCCGTTACAATGTAGAGTCCCAAAGCCGCGTTGTTGAGCCAGACGTCAATAACGGTCATGACTCCCCACGGAGGAAGGTGCGGGATGACGTCTTCTGAATAGTCCTGGCTGTATGCCTTGCAGGCACTCTGCGGAGTGTCTTTTTGCATGGTTTTGGTCGTCTCCATTACAGGTATCCTCCAAAAACTACGGATGCGCCCACTATTGCCATGCCCGCCAAAACCCCGGCAATGGCCCGTGCATAATCACCCTTGAGGCGCCGGGCCGGATGTATAGGGTCTTCGGGCAGTCCGTATTTTGCAGGATTATCCAACAACAGAAAAATATTATGCAGGGAAGAGTAGTTCTCTGTGGCGTCCAGCCCGTAAAGCCGGGCGTTGGTTACTCCTTGGGCCTGCAACTGGGTAAGGCGGTTGCGGGCCGCATTACGCATGTCTTCAAGTTTGCCAAAACGTATGGAGGCCGCCGGGCAGGTTTTGGCGCAGGCCGGATGCAGGCCGTCTCTCACACGGTCAAGGCAGAAGGTACACTTGTGCGAATGACCTGTTTCCTCGCTTCTGGCTATGACGCCGAAGGGACAGGCCGCCACGCATGAGGCGCAGCCGTTGCAGATGTCCGATTGCGGGTATACGCCGCCTACCTCGGTGCGGATAAGCGCGCCCGTAGGGCAGGCCCGCAGGCAGGGGGCGTCTTCACAGTGCTTGCAGCTGTCGCTGGCCAGCAGCCAGCGTAGCCCTTGGCGATTGTTGGCTGGCACGTCCGGGGTGATGACTTCCGCAAATTTAACATGCCGCCATGTTTTTGCTGACAGCTCCAGCGTGTTGTCGTAGCTGCGGCCTGAAAGGCGCGGCTCGAGGCCGGGCAGCATGTTCCAGTGTTTGCAGCCCACCTGACAGGCCTTGCAGCCGATGCAGACGGACGTGTCGGTAAAAAAGCCCACGGCTTCCTGCTGCTCTGGTTGCGCGCCGCGCTGGAAGGGATAGATCACCCGTTGCAGGAACCCACGCGGTTTCTGCGGAAGATGCTGCGTATCAGTTGTCATAATCCAACCTCCCTTCGGGCTTGCAAATCCAGGGCACGTTTTTCATAGGGGCATCCGGCAGGGGCGTGTACGCGTCGCGGAAATCGTCCTTATGCTCGCTGCGAGGAGTGAGCCTGCCCGGCCTGATGCGGCAGGCGATGGATTTGACGCTGGCAATGTCCGAATTGGGGCCAAGGGACAAGGCGGTGAGCACGTTGACAGAATCGCCGGTCACTTCGCCCTTGAAACCAAAATGCATGGGCACGCCAACAACATGCACCTTGCTGCCGCAGACCATGAGGGGAGCCATCCTCGGCGTTACCAGCACCCGTCCTTCAATGGATCCCCGTTTGCTTTCGGCAATAACCCAGTCCAAAGTGCGCAGGTTGAGGCTTTCAGCCAGTTCCTGATCCATTTCAAAAAACAGGCTGGGTTGCAGTTCGTTGATCCAGCTTGACCGCCGCGTCATAACGCCGGCCACAAACTGTTCCGTTACCCGGTAGCTTGTAAGGATAATCGGGTAGCGCGGGTCGCCCTGGGCTGCGATGGCGTTGCGCGAATCTTCAATAAGCGTGGTGGAAGGCGATATCTGCTGTGCTGCCATCGTATTGCGTACAGGGGTTTCCAGCGCTTCATAGTGCACAGGCATGGGGCCGTCCGACAGGCCAAAGGGCGCAAAGAGCCAGCCCAGTCCGTCAAAATGCACCGTAAAGGGCGCGTTGCCCGGTATGGCGTCCATTCCCCTGCTTTCCGGGGTGGGGCGGTAATCTGGGGCCTTGTCCAACACATAGTTGGGCACGTCTGCTCCGGTCCAGCGTTTGGCGTTGGAGTCCCAGTGGATGATGGCCTTGCGCTCTGACCAGGGCTTGCCTTCAGGGTCGGCAGAGGCGCGGTTGTAAAGAATACGCGAGTTGCCGGGCCATGCCCACGCCCAGTTGAGATAGAAGTTTTCGTCGTCGCTGATGGTGCCGCGCCTTTTGGCAAGGTTCTGGTCTTGTGCCGGGTAAACGCCGCAGTAGAGGCGGCAGCCGCAGGCCGTGGAGCCGTCGGCTGCAAGCTGGCCCGTGCTTTTGAGGTGTTCGCCAGTGACGGTGTTGAAGCCGTTCATTTCGCGCAGCACAAGCTCGGGGTCTGGCTCATCGTCACCCGGTTTGCAGTAGTCCCAGGTAAGCTGTTGCAACGCCTTGTCGCGTTCCAGAGTGGAATCGGCATACAGGGCCTTGAGCCGCTTGCCCAACTGGTAGACGTACCAGAGGTCGGATTTACTGTCGCCGGGCGCTTCCAGTACAGGTTCGTGCCATTGCACCAGACGTTCGGTATTGGAGACGGAACCGCCTTTTTCCATTGCCAGTGAAGCTGGCAGCAGAAAAACTTCAGTGCCTACAGTTTCAGGGCCGGGGCCGTTGGGGTCGGCATACCAGACGGCGGCGCTTTCTGTTTCAAATGCGTCCACCACAACCAGCCAGTCCAACCTGCGCATGGCTTCACGGTGAAAGCCGGAGTTGGGCGAGCTGACAGCGGGATTTTGCCCAAAAACAAACATGCCGCGCACAATGCCTTGCAAGGTTTCCTTAAAGAATATCTGCTCGGATTCGTCCTTCTGCATCTTGGGCAGATTTTGGTAGCAATATTCATTTTCTGCTGTGGCGGCATCGCCGTACCAGGCCTTGAGCAGGCTGACCATGTAAGAGGGCATGGCTGCCCACGCGCCCTTGATGCCTTCCTGACGCCACATGCCTCTTTCGCCCTTGCCCCGGCGTCCGCCCAGGCCGTGTCCGTATTCAAGCAGACTCTTGAGCGTAGCGTGTTCGGGGATGGCCTTGGGCTGGGGAATATAGTTGGGCAAATTGTTAAACAAGGTGGGAATGTCCGTTGCGCCCTGCACGTTGGCATGGCCCCGCAAGGCTACGATGCCGCTGCCGGGGCGGCCAATGTTGCCCAGAAGCAACTGGATGATGCCTGCGGCCTTGATGATTTGCGTACCGCTGGTGTGCTGGGTCCAGCCAAGGGCATAGGCCATAACCGAAGTGCGGTCAGTGCCAGAATTGGCCATAAGCAGGTCGGCCACCAGTTCAACGTCTTCCGGGGAACATCCGCATGTTTCCGCAGCTTTTTCCGAGGTGTAGCTTTCAAAATGCTTTTCGAGCACGCGAAGCACACACCGGGGATGTTGCAGCGTGGAATCTGTTACGGGCATGCCCTGGGCATCCAGCTCATAGTCCCAGGCATCCGGTTCCTGGTCATACGTGCGCGTGACAGGATCAAAGCCCACGAAAAGCCCCGTATTTTCATCAAAGGAAAACTTTTCGCTCACCAGAGTTGCAGCGTTGGTGTACTGGCTGACAAAATCTGTGAAATAACCTTTTTTCTTGATAATAAGGTTAATAAGCGCGCCAAGAAAGGCCAGGTCTGAATCGGGCCTGATGCGCACATGGTGGTCGGCTACAGCCGAGGTACGCGTGAAACGCGGGTCCACATGTATGAGGGTCGCGCCCCGTTCCTTGGCTTCCATTACCCACTGAAAGCCCACAGGGTGAGACTCCGCCATGTTGGAACCCATAATAAGGATGCAGTCGCTGTTGCGCATGTCGCGCGGGAAGTTGGTGCAGGCACCGAAACCGAATGATGCGCCCAGACCGGGCACGGATGCGGAGTGTCAGAGACGGGCCTGGTTTTCCACGTCGAGCATGCCGAGCCCGCCCGTGAAGAGTTTTTTCATGAGGTAATTTTCTTCATTGTCGCTGGCGGAACCGCCAAGAGAAGCAATGCTGTGGCATGTATTAACCGTCATGCCCGCCGCGTTTTTTTCCTGAAATCCCGCCTCGCGGGAAACCTTCATGAGCTGGGCTATGCGGTCCATTGCCCAATCCATCGGGCGGTCTTCCCACTGGCTTGAATAGGGCGCGCGGTAGCGCACGGTTGCCACGCGATGGGGGCTGCGCACCACCTGCAGGGTATTGGAACCCTTGGGACACAAGCGTCCACGGTTCACCGGGCTTTCGTCATCGCCTTCAATGCCGACGACGTCCCCCTTGTATTTGTAAATATTGAGACTACAGCCGATGGCACAATACAGACAGACGCTATGGTGTTTTTCAGCATCGCGGTACCTGCTGTGACACACAGCTGTACGCGGGCTGAAAGGCTCTTTATGGTGGGACATGATTTGGCTCACAGTGTTAAGGCAATGGGGAATTGGCGGAGCGCAGCACGCCATAAATTTCTTCACGCTTTTTCTATAAGTGGCTATATGGTAACGCCTATTTATGTGGTGTGCAATAGTAATGTTTATTACTATTTGGTATCCATACCTTTTCTGGCCGCAGGAAATTTGCGTGACTATTCTATCAAGGATGAGCTGGTTCGCCCAACAGTGTGGGGCTTCGCCTAAGCCAAAATGACGTCCACCTCCATGCCGCGTCGCAAAGGAGGGCATCCAGCCGGTATGTCCACAAAGCAGTTGCAGTCATCCCACAGGGCAGGTTGCCCGATACTTTCGTTCTCGGGTCGCATGTAGACCTCTGTTCCTTCAAGCCGCGCCATCATAAGGCGGCGCGCGTCCTTGCGGCATGAGCCGAAATCGTTGCGCATTATACCGCGCTGCCTTTGTAACCCGTAGCGCGCCCGGCCGGAAATTTTACGGATGAGAGGCCGGGCCAGCAGTTCAAATGCCGCCGCAGCCGCCACGGGGTTGCCAGAAAGGCCAAGCAGAACACTGTTGCCCACAGCTGCGCCCAAGGTCATGGCCCCGGGCTTCATGTGCAAACCTCGGAACAGCATGCGGCCGCCGTGACGGGCCGCCAGTTCTTCCGCCAGACGCGAGATGAGGTCACGCGGCCCCCATGATACGCCGCCAGTGGTGATGACCAGATGGCTTTGCCCCAGCATGGTTTCAATGTGACGCCGCAACTTGTCGTAGTTGTCGGGGCAGGTGCTCATGCTCTGAACACTGGCGCCAAGATTTTGCAAACGTACGCCAAGCAGCGTTCCGCTTATGTTATAGATGCCGCCTCTGGGCAGAGGGTGCCCCGGCGGGCACAGCTCGTCTCCCGTAGAAAGCATGCTGACCGTGGGACTACTGTATACATATGTGTGCGTGTGCCCCTGCCCGGCCAGCAGACCAAGTGTTCCGCTATGCAGAACATCGCCGCGCCGTACCAGCGACCGCCCCACAGCGACGTCATGCCCGCAGGGATGGCAGTTGCGGCCCGGGGACAGCTTGTGGCGTATGGTGACGCCACAGCTGTCGACCGTTGTGTCTTCCTGCCACATGACGCAATCCGCCCCTTGGGGCATCATGGCCCCGGTGGTTATACGGGCCGCCTGTCCGGGCAAAAGAGGATCACCTGGGCCGCCGCCCGCATACAGGTATTGAACCACTGGCAAGGTGACGGGAAAATCTGGATTGGCCAGGGCAATATCCGCGCTGCGCAGGGCATAGCCGTCTACCTGGGCGCGGTCAAAAGGAGGCTGAGGCAGGCTGGCGCAAATGTCGGCTGCGCTGACGCGTCCATAGGCCTCAAGTAAGGGCAGAAGTTGGGTCTGCTCCGTCGGGCGGGCGCAGGCAAGCAGGGCAGCCAGCGCTTTTTCCAGAGGCAGGATGTCTTTTTTTCCTGATATATGCGGCGATGCATAGGGTGGGCAAAAAGACATATCAGACTATCCTGTGCGGGCAGGTATAGATGTTGATGTTGTCTTTGCGCACGAAACCAAGAAGGCTTACCTGCTTGGTTTCAGCCAGCTCTACCGAAGCCAGGGAGGGCGCGCCCGGCGCTATAAGCAGACGAACACCGCTCACAACGGCTTTTTCCAGCATATCCACGGCCAGACGCCCGCTGAATATCATAAGCTTGCCCTGCGGCGACACCGCTTGAAGCTGCATGGCCCCGATGAGCTTGTCCAGGGCGTTGTGGCGGGCGATGTCTTCATAAAACATCAGAATGCCCTTCTCGGTAGCCAGGGCGCAACTGTGGGCAGCCCCAGTTTGCCGGAAGAGCACGCAGCGTTCTTCAAATTCCGCCTGAAGTTTGTGCACCTGGGCAGCTGTAAGCCGCACCTCGGCTTCCTCAGTGGCATTGTCTGTTGAAAGTTCAGATGTTGTGGTTATCCATATGCTTCCGGCACTGCGAGGCTTTTCAAGGCTCTGCGCTTCAAGGTTTTGGCCTTCAAGGTTTTGCTCGTGCTGCAAAATTGTTGCGGTGCATGCCGTATCCTCTACGCTGGTTGTCTTTTCGGCGTGGGTAGCAGCAATGGTATGGGCCGCAGCAACCTGGCTTGTGACATCCCGATCTGGAAGATCTTTGTCAGAAGTAGCGCGGGCCGGGTCTTTTGAGGTTCTGGCGTTCTGAACCAGGGGATGCTGGATGCGCAAGGACGTTATCTGGCAGGCATCCTGCAACATACCCATAGTGAAAAGGCGGCCAACCGCCAGTTCCTCAAGGTGCGTGGGCATGCAGTGCATGCGGGCTACGGTTTTGTCATTACAAATAAGGTCGTAAGCCTCTTCGCGCAGCAGTATATCCTCCACCTCGCGCCTGCCCGTATTGTTAATACGGGTGATGGTGCGCAAAACACAGGCTGGTGGCAGTGAAAACGTGGGCATGGTGGGGGAGAATTCTCCTGCGGGAAGGGTTAGGGGCGAACGGGTTGGCCTTCAGGTTGAAAGCTTTCCATAGCAGGATGTATTGTTATCCTGATATGCCAGCAAGATGTTTTTTTATTTTCGATCAAAATGCTTTGAAAAACAAGAGCACTGGGTAATATGCATTCATGCCGTTTTTTACGGTTTGAGCACAGAGCCTTGAAAGCTCCGCGTGGCCGCCCTGAGAGCGGGGGAGCATGCTGAAAAAGATGCTTTCCAATACCAGTTTACTCACATATATATAAACAAGCGGTATCTTTCGCCGTTATTTATTATACCCCGAAATCTTTGAAAAAGGAGACATTGCCATGAAAAAACTGCTGCTCTGCCTTTTTCTTCTGCTTCTGGCCGTTCCGGCGGATGCGGACGGCGGCGATCTGGTCTGGAAAGAATTTGAATCCAGATGGATGAAGGCTTTTACTCCCGGTTCTGTTACTGTGCAGGATCAGGGTCAGGTAAAGATATGCACTCTGGACGAAGGAGTGACAGCAACGTTTTTTTTGAATGCTGACGATAAAGTAGAGCGTGCCGTGGTGGTTAATACGGCTGCTTCCTCTGCCCGGTATTTTGAGGGCGTAGCTCAGACCATCAAGGTTCTTGCGGGCCAAATTCCTCAGGCTGAGGCCGTCAGCGCCGCTTTTGCCACAGTGCAACCTGCCACCCTCTGGCGCGCGATTGGTGATTTTTGTTTCGAGCGCGTGCAGGATTCAGATGCCGGCTGGTTTTTTTATGCCAGCCGCAATGAACAATGCCCTACTGAAGTCCGGTAGAGCGTAGCATAGGGAGCTGGCGAGCGAGATCTGTACCGTATGGAAAAAATTCCATTTCACGATCTTGAAGGGCATAAAGGGTGGCAGCAAGCAGCGCTGCATTCTGGACAGGCCGACCCTTTTTGCTGTCTGCCTGCATGGCAGCTTTCCTTTCACGAGGTTTTTGCGCCGGAACGCCGTCTTCTTGTGTGGCACGAAGCGCGGCATACTTCGCACAGTATGCTGGTGCTGGCAGAGCAGGCGTTTGCGGCAGATTCTGTTCTGCTGACGCCAATTGATACCTTGTGGTTCTTCAGTTCCCCTCTGCTCGGCCTTCATGCCGTGGATATGCTGGCACGTGTGACGGACGAACTTGCAGCCCGTTACGCTCCTTTCTTTCCCCGTATCGTTCTCAGCGGCTTGCAACCGGGCAGTTTGCTGCCGCAGCGCCTGCTGCGGACATTTGCATACAGTTTTGATTTCTTCATGCACTCTGAAGCCATACAATGCGCAGCCTCTCTTGAGGGCGGCTTGGACGGGTTTTTGTCTCGCAGGTCAGCCAATCATCGGGCAAAATTGTCCAAGGGGCGGCGACGCGCTCAACAGCGCGGCATTGAGTACGAACGGCACATTCCCGCCACCGGGGCTGAAGCTCAAGCTGTTTTCGAGCGCATGCTGGCAGTGGAGAACAAGAGTTGGAAGGGCGTGGGGCAGTGCGGCATGGCAGAAGAACCCGCCAAAAGTTTTTATGACGTCATGTTGCGGCGTCTTGCCCCCGCGCGTGGCGCGCGCATTATGTTTGCCACGCACGAGGGGCAGGATGTGGGATTTATTTTTGGCGGCATGGCGGGCGATGTGTACCGGGGCCAGCAATTCAGTTATGATCTGGAATGGAAAGACGCGGGCATCGGAAACCTTATGCAACTAGAGCAGGTTGAATGGCTGTGCGAGCAAGGGGCAAGCCGTTATGATATGGGGCCGCTTACTGGCCCGCGCATGGGCTACAAGGCTCACTGGACTGAAAGACGCCTGCCCATACAAACGTGGCTGATGGTCAAAAAGCAGCCGGATTGACCTTGCCTCTGGCTTTGGGCGGCAAGCCCGACAGATTGTGAATCTATAACGTGCCGAATTATCCACCTTCCCTGATGTTCTGATTTTGCCGGGCTTATACCGGGTATCCGCTTTCTCCAACGGTTTTCACCTGCTCTTCATGCCCCGCCTGTGGGATGTTTCGCCGCCGCAATGTCGGCGTTTGCCGTATTTTCACTCAATACCCTTGCTGCGGAATTTGCCGAAACTCCGGGCGTCTGTTCAAGTAATCCTGCCAGATAGCCAATTTCGCTGTTGACGTCGCACAAAAAGCTGCCGTTGCGCGTATCGTGCGCGTAGGGGCATACGCGTTGCTCGTGGGCGTGGTTTTCGTGCGCCAGATTTTCCATCCGCCCGGCGAGAACTTCCACTTGTGCCGGGTCTGGCATGACGCTGCCCAAGGTTCGGCCAGAGCTAAAGGCCGTAATGCTGTCGCACAGGCGTTCAGCCCCGGCAATTATTGGCAGCCATGCCGCAGCACGGATTCCTGCCGGGGGCGGTTCCGCCATATGTTTTTGTAGTTGCGAGCGGATGTTGGACAGATCCCTGTAAGCCAGATGGCGGGCGTCAAAAATGCGTTGCCGCTGCACGCTGTGCAATCTGGCGTCATCCCGGTCTTGAGCGCAGGCTGCGCGCAGGTAGTTGGCGGCATCTGTAAGAGCCATGATAAAGGAATTGCCCAATTGCTGCGTGTCCACCTTGGGCCAGAAGGCATAGCCAAAGACAATAACAATAAGCCCACCGATGGCAGTGTCCTCAAAGCGCTGCAATGCGTAGTCAATGGTTCCTGCACCGGGGACGATCACATCCACCAGAACCAGCACCAGAGGGGCCAGTATAACTGCCTGCATGGCATAGGAGCGTGCCTTGCCCCAGGAAAGCAGGCCAGCCAACAGGGCGATGGCAAGGACCAACGGCTGACCTTTTGGTATGTAGGCCAGCATCAGGGCTGCGATGACAACGCCGCCCGCAGTGCCAAGGGTGCGCAAGACGGCGCGCGCGAACACAGAGCCGAAGTCTGGTTTCATAACAAGCGCCACAGTAAGGGGAACCCAAAACCAGTGGCTGCCGTCAATCACATACTTGCTGGCAAAGGCCACGCCCATGCACAGCGCGAAAATAAAAGCATTGATGATAGCGTCATGACCAATGGCCAGTTTGGCGCGTAAAAGCCAAGCCTTGTATTTAGCCCGTTCATTTTGGGGCAGAAGTTTGGTTTTTGGGGCGGGATGCGTCGCCATATCAGTGGTATGGGCAAGGGCTGTGTTGGCTGCCTGGTCTTGCTCCTGATCGGGGTGAGCCGTGTCCACATAGGGGAGACTTCCCTTATGCCAAATGGCATCCACAAGCTGCTGCAAGCTGTGGTTCAGGTGGCTCTGGGTTGTCAGGGTATCTGGCAGGGACGGTGGTGGGCTGCGGTGGATCAGTGCGTCAGCTAGCGTGTTGAGCCACAAGGCTACCGCATGCAGGCTCTGAATTTCGGTCTTTGGGGTCGCAGTTATAATGGAAAAAATACTGTCTGCCGCTTTGATTACCGCAGCCTTCTGCGCGAGGTCGGCGGAGTGCCCCTGATTGTTGCGGTAGCCTTCGGCCATCAGTGCCGCATACAGGGGATCAAAGCTGTCTGTAACTCTTCGGCGGGCCTGTTCGCTGCTGTCTTCCTTTATCGAAGTTTCGCCATCGTCAGCCTTTTGATCGGCAAAAGCCGCCAGGGCACGAATATGCGTGGCCAGAATAATCCGCTGTGGGCGTTGCCTGTCCATGAGGATTTCCAGGCCCAGCAGCAGGATGTAAAAGGCCGCGCCTACGAGAAAGAGCAGGGCGGGCATCCAGAAATTGCCGATAAAGGGCAAGCCTACGGCGATGCAGGCGGTGAGCATGGCCTGCATGCTTCCTACGGAAAAAACCGTGCCGTAGCTGCTTATGATCGCGGCGGCAAAAGAAATGACTGTCATAGCCGCCAGTGTGGCGGGATAGGGCAAGAGCGTAAGGTAGCCAGCCAGATAGCCCGCAGCCCCAATAGGCACGCAAATGAGGGTTTGCCGGATAAGTGCGCGGTATGTTGAAGTTCCGCTTTCGCCGGAGCAAAGCAGCAGGGTGCCCATAGATATCCACAGGCCAATCATGATGTCGCCTGCAATGATGCCAATGGACAAGGGCAGCCCAACACAAAGAGCTGCGCGAAGGGAAATATCCCAGCTAAGGTGGGCGGGATGCTGCCGCACCAGCTCGCTAAGCCAGCTTGCAGGTTCATTGTGTCGCAGAGGGGACATGGTTTCTCCTTGAAGTGCGGCATAGCGGAAAGGCAAAACGTAGTGTCGGCATATTTGATATTTTTGTGTCGCTTAAGGCAGAATTTGGCTGAAGCAACCCTTTTCTTCATTGTAGGAAATCACGGGCTTCATGTACATCCCGCTTTGAAACCAAGGACAACGGCAAATGAGCTGCTGTTATGATTAATGGCGTATTTGAGTGTAATCATATTGCACCAGCCAGAGCATTCTGCACTTAAAATAGTCGTTTCACAGTGAGAATAGTTCGCCTGCGCCTATTTCGTGATAAGGGTTTGCACGCAAGTAGTTGCAGAGTCATTAATTTATTTCACTCGTAACATGCTCTAGTAATGGGTGATATTTCTGTTGAGTCAAAGGTTAAGTCTGAAGAATATGGCTATGCCAAACTCGTTCAAAAATGAAATTTTCAGCGTCTGCATTTCCTTGAGCAGCGCAGATATGATAGGAAAAATATAGAAAATTTATTGACATTTTCTAATGATTATCCCAAATTTAAGGCTGCCCTCGTAAAAATCTGAGGGAAAGTACTAGGAGGACTGTCATGAAACGTTTTATAGTTGCTATGGCGCTTGCTCTTTCGCTTGCGCTGCCGGGCTTGGCCGCTGCCGAGGGCACCGGCATGTATTTGGCCCCCAAATTTCTCATGAGCATGCAGAACACCGGACAGATGGAACGCAGCAGCGGTCTGGCCGGCAGTGGCTTGGACAGCTACAGCCAGTTCACCCTTGGTGGCGCTCTGGCTCTGGGTTACGACTTCTGGCCCCAGCAGATGCTGCCCATTCGCGCTGAAATTGAATTCGCCCTGCGTGGCAACAGCGAAAAAAGCTGGAGCGACAGTGGTACCAACCTGCGTGACGTCAAGGGCGTGTGGAACAACTCCACCCTCTTTGCCAACCTGTTCTGGGATTTCCGTAACGACAGCGCCTTCACCCCCTATGTGGGCGGTGGTCTCGGCCTGGCGTTCAACTACACGGGCTACACCCTCAGGGGCAACGACGGCAGCAAGTTTGAAGCAGAT
Source organism: Desulfovibrio intestinalis (assembly GCF_014202345.1). Lineage (NCBI taxonomy): Bacteria > Pseudomonadati > Thermodesulfobacteriota > Desulfovibrionia > Desulfovibrionales > Desulfovibrionaceae > Desulfovibrio > Desulfovibrio intestinalis. The sequence goes on from NZ_JACHGO010000001.1 coordinate 459,162, forward strand.
GACCGCTTCACCAACTTCGCCTGGAACCTGGGCGCCGGTGTTGCCTACAACATTAACGAAAACTTCACCGTTGACGCTTCTTACCGCTTCGTGGGCCTCGGCTACAATGAAGTCAGCGCCAACGTCGGTGGCGTTAAGTATGAAATCGGCAACCGCCCCTACAACAACGAATTCATGCTTGGCCTGCGTTACGGTTTCTAAGCCGTAGAAAGAAAGACAAGGGTTTTCCGCATAGTGATGCCTGCTCCAGTTGAGACTGCGGCGGCGTTTTAGGTTGATCCTTACTGTCCACAGGTGTCGGGTTTTATGTCCGACGCTTCAAGGGCAGCATGCCACAGGCTTTGAAAGCTCCCCAGAGTATCTGGGGAGCTTTTGTAGTTATAGGATAAGCGTTACTGTAGCCATTCCTTAAACTGCTCCATCACCTAAATCAGAAGTCTGTTTTGTTTTATCCTTGAACCTTTTGCCAAACAAAAAATGAAAATTTGTAATACTCTGGCTAATGGAAAAAAATCTTTTTTCCCCCTTGACAATCAGCCCGGCCTTACAGTTCGGAACTTTTTATGAACATGCGAAAAAATCGGAGAATTTCTAAGAAAAACAGAGTAAAATTAAATTGTAATTGTTTAAAACTAAAATTGTATTTGTTAATATGCAGGCATCTATTTTGAAAACCCTTGTGTGCTAAGGCTTTTCAGGGCGGCCCATGTAGACCGCCAAATACAAAAAAATAAAGAATCTCTGCTGATTATCCTGCAGGGCCGTTGGGGAAAGCAAAAGGGCGTTCTGCCTCAAACAGCCTTTAATCATCAATTGCCCGTCTCCCTCGTTTTAGGCTACAAGGCCTCATGCAAGACAAATGGGCTGAAATTTCTGTAAATCTCAAAAAAATGCTTAAATCCGGACTTTTCAAAGTCTGGATTGCTCCCTTACACGCTACCGTGGATACCTTCGGGTTGCGCCTTGTTGCGCCCAATGCCTATGTAGCAAGCAGGCTGGAAAGCATGATGTTGACGACCTTGCAAGAGGCGGCAGCTCCCGTATTGGGGCTCGAACCTGCGCAGGTAAAAGTGCACATTGAAGCAGCCGATCAGGACGCTCAGGTATCCACTGCTGTGGAGCATAAGAGCGCAGGGCAGAAACCCGAGGTTGAGCTTGCTCCTTCAGAAGCTTCTTCCGAACCTGTTACGGTGGCTGCAAGCTCTGTTTTGCAGCAGGCATCTCTTCCTCTTCCGGCTGCCGCTGTGTACCGCAGTTCGCAGAACTGGCGATTTTCTTTTGCCGACTTTGTTGTGGGGCCCACCAATAATATGGCAGTGGCCGCCGCGCAGGATGTTAGCCGTAAATATGGCTGCGTGCGCACCCTGTTTGTAAACTCTGCATCAGGCCTTGGAAAAACGCATCTGGCGCAGGCCGTGGGCCGTGCAATCAATGAAGAAGGCGGCAATGCGCGCGTGGGTTACCTAACTGCCGAAGAATTTGCTTCGCGCTTTGTTACCGCTCTTCGTGCGCAAGATATTGAAGGCTTCAAAGCCCGTTTCCGTGAGTTGGACGTGCTGCTGATGGAAGACGTGCATTTTTTTCAGGGTAAGGAAAAAATGCAGGATATGGCCCTGGCTGTGGTTAAAAATCTGCAGGCCAAGGGCGGTCGTGCCATCTTCACCTCGTCCTTTTCTCCTCGCGAACTGCAGAAGGTGGACAGCCAGCTTGTATCGCACTTCTGCTCCGGAATTTTGACGGACATGGGCCGCCCCACAAAGGATATGCGCTGTGACATCCTTGGGCAGAAGGCCAGAAGCTTTCAGGTACTTTTGCCCGATTCCGTCTGTGAATTGCTTGCCAGCCGCCTGAGCGGCGATGTGCGGCAAATGGAGTCTTGCCTTAACAGTCTTATTTTCAAGGCGCGCTTGCTCAACTGTGGCCTGAATCTTGATCTGGCCATGGAAGTGCTGAGCCAGTATGCAGATGTTGCTTGTGGCCCGGACTTTTCAACCATTCTGCGTCTTGTATGCGAAAGCTACGGCCTCAACGAACGCCAATTGGCTTCGAAATCCCGCCGCAAGGAATGCGTTACTGGCCGCAATACCGCTTTTTATCTGGCTCGCAAACACACGGAAATGACTCTTGAAGAAATAGGCGAGAAATTCAATCGCCGTCATTCCACTGTCATCAAGGGCATCACTTCTCTGGAACGTGAATTGTCCAAAGAGTCTACCGAAGGACGGCGTATTGCCCGCGCTGTAACGTTGATTGAGCGAAATGCAGGCCTCGGCGCACGCGTCTAACCGTCTCTCTTCTGCTTCTGAATTTAGCGACCCGATTGTTAAGATCGGGTCGCTTTTTTTCGGTCGTTGATGCTTCGACTGGGCATCACGCAAAGCGTGCCCTCCTGCTGACAGACGGGCACGTTTTGCATGCTTTGGGCACGGTGCGTCATCATAAAGGAATAGTCGCCGATCCAGGATAACGGCAAGCCTCTTCAGGCCGTTGCGCCTTGCTGTGGCTGCAGCCCAGAAAGGGGCCTGAGAGGAATATGAAGCTGCTCCACTAGCAGCGCCAGTATTAAGCATAAGGCAAACACAAGAAGCTTGTGTCCCGTTCGGAAACTATATGGCGTTGCAGTTCGGCTGCATCAGATAACAATGAATTTTTAAAAAATATCAGTTGCCAGAAAATTCGGTCAGAATTGCCTGAAAAACATCAACCCAAAGCAAAGTCAAAAGAGAGCGCAGATAGATCAGTGCAGCAGGGCATCCAGAGCCGAGGCTGACAGATGGCGCGGTTCGCTACGGCGTACAGGTTCCACGCCCCAGGTGCGCAAAAGATCCAGTGTCATAGCTTCACCTTTGTCCATGCACAGGGCTACAGCCGGAGAAAGAGACGCGCCAAGCGTCATGGCTGCGGGTTGAACGCCAATGAGCGCGCAGTGTTCGGGCATGTTGCCGCGCAAGGTCGCAAGGCCAAGCACCTCGGAAAAGCTGTTCTGGTGAGGTCCAATTTTCTGGGCTGTGAGGTAGGCTGGCACTTGGTCACGCAACACCATTTCCCCCGGTTCAAGACCAAAATCCACAGCATCCAGCACAAGTAGCTTATCTGCGCGTTCTACATGCGTCAGCAGGGTTTGCCCCTGTGTACCGCCATCCACAATTTCCACATGTTCGGGGAAGTCCCAGCGCGAATAGATATTTTGGGCCAGCCTTACGCCGTAGCCTTCGTCACCGTAGAGAATATTGCCCAAGCCGATGATGATTACCGATTCCATGAAAAATCCTGTTATTGTGCAGACAGTGCCTGCATGCAGAAGGCGGCCTCACTGTAGTGAGGCCGCCCTGTTATCGTGCCCGAGATGACTTTAACTCTTACGCCGTTCCCTGTAACCGCTGAACATGGCGGATACAAGAGTGGTCTTGCCCATGATTTCTTCACGGATGACCATGTATATGTGTACTGTCACAAAGGTAACAAGCAGCAGCATGCCAAGGCGGTGCCAGCTGCGCAATTCTTGATCGTTGCCGCCTACCCAGTACGCGAAGTCCAGTACAAAGAGGAAGGGTTTGAAGAATGCCTGATGGCTGCTTTCAGCATACATGCCAAGGCCTGTAAGCATGATGATAAGCATGAAGACCATGCCCACAGCCATCCCGGCCTGCGCCAGGGGGTTGTGCCCCACATACGCGCGCGGTTCCTTATCCAGAAAAAGGTACCAGCGTATGTCATGCCACAGGTCGTTCCACCATGTTTTGCTCCAGACTGGCAAAATGATCAGCTCACGCGAATAACGGTTGCCGAAGATGCCGTACAGGTAGCGAAACACTGTGGATATGATGAGAACAAAACCTGCGATGAAGTGCGCCATGCGCGTATAGCCCATATAGAAGGTATCGTAGGCCGAAGTTCCTGATACAGAAAGCCAGGGTTTGCCTATGATGTAGCCTGTAATAATGAGCACGCACACGCAAATAACCATGACCCAGTGCCAGATGCGTATGGGCAGTTGGAATACGTAGACGCTCTTGCCCAAAGGCATTTCAGGCAGAGTTTCTTTTATATCGCTCATGATAGTTCTCCTACGCTTGAGGCGCTTGTGCGCCGGCGTCAGCAGGGCTGGAGCTACATGCCCCGATCCATGCGCACAGTGAGCAGATCCTTGCCGTCAGGCCCAATAATGTGGGTAGAGCAGGCCAGGCAGGGGTCAAAGCTGTGCAGTGTACGCAGGATTTCCAGTGGTTGCTCTGGAATGTCCATATGCGTGTTCATAAGTGAGGCTTCATAGGCGCTCAACTGACCATCAGGGCTGCGGGGCGCGCCGTTCCAGGTGGTGGGCACCACGCACTGATAGTTTTCGATCTTGCGGTCCTTGATCTTGATCCAGTGGCCCAAAGCGCCACGGGGAGCTTCGGTAAAGCCAACGCCACGCAGTTCGGTTGTGGGCCAGGTTTCAGGCTTCCACTTTGTGGTGTTGGCCGTTGCGCGCACGCCGTTTTTGAGGTTGGTGATAAGGCGGTCATAGAAGTAGCGCATTTTTTCCGCAGACCACGCCAGTTCCAGTGAACGGGCTGCAATGCGGCCCAAGGTGGACTGAAGGACGGTGACAGGCACGCCGCCAGCGCGGCCCAGAAAATCATCAACCAGATCCGTTATTTCGCTATTCTTGCGGGCGTAGCCAATAAGCATACGGGCCAGAGGGCCAACTTCCATCTGATGACCGCGCCACAGCGGTGTTTTGAGCCAGGAATAACGGTCCCGTTCATCCACCTGCTTGAGGGCAGTGGGTGTGCCCTTGATATTGGGGCCAGGATTGTAATGCGGTTCCGTAATGCCTTCCCAGGGGTGCAGACCAATTTTCCCGGCAGGGTAGGACTTGTACCATGAGTGGTTGACCGTTTCCTGAATTTCTTCAGGATCGGTGAGGCTTACGGGCAGCACTTCGTTGAAGTTGCCGTTAATGATGGCGCCGGGGGGCAGGAGCAGGCTTTTATCGGTGTAGTCGTTGGCAATGTCGGGAATACCGCCGTACGCCAAAACCGAAAGCTTGGACAACCCGCCGCCGATGTTGAGCCAGTCGCCATAGAAACTGGCAAGCGCCAGCGTGTCGGGAATAACTACTTGCTGGGCAAAGGTGCGGCAGCGTTCAATGACCTGAAGGATGAAGTCAAGGCGTTCCTGGTTGATGACGTCCGCCGCGCCCACACCGTCAATGTTGAGCGAGCAGGGCACCCCGCCCACCAACCAGTTGGGGTGGGGGTTCTTGCCGCCAAAGATGGTGTGGATGTGCACCACGTCTTTCTGGAAGTCCAGAGCTTCAATATAGTGGGCGACCACCATAAGGTTGGCTTCGGGCGGTAGCTTGTAGGCCGGGTGGCCCCAGTAGCCGTTGGTGAAGATGCCGAGCTGCCCGGAATTGATGAGCTTGAGCAGCTTGTCCTTGACGGACTGGAAGTAGCCCGGCGAGGAGTTGGGCCAGGGCGACAGCTTTTGCGCCAGTTCCGAAGTTGCCTTGGGGTCGGCTGTGGAAGCCGAAACCACGTCCACCCAGTCCAGACCGGTAAGGTGGTACAAATGTACCAGATGGTCATGGTACATGAGGCAGAGCTGCATGAGGTTGCGGATGATGTTGGCATTGTCAGGAATATCAATGCCAAGCGCATTTTCAACGGCCTGCACAGAAGACAGGGCGTGCGTGCCCGTGCATACGCCGCAGATCCGTTCGGTGAAGGCCCAGGCGTCGCGGGGGTCACGGCCTTTGAGGATGATTTCTATACCGCGAAAAATAGTGCCGCAGGAAACGGCATTGGTAATGACGTTGTCGTCATTGATGTTCACTTCGCAGCGCAGGTGCCCTTCAATGCGGGTCACAGGGTCCACGACGAGGCGGCGGCCAGCGTCAACAACGTTATATCCTTGCGTCTTGTATTCGTAGGACATGGGTGCGTTCCTTAGCTCTTGCTGGTGTCTTCGTTAACTTCCGGGGCTTTCTTCTTGTCGCAGCAGGCATGACGTACCATGCTGGCCGCGCCATGAATGGCCACACCCGCTGCCACACCGGCCACAGCGGCAACACCAACGGTTTCAGCCGTGGAGTTGGTGCCCATATGCGGAATGGTAGTGATGCGGTCATAGAATGACTGCTGATCCCAGAAGTTCTGTTCCGAGCAGCCAATGCAGCCGTGCCCGGACTGGATGGGGAAGGATACGCCGTTGTTCCAGCGGGTGGAGGGGCAGGCATTGTATGTGGTCGGGCCTTTGCAACCCATTTTGTACAGACACAGGCCTGAGCGTGCGCCCTCGTCGTCCCACGATTCCACAAACTGGCCCGCATCGAAGTGGGCGCGGCGGTAGCACTGGTCGTGCACGCGCACGCCGTAAAACATTTCTGGGCGTCCCTGCGAATCAAGGCTCGGCAGACGATCATAGGTAATGATGTACGTCAGAATAGCACTCATGACTTCCGGGATAGCCGGGCAGCCGGGAACCTTGATCTGAGGCTTGTTGGGGAAAAGCTTGTGCAGAGGGGTGGCTGCCGTGGGGTTGGGCGAAGCAGCCTGTACACAGCCCCAGGATGCGCATGTGCCCCAGGCTACCACAGCCTTGGCATGCTCCACGCCCATCTTGAGCTTTTCATAAAAAGGCTTGCCGCCATCAATGCAGTACATGCCCTGTTCGTTCATGGGCACGTTGCCTTCAAGAGCCAGAATGTACTGGCCCTTGTATTTCTCGATGGCCTGCTCGTAAGTTTCATTGGCCTGATGGCCAGCCGCAGCCATGATGGTATCCTGGTAGTCCAGAGCAATCATGGAAAGAATAATGTCCGCCGCAAGGGGATGGGCGGTTCTCAGGAAGGATTCGGTGCAGCAGGAACAGGAAAGTCCGTTGATCCAGAGCACCGGCAGACGAGGTTTGGTAGAAAGGGCCTGAGCAATGGCCAAGTCCGCGCCGGGGCCAAGCCCCATAGCAACGGCAGTAAGCGCGCAGAACTTCATGAAGTCCCGGCGGCTGACGCCCCTGTTGCGCAAAACCTCAGCGGTTGTTTCAAGATGTGCCATAGTTACCTCAACGCTTGCTGGTTGGAAGTGAGTCGTGAGGGTGGGGATGCATCGAGCTGGAAAAGCCAGCTTGGTTTGCCTTTATCATAAAAGCTATCGATAAGATTATAGCCCTCGATGTGCAAAGGCAAGTGAAAAATAATTAGGGGGTTACATATTTAAGTGCAGGGTTTTTCGATTATGGCAGTGCGTGAATCATATTAATGATAGTTTAGATATATCAGTGTGATGTATGATAAGGCATGAGATGCGTCAAAGAAGACGAAAAAAAGGGGGCTTTCGCCCCCCTTATTGGTGCAGACAGGCGGTAAGGCATGTCTGTGTTTCTTTGGTTGCTTAGTCGTCAGCGCCTTCTTCACCTTCAAACTTGATGAAGCCTGGGTTCACGTTGGTCATGGCGTTAACAATCAGTTCCACCAGGCCGCCGTAGGCGAAGTTGTTCTTGGTGTACAGGTCGTTGTGTTCAAGGATTTCACGAATCTGGCCCTTGCAGTTGGAGCAGGGGGCGCAGATGTACTTGCGGGTTTCGGGTCCCAGGCAATCCTTGAAAGCTTCGCTGATCTGCCACATCTTTTTACGGCCAGAGATGTTGCCGCGCCATTGTTCGATATTGTTGCGCGTCATGATGGCAAAGCCTGAGCCACCGCCGCAGCAGTAGTTGTCCACTCCGTTATGCGGCATTTCGCGGAACTGGGGCGCGATCTTACGGATAATTTCGCGTTGGGGTTCGACGATGCCCATGAGGCGAACCACGTTGCAGGGGTCGTGCAGCGTCACAGGGAAATCGTTGCGTGAGGGGTCCAGCTTCAGGCGGCCACTCATAACGATGTCACGCAGGGTGACGTAGCAGCTTTCGCGCGGCACCTGATACTCAAAGGGAATCACGCGGTCGGCGATGACCGTAAGGGCTTTGTGGGCATGGCCGCACTCGCCGATGACGATCTTTTTCACGCCCAGTTCCTTGGCGGCCATCATGTGCTGCAGGGCGATACGGGCGGTCTGGGCGTCGTCATAAAACACGCCGTAGTTCACGCCGTCATAGGCCAGAGCCTTGCTGGAAAGCGTCCACGACAGGCCGGCTTCCTGAAAGATCAGAGAGAAAGAAGCGATGTTTTCAGGCCAGGCCATGATTTCACCGGCATTGTGCAGCAGCATGATGTCTGCGCCCTGCACGTCAAAGGGCGTATGGATGCCCACGCCGGTGATTTCCGTATAGTCCTCATCAATAAACTCTACGTTTTCCTTCACCACTTCGGGCGTCATGCCCGTAGAAGAACCAGCCTTCATGTGGTTCATGGTGCCGCGTTCGTGCAGTTCGCGGGGGTAGATGCCCATTTCCTGGCTGAAAAGCTTGCGGATTTCGCGGGCCAGAAGGCCGTTGTCCACGCCAATGGGGCAGGTCTGGGCGCAACGGCGGCAAAGGTTGCAGCGGTAGGCCAGTTCACCCAGGCGGGCCACTGTCTTCCAGTTCAGTTGCATGTCGCCGTAACGCCATTTGGCCAAGGGTTCTTTCTTTACATACTGCTTGTAAATGCGGCGAAAGATTTCAGAGCGAAAGTTGGGGCGATACATTTCGTTTTCGCCTGACATTTCATAGAGATGGCAGGCTTCAGAACAGGAGTTGCACTGGGCGCAATAGTCCATGCTGGTTTCAAGCATGGGCAGGAAGGTCCAGTTGTTTTCCTTGGTGAACAGCTTGCGCATACCGTCGAGGAACTTGTTGACCAGCTCTTCCTCTTCTTCACGGTTCTTGGGCTTGGGGATGTTCAGCACGCTGACTTCATCAAGAATACAGGCCGTGTTTTCCTTCTGCTCGTCGGTGAAGGGCTTCCAGGGCATGGTATGCATGTCCACGGCCAGATCGGGAATTTCCTTCAGGTCAATGCTGACCATCTGCCCGTCGACGGTAGAGACGTCTGTCAAACGGAGGTTGTCTTTCATGTCTGAACTCCCTAGTCTTCTTTCTTTTCTGTGGGGTTGGTCGTGGCAACGTCTACCCAGCTCTTGGGGGTGCCATCACCGGCGATATGCTTGGCCGACCAAGTCACATTGAACTTGAGGGCCTCAAGAATCTTTGCTTTGTTCTTGTCGCTGCTGCTGGTGGGCTCGTCGCCCCAGCGGATGTCATGATAGGTGAAGTACTTCATGAACACATGGCCCATGTGCGTCATGGGAATCCAGATGAGCAGGAAGAAACCGATCAACAGGTGCAGGCTGAACAGAACGCTGGTTTGAGGAGCGAAGTTGAAGGTGATCAGATTGTAAATAAAGGTGCGGGCCAGTTCGAAGTAAGAAGGAGAGAAAGCCCACGCGGCCAGACCAAGCAGGCCGAAAACTATGAATATGACCAGATTGAAATAATGCTCGGGCGTGCTGTAGCGGCGCAGGCCTTCGTCATTGCGGCGGCGTTCAATCAGGCCGATGCCGCCAATGATGATGCACAGCGTGCCGACCAGCACCACGGCGTTGATAATATTGCCCACAAAGATCATGAAGCCGCCCTGCGGGTTCAGACCAAAGAGCTGGGCAAAGACTGCGCAAAGCACGATGATAGTGCCGCCCATGAGCATGTACATGCCCACATGGAAGGGGTAGGAGCGCACCCACAGCTTGAGGTTATGCTCGAACGTGGCGTGCAAAAACAGTACTTCAGTAAGCAGCGCCTTGATGTCGCCCCAATGGGAAATGTGGCGGGGCTTGGTCCACCAGTCTTTTTCTTCCATGAAGCTGCCGCCGTAAACAGTCTTACTGCCCTCGTGCGGCACAGGATAAAGTTCCCAGCGCACATGCAACGGGCTGGATGCCATGTAAGATCTGATCTTCAAGTAGGCCATGCAAATGAAGCCGGCTACCGCCAAATAGCCCAAGATGTAAAACAAAGTGGTCATGCGTTTTCTCCCGTAGGGTCAAGATGCCGCTGGAACGTGGGTTCGACGGGCCCGGCCCGGCCGTGCGCCGCAAAAAGCCCGGCATGCGTCTGCTTGCCTTGCAACCTCTCCTTAATAATTATCGAACGAGCAATTATGGCGATATTCCCGGCAGAGAATTCATCACAATAAGCTGTAGAACAGAGTCGCCCGATGGCACTCCTGATACATAAAATATAAAAATAATGCAAAGATTTCGTAAGGATTCATCACGACAATTTTAATCATGATTGACCTAATTTTGTTTAAAAAAATCAAGTAGATTAAGACCAAAAAAAGTGTTTTTTGCAAGAAAAAATATTTTTTGCATGTAATAAAACTGAGAGAAGAATTTTCATATTTAATTTGTATGTTTAAATAATATCAAAAAACTATGAAAATAGTGGTCAAATATGGATAGTGATGTAGGTTAGCCAGATAGTACAGAGTGTTATAAAATAAAAATCACCTAATACAACTAGTAGATAGTAAAAAATTGTTAATGATAGCTAAACTATATTCTAATTAATATGATATTACTATGTAATTATAGTGCGTAATTATCACGGCAAGTAGCAAGGTGGTGGCCTGCCCAGACGCCAAGCTTCCCGCAAGAAGGCCTGTCATGAGTTCGTAATAACCGGGGAGGGGAGGGGTGAACACGCTGCGTTAGCAAGCGTGTTCATTGGAGTCGTGTGCAAATTGAAAATGGAAGAGCCGTTTGTGTGCCGCTGATACCATCAGGACAACAACAATGGTTTGGCGTTGCGGTGGCGAAGATCCCTCAGCGTAAAAGACGGTCGTCCTGCATAAGGTCACGCAAGGTAATGGATTCAAACACTCCATCCAGAGTTGATTGAAGGCTTTCCCACGCTTTGCGTACCTCACAGGCATCAAACCGGGAGCAGTTTCCTGGCTTTTCCAGGCAGCCGCTTAGCTCAATGCCTCCTTCCATCAGCCGGACAATACAGCCAAAGGTGAGATCCTCGGGTTTGCGCACGAGCACATGCCCCCCCTTGGCGCCACGCACGCTGCCAGTAATGCCAGCCAGACGAAGCTGGCGCAGGATCTGTTCAATAAACTGCGAGCTGATGCCAGTTTTGTTTGCAAGCAGGCTTGATGATATAGGCTGTTCAAGCCCATTTTTTGCCAAATAAAGCAAGATACGGGCTGCATAGCGTGTTTTTGCTGAAAGTTTCATTACGAATCCCCCGAGGAGCATATGTAAAAGGGGAAATCAAAAGGATCCGATCGTCTCATCGGGCTGAGACATAAATTCGGTATCCGAAGCATAGCTGAATTCTGTAAATAGTAACATCATTGTAGCAATTAAGATATTACTTTTTTGTCTTATCTTACTGATTGCGAAAGTATTCACACTCTCAATTTGCGGTTGTGCGAAATTTATGAGTCATGAAAACCGGCTTCGCAGAGTCGCTTGACGCCCAAAGTCGCTTGAGATAAGAATCATGAGTAAAGCAGTCTAAATTAGACCCATCCAGTATCGTCAACTTTATTGCCTCCAGCAAAATAAGGAATAAATATGCGTATTTCCACAATGGCCTGTCATGCGCTGCATTTGCTATTGTGCCTTTCTGAACAAGATCAGGCCATGCCTGCATCTGCTTCAGAGCTTGCGGCATGTACAGGCATCTCTGAAAAATTTGTGCAAAAGATCATGCGTTTGTTGCAGGCTGAAGGCATTGTCAAAAGCGTGCGTGGTATCGCTGGGGGGCATATGCTTGCCCGTAACCCTGACGCCGTAACCCTTGCGGACATAATTAACGCTGTTGAAGGGGGAATAACCCTGCCTGGCGTTAACAGCGAAGCCCCTGCTGGCAAAGCTGCATTTGATGTTTGGGACAAGGCCGCCATGACCTTACAAAACTCCCTGGACGCAGTGACCCTTAGTTCTGTTCGCCAAAGTGCGGGATTTTCCCAGCGCCCTGGCACGCGCCGCAAGGCAGATCATGCAACCTCAAGACGCCCAGAATCCGAATCCGGAGGCTCCAATGCAAAAGCATATTCTCTTGGTAGACAGCGATGCCGCAAGCCTAAGCAGGATGTCGCAGGTCTTACGTCAGTCTAACTATCAGGTAAGTGTGGCCTGTAGCTGCGATGAAAGCCTGAATATGGTCAATGACCGCAAGCCTGATTGCATAATCTTTGATGTTGATCTTGAAGGCACTTCAGGAACAATCATGTACAGCCGCTTGCGCAGGAACTCGCAAACCCGTGGCATTCCGGCGATTGTCTGCACCAATGTGGGCCCCAGGCCGGTATGCTTTGGAACCGGCATACCCGTTTTGAGCAAAAATTGTTCAGGTGATGCCCTATTGGGTGCCGTTTCGGCAGCTTTTGCCTGCTAGCTTTTGCCTGCTACTTTTTGCGACAAACCAGCGCATAACCATAGCTTATATCTAATCTTTCATCTGCGCCATTGGGCAGAGTCTTTATTGTTGGCCGGGCAATGGGATATTTGCCCGGCCAACGGCCTTTAAAGGCCCATGTAAAGCAGAGGCCCGGTCGCAAAAGGACAAAATCGCCGTTTCTCTGCTGCTATTGTGCTACTCCAGCTCATTATGGCGAATGTGTGGAGGCACGATTATCATTTCAGCAAGCAGGGGTTTTAGGAAGGACCACTTGATATTGTGTTCCTCGTACACTTCCATCATGTCGCGGATGGCGTCCCAGCAGTTGTGGCAAGGAGTGACGACCAGCTCAGCCCCTGTGGCCTTGATCTGATCCAGCTTGTTTTTGAGGCCGACATTTCGTTCCTTGCGGTACACGCCAATGCCGTTGAGTCCTCCACCACCGCCACAGCAGAAGTTATGATCCCCCTTGGGATCCATTTCTCTAAAATCTTCAGCTATGTAGCTCATGATTTCCCGCGTAGCGCTGCCGAGTCCGTCATTGCGGACATAGTTGCAGGAATCCTGCAAGGTACACGGCACCTTGATTTTTTTGGCGGGATCAATCTTCAGCTTGCCCGTGCGCAGCATTTCGGCCACCCACTCAACATAGTGCATGAAGCGTACTGGCGCGTCTCCGCTTTCGCGTCCTGCCCAATACGGCCCTTCGACAACCGTGGCACGATGGGCATGTCCACATTCCGTTCCCACAACTACCTTGGGCTTGATGCGGTCTATGGCTGAGTAAATGCGTTTGACATTCTGCGCGCAACCTTCCCAGTCGCCAGCAAACATCGTCAATGAGGTATTTTCCCACCCTTCGCGCGGCACGGTCCAGTCGGTATCTGTGACGTGAAAAAGAATTGCGGCCAGCGCGATGTCTTCTGGATAGTGCTTAACCTCACGGGCATTGAGGATATACATGACATCCGCATGCTCTTTTTCCACAGGAATTTCGAGGTCAGGCCATTCTTCCTGCTGTTCTTCCACCATCCATTCGCAGGTTTCCAACCAATCTTCTTCGGTTACGTCCATCTGCGCGCCATACACACGGTGCATGCCAGATCCGATCTTCATTTCCCACGGAATAAAGCCATGCTTGAAGAGGATGCCGCGCAGGTAGCTGAACATGACGCCAGTGTCTATGCCGTGCGGGCAGTACACAGCGCAGCGGTTGCAACAGGTGCACTTGCCCCAGGCCGCATCCATGCACTTGATCATGAACTCTGCATCAACCTTGCCCTTGCGGCGTATGAGTTCGCCCAGGGTCGCCTGAATTTTGTAGGATGGAATCTGAGTGGGATCATTGTTGTTTGTTCTGTAAAAAAAGCAGCTGTCTGCACACATGGCGCAATGTGCGCAGACATTGAGCCATGTGCGGGTGCGAGATTTACTGGTCTGCTCCAAGTCGCGGGCGAGGGCAGCCTGATCAACTTTCATTTCCTTCATCTGGCTGTAGTATTGCGCCCCTACCTTATCTTTCAGCAGTTCAAGAATGCCTTCTTTGGTGGTGATTGGGGTAGGGGTGCAAAGCAATTCGGACATAATCCGCTCCTTTCAGGCGAGAATAATGATACAGTTTCCCGATTTACCAGGGGAATGCGCCACCGCGTGTGGCTCCGCCTCTTTTGATGGCGAAGTCCATACCGATCTGAGCGCGCGACATGAAGAAGAGAACTATGTGTGAAAGCTTGGTAAAGGGTGCCAGAATAAGGAAAAGTTCGCCGCTCAGCACATGCAGAATCATCCAGCTTTGATAGGCGGAGGTGTCCAGCCGGGCTATAAGCCCCGTGGCAAAGGGCAAAAATGTCAAAACCAGTATGAGCCAGTCTGATCCGCTGTTCAGCTGTCTAAGGGCAGGTGATACCATGCGGCGTATGCCCAGCAAAACAATGGCCGCAAGGCTCAGTACAGAGAGGATATCAGCCAGTGTTCCCGGCAGCGAGGGCAGGGTTATCCCTACATAGCGCTCAAGCAGCACTGTATGTCCAAGCAAAAAGAGAGGCACAAGAACAGCGCCAAAATGCAAAAGGAAAAAGAGAACAGCTGCAACAGGTTGCGTTCGCCAGCCGTCAGTGCCGCCGGGGATCAGCCATTTGAAGATTGACGCCAGCGCGCCAGGCACAGAACGGTCTGTATGATATCGGTAGGCCACACGTTCGAGCCGCCAGTCCAGGCCGCGCACATACCAGAAAATACGGGCCAGCATACCCACCACAAAAATAACAAGAGAAATGACAAACAAGGGTCCGGTAATGAAATCAAGCATCTGATCGTCTCCTACGTTCTTTCTGTCTGATACAAGAGCTACCGACTATTTTTTGGCGGCATGCTCAGATGCAATGCGTTCGCTATGGCAGACCCGGCAGTCAACAAGGCGGGGGCCCTTGGACAGTTTTACATGGCATTCGGTACAGGTAGCGTGCAGGTAATCCATCTGTTTTCGCGGGGCAATGTTTCGAACGTTCATGAGTGACTCTGCAAGACCCTCATCTGTCATGTCATGGCAGGTTGTACAGTCCTGCCCCTTGCCATCAAGGTAGGCAATGTGTTGATCGTGAGTGAAGAAGACCGGCGGCATCTTTTTGGCACTGAAAGGCGGGTAGGTGAAGGGGATGCGCTCTTCACCCAGGGCCTCGCCCGAAGACAGCACCAGGCCTAGGGTCAAAACCAACAAGCAGGGGAGAATGATTCTGAATCTGACGTTTTTTTCCTGCATGGTTAATCCTTACTTCCTGGCATAATCCTGATGATGTTGCCCCGTACTAACCAGGCCGGGCGCAAATTATAAGGAAATCCCGAGCACATGCATCGGGATTTCCCCTGGTTTTGTGCTTAGCTATGAGTTGCCCCTGTGAAGCGTTTCAGCCGCATTGCGCATGAAAACAGCGCATTTGTAAGGCTCGTTCTTCATACACCTCATGGCAAAAGCCGCTGAAAGGTAGAGGAAAAGGCGTGATTCATAGTCCAGTCGGTTGGTTTGCAGCCAATGATCGTGGGGGGCATCGCCCTGTGCCAGGTCTTTGGCTCGGTTAAGATCTTCCGCATACGCATCACCGGCAAGCTTGGAATACATTTCGCAAATTTCTTCGGCCAGGTACTCACGTTCTGATAAAGCAGACATGGCAACCCCTTTGCGTCACGCGCGGTTACGCCCCATTGTATATGAGGCACTAATAAAGAGCAATTAAACATTCAAATTCTTGATCTACTTAATCAATACAAAATAAATATTATATTAAAAATACTGCGTCAATGATGTTTCTGTTTTTTTGCATTAAAAAATTATAACTATATTAGTTTGTTAATCATAAAAGTTGACTTGTTAAATATAGTATTTTGGTCACAAGCATGTAGTTATGCAAATGTATTAATTGTCTACTTACAGTAAAAATCATACTTTATTACTGCAGTATGGTTTGTCTGTGTAATCATTTACATACGTTTTGTGTATGTTTTTATATTCGCAAGTAATTGCTTATGAAATTTTTGTGAACTAAAAGGAGGGCTTTAGCTGAGGAGGAAAATAACGACGCTAAAAAAGCATTTGAGGGGAGGCAAAATCCTGCAATTATGATTTCAAACTTGATTCCTTTGATCGCTGCTAGCAAAAGAGCTGTCTATAATATGTTTATATTATAGACAATGTTCTATTGAGACTATTTTCACAAATTATGCTGGTATTTCCCATCTTTTATTCGCCACAGTGAATATGCAGTCAGGTTCAAGTGGAGAAAGTGGTCGTGTTGCAAGGCTTTCTGCGGGCAGAAGTGCGCAGGCTAGGTTGAGCACACCTGAATAATAATTTCTGAATAATCAGCAGGTACGCATGTATACGCGCTGTGACACCGCGTGTGCTTGTAAAGCCAGACTGGTTCTAGCAGAGGCGGTAGTATTGACTGAGGGGAGGGGCTGATGGCAGGGCTGCGATGGGGGACACAAAAAAAGCGCAGGGAAACCCTGCGCTTTTTTTATACTCTATATCCGGTGTTCTAGCTGTTCAGATCAACCAGAATCGGGTTGTCCTCAAGTTCTTCAAGGAACTTGTCGGGACGTTCTTTCTGTTCGGGTACCACGATATCTCCGTTGACGTATTCGCGGTAGCCTGTTCCGGCGGGGATCAGGCGGCCAACGATAACGTTTTCTTTGAGACCGCGCAGGTAGTCCATTTTGCCCTTGAGCGAAGCTTCAGTAAGCACCTTGGTCGTTTCCTGGAAGGAAGCTGCCGAGATGAAGGAGGACGTGGTGAGCGAAGCCTGGGTGATACCCAGCACCAGCGGTTCCGCCGTGGCAGGCTGACGGCCTTCGGCAAGAGTCCTGTGGTTTTCCTGCTTAAACTCTCCCTTGTCTACCTGTTCGCCGACCAGGAAGCTGGTGCCGCCCGAGTCCAGAACAGTGACCTTCTTGAGCATCTGGCGCACGATGACTTCGATATGCTTGTCGTCGATGCCCACGCCCTGGAAGCGGTAGACTTCCTGAATTTCGTCCACGAGGTAGCGGGCCAGGTACTTTTCGCCCCTGGTGCGCAGAATGTCGTGCAGTTCGGGGTAGCCTTCAGTCAACGGGTCGCCGGCTTCAACAAAGTCGCCGTCGGCTGCGGTGATGTGCTTGCCCTTAGGCACCAGATATTCTTTAGCCTCGCCAATTTCGGGCGTGACAACCAGCTTCCGTTTGCCTTTGGATTCGCCAGCATAGGTGACTGTGCCGGATATTTCGGAAACAACCGCCATATCCTTGGGCTTGCGAACTTCAAAGAGCTCGGCCACGCGGGGAAGACCACCCACGATGTCCTTGGTCTTGGCAGTTTCGCGCGGCTTACGGGCAATGATGTCACCAGCCTGAATGTTCTCGCCGTCTTTAACCATGATGATGGAGCCGACGGGCAGGCTGTAGATGGCCGCCGCGCCGCCGTGGCTACGCTTTTTGACGTTGCCGTTATCATCGCAGATGGAGATGGCCGGGCGGAAGTTGGTGGTGCGGTATTCCATGATGGTCAAGCTGGCCTGACGGGTGATGTCGTCCACCCGTTCCTGCACGGTTTTGCCGTCCACGATGTCCGTAAAGCGCAGGGTACCTTCTTCTTCGCACACAAAGGGTTCGTTGAAGGGGTCCCATTCGGCCAGCACTGTACCCTTGTTGACTTCCTGACCGTCGTGCACCAGCAAGCGGGCGCCGTTGGGCAGGATGTACTTTTCGCGTTCACGGCCCTGAGCATCCACAATGGCCAATTGACCGCTCTTGCCCAGCACGAGGTGCACGCCGTCTCTGTTGGTCACGGCCTTGACCCGGTTAAGGATCACGCGACCAGTGTTGAGAGCTTCGAACTTGTTCTTTTCAATGGTGCTTGATGCTGTTCCACCGATATGGAACGTACGCATGGTCAGCTGCGTGCCAGGTTCACCGATGGACTGGGCGGCGATGATACCCACGGTTTCACCCGTGTTTACCAGATGCCCGCGACCAAGGTCACGCCCGTAGCACATGGCGCAGATGCCGCGTTCGGCCTGGCAGGTGAGAGGCGAACGCACGGTAACGGAAGAAATACCCTTGTCGTTGATGATCTGGGCTTCCACTTCCGAAATAATGGTGTTTTCGGGCAGCAGAACTTTTTCCGGTTCATCGGGATCGTACACAGGGTAAAGCAGAGCGCGACCGATAATGCGTTCGGCCAGCGGCGTTTTGATGTCGCCGCCGTCCTTGAGGTGGGTCAGTTCAATGCCGTCAACCGTACCGCAGTCAAGTTCAGACACTATGACGTCCTGCACAACGTCGACAAGGCGGCGTGTGAGGTAACCGGAGTTGGCCGTCTTGAGGGCCGTGTCCGCGAGACCTTTACGGGCACCGTGCGTAGAGGTGAAATACTGCAACACCGACAGACCCTCGCGGAAGGAGGATGTGATGGGCGTTTCAATAATTTCACCAGAAGGCTTGGCCATCAGACCGCGCATACCAGCAAGCTGGCGCATCTGGTCCTGGTTGCCTCGGGCACCGGAGTTGGACATCATAAAGATGGGGTTGAAGCTCTGGTTCTTTTCCTGCTTGCCGGTCTTGGGATCAGTAAGCACATCGTAGGATATTTCCTTGATCATTTCAGTGGAAACGTCCTGGGTGGCCTTGGTCCACACGTCCACCACCTTGTTGTACTTTTCAGTACGGGTGATGATACCGTCGCGGTACTGATGTTCGATGTCGTCCACTTCGGCCTGAGACGCTTCCAGAATGCCCTTCTTGCGGGCAGGAATGGTCAGGTCTTTCACACCGATGGTCACACCGGCGCGCGTGGCGAACTCGTAGCCCATATCCTTGAGTTTGTCGCACAGAATAACCGTGGCCTTGATGCCGCAGTCGCGATACGCAGCGCCCACAAGGCGGGCGATGTTTTTCTTTGTCAGTACGCAGTTCACAAGGTCAAACGACAGCTTTTCGGGCAGGATATCGCTGACAAGCACACGGCCGGGAGTGGTGTCGTAGGTATACCCGTCGGGCATACGCACCTTCACACGGGCGTGCAGGGAAACGATGCCTGCATCGTGAGCGCTTTCAACTTCCCAGGGGGCGCAGAAGGACATGCCTTCGCCCTTTTCGAAGCTGCGTTCGGCGGTCATGTAGTAAAGACCAAGCACGATGTCCTGCGAGGGCACGATAACCGGGCCACCGTTGGCAGGCGAAAGAATGTTGTTGGTGCTCATCATGAGCACGCGGCATTCAATCTGCGCTTCCACGGACAGGGGAATATGCACGGCCATCTGGTCACCGTCAAAGTCTGCGTTGTACGCAGAGCAGACCAACGGATGCAGACGGATGGCCTTGCCTTCGACCAGCAGGGGTTCGAAAGCCTGGATGCCAAGACGGTGCAGCGTAGGCGCGCGGTTGAGCAGAATGGGGTACTCGCGCACCACTTCTGAAAGGATATCCCACACCACCAGCTCTTCGCGCTCCACCATCTTTTTGGCACTCTTGATGGTAGAGGCATGCCCTCTTTTTTCCAGTTCGGAGTAGATGAAGGGCTTGAACAGCTCCAGTGCCATCTTCTTGGGCAGACCGCACTGGTGCAGCTTGAGGTAGGGGCCCACGGTAATAACCGAACGGCCAGAGTAGTCCACGCGCTTGCCCAACAGGTTCTGACGGAAGCGGCCCTGCTTACCCTTGATCATGTCTGAAAGGGACTTGAGGGGGCGGCCGTTGGTGCCGGCAATGGCACGGCCACGGCGGCCGTTGTCGAACAGGGCGTCAACGGCTTCCTGCAACATACGCTTTTCGTTGCGGATGATGATTTCCGGAGCGCCAAGTTCCATAAGCCGTTTCAAACGGTTATTACGGTTGATGACGCGGCGGTACAGGTCATTGAGGTCAGAAGTAGCAAAGCGTCCGCCATCCAGGGGCACGAGGGGACGAAGTTCCGGCGGAATGACAGGAACAACTTCCATAATCATCCACTCGGGCTTGTTGTCCGACTCAAGAAAAGCTTCAACAATCTTGAGGCGCTTGGTAAGTTTTTTCTTCTTGGTCTGGCTCTTGGTGGCTTCGCCTTCTTCACGCAGTTCGGTGCGCAGCTTTTCAAGATCCAGTTCTTCCAGCAGGCTGCGCACGGCTTCCGCGCCCATGCCCACGGTAAGAACTTCGTCGCTGCCGTAATGATCAAGAATCTGAAGATACTGATCTTCAGAGATGACCTGACGCTTCTGAAGATTGGTCTGACCTGCATCAAGTACGATGTACGAGTCGAAGTACAGCACTTTTTCAAGGTCAGCCATGGTCATGTCCAGAAGAGTGCCGATCTTGGAAGGCAGGGTCTTCAAAAACCAGATGTGCGCAACCGGAGCGGCCAGTTCAATATGCCCCATGCGTTCGCGACGCACCTTGGAGGCAATGACTTCAACGCCGCACTTTTCGCAGACAATACCGCGGTGTTTCATGCGTTTGTACTTGCCGCAGTTGCATTCATAGTCCTTCACGGGGCCGAAAATTTTGGCACAAAAAAGGCCGTCACGTTCCGGCTTGAAGGTACGATAGTTGATGGTTTCCGGTTTTTTCACTTCGCCATAGGACCATTCACGAATGGCTTCAGGAGAGGCGATGGAAATCTGGATGGCTTTCAGATTGCGGATATTGGTCACGTTGGCCGACGTGCCGCGTGCGGTGAAAAGATCGTCCAGGCTCATATATAATACCTGCTTTGGTAAAAGCTCTATGGAATCGTTAACTATGTTGCTTCATCCGCAAGAGGATTGTCCGCTTGCGGATGAAGCAGCGATTATCCGGGGCCGCCAGAACGGGCAGTCTACGCCTCGTCCTCGCGTTCTCTCATATAGCCCACGCGCTTGGGCTTCTTCTTGCCTTCTTCCTGGTGCAGGGTGACGTTGAGCCCAAGGCTCATGAGTTCCTTAACCAGAACGTTGAAGGATTCGGGCAAGCCAGCTTCAAGGAAGTTGTCGCCCTTGACTATTTTTTCGTACATCTTCACGCGTCCTGTCACGTCGTCTGACTTGACGGTGAGGAATTCTTGCAACAGATAGGCTGCACCGTAGGCTTCAAGCGCCCACACTTCCATTTCACCCAAGCGCTGACCACCGAACTGGGCCTTACCGCCAAGGGGCTGCTGGGTTACCAGAGAGTAGGGGCCCGTGGAGCGGGCGTGGATTTTTTCGTCCACCAGATGGTGCAGTTTGAGCATGTACATGACGCCTGTGGTCACGCGGTTTTTGAAGGCTTCACCGGTACGGCCGTCGTAAAGAGTGGTTTTGCCGTCGTTGGCAATCCCAGCTTTTTCCATCCAGCCCCAGATCTCTTCTTCAGTAGCGCCGTCAAATACAGGAGTCTTGGTCACAATACCGTTACGCAGTTTGAGAACGGAGGCCTTGAATTCCTCGTCGTCCATTGCGTCGACCAGCGTGCTGATCTCGTTTGAGCTGTAAACGTTCTTGACCTCGTCGCGCAGAACCTGCATGGCCGCGCCAGAATCCAGCAATTCAGCCAACTGACGGCCCAGTTCTTTGGCTCCCCAACCAAGGTGGGTTTCCATGATCTGACCGATGTTCATTCGCGAAGGCACGCCAAGGGGGTTGAGCACAATGTCAACAGGACGGCCGTCGGCAAAGAAAGGCATGTCTTCTTCCGGCAGAATGCAGGAAACAACACCCTTGTTACCGTGGCGGCCAGCCATTTTGTCGCCCACAGAGAGTTTACGCTTGATGGCAATGTGAACCTTGACCATCTTGATAACGCCAGGGGGCAGATCGTCGCCTTCGGTGACCTTCTCGCGTTTGGAGTCGTAAATGGCCCGCAGGTAATCGACCTGCTGGTCATAGGACTTGAGAATGTCAGCCACGGCATCGTTGACCTCTTTGCTCTTGAAAAGGCCAGCCAGCTTTTTCACGGGCAGGTCAGCCAGCATATCTTCGGTCAGGGCCGCACCGGCTTCCACCAGCACTTCACCCTTCTTTTTACCAGGCACAGAGGCGGCTACCTGCTTGCCATTGACGTGCGGTGTCAGCAGCACGCGCGTACGGTCGGTAAGGGCGCGCAAGTGGTCGGCTTCTTTCTGGTCCAGCACAGACGTGTCGTGAACCTCAATAGCCAGAGTGCGGTCGTCCTTTTCACCCGAGCGGCGGTTGAAGACCTTGACGTCAATAATGGTGCCTTCCACTCCCGGCGGGACCTTGAGGGAGGTGTTCTTCACGTCCCTGGCCTTTTCGCCGAAGATGGCGCGCAGCAGCTTTTCTTCAGGTGTCAGCTGGGTTTCGCCCTTGGGGGTGATTTTGCCCACGAGAATGTCGTCGGGCTTGACCGCAGCACCAATGCGGATAATGCCGCTTTCATCCAGGTTACGCAGCATGTCTTCGCTGACGTTGGGGATGTCGCGGGTGATTTCTTCGGGTCCAAGCTTGGTGTCACGGGCAACCACTTCGAATTCTTCGATGTGGATTGACGTGAAGACGTCTTCTTTCACCGTACGTTCGGAGATAAGGATGGAGTCTTCGTAGTTGTAGCCGCACCAGGGCATGAAGGCTACTACAAGGTTCTTGCCCAGAGCCAGTTCACCATCGTCAATGCCGGGGCCGTCAGCCAGGATCTGGCCTTTTTTGACCAGTTGGCCAGGACGGCAGGTGGGCTTTTGACCAAAGCAGGAGTTCTGGTTTGACTTGTGGTACTTCAGCAGGTCATAGGCGCGCACGCCGCCCTGCTTTTTGTACACTTCGCCTTCATAGGCCACCACGATGCGGTCGGCGTCAACGTACTCCACCTTGCCATCGGCAGGGGCCACGATGCACGCGCCCGAGTCGCGGGCCACATCCACTTCCATGCCCGTGCCCACAAGGGGCTTTTCAGAGCGCAGCAGCGGCACAGCCTGGCGTTGCATGTTGGAACCCATGAGCGCGCGGTTGGCGTCGTCATGCTCCAGGAAGGGAATAAGCGCCGCAGAGATGGAAACCATCTGGCTGGGCGAGATGTCCATAAGGTTCACTTCGTCACGGTGACGCATTTCCACTTCGCCCTTGACGCGGACTGTGACGAATTCGTCCAGCAGATTGCCGTCCTCGTCCACAAGCGCGTTGGCCTGGGCAATGACCTGGTCGCCTTCACGCGAGGCATCAAGATGCACCACGTCTTCAGTGACGCGGGCTTCACGAACAACGCGGTACGGCGTTTCAATGAAGCCGAAGTCATTGACCTTGGCAAAGGTGGTCAGTGAAACAATAAGGCCGATGTTGGGACCTTCAGGCGTTTCAATGGGGCAAATGCGGCCATAGTGCGAGGTGTGCACGTCGCGTACTTCAAAGCCGGCGCGTTCACGGGTCAGACCGCCAGGTCCAAGAGCTGAAAGACGACGTTTGTGCGTCACTTCAGACAGGGAGTTGGTTTGGTCCATGAACTGGGACAGCTGGGAAGTGCCGAAGAATTCTTTGAGCACAGCCGCCACAGGCTTGGGATTGATAAGGTCGTGCGGCATGAGCGTGGAAATTTCCTGCAGGCTCATGCGTTCCTTGATGGCACGCTCCATACGCACGAGGCCAATGCGGTACTGGTTTTCCACCAGTTCGCCAACCAGTCGTACGCGGCGGTTGCCAAGATGGTCGATATCATCGGCAGGGCCGTGACTGTCCTTGAGGTTCACCAGAACCTTGATGGCGGTGAGAATATCATTGTCCGTCAGGGTGCGCAGGTCGGAAGACTCGTCCAGAGCAAGGCGCTGGTTGAGTTTGTAACGGCCCACGGGCGACAGGTCGTAGTAGTCGCCATTGCGGAACAGGTTGTCAAAGAAGCTGGCGGCAATTTCAGCCGTGGGCGGCGAAGAGGGACGCAGGCGACGGTAGATTTCTTCCTGCGCTTTCTGCTGGTCGGGAATACGGTCCAGCATAAGGGTGTCGCGAATGGAAGAAGACGTGTCGTTACCCTTGGTATGCAGCACGCTGACGCGGTCAATGCCCGCTTCACGAATACGATCCAGCAGGCCGGGCGTGATTTCGTCGGCTGCTTCTGCCAGAAGTTCGCCGGTCTTGGGGTCAGCCACATCCACAGCCAGAAACATGCTGTCCAGAGTATCGGGACGCATTTCAATGGCCTCAATACCTGCGTCACAGATAAGACGCCAGCTGCGCTTGGTAATGGGCTTGCCAGCTTTAACAATGACGTTGCCTTCGCCGTCAACGATGTCGGCATAGGCATTGTCCTTGCGGTACAGCTCCTTGCGCACTTCCCAGTAGATCGCGTTGCGATCTTCCAGTCGGTAAGTTTCACGAGAGTAGAAGTAGTCGAGGATCTGTTCCTTGCTCATGCCCATAGCCTTGAACAGGATGGTAGCGGGCATTTTGCGGCGACGGTCGATGCGGACGTAAAGAATGTCCTTGTGGTCAAAGTCAAAGTCCAGCCAGGAGCCGCGCATGGGAATGACGCGGCACGAATACAGCACTTTACGGCTGGTATGCGTTTTGCCGCCATCATGCTCGAAGATGATGCCAGGTGAACGCTGCAACTGGTTGACGATGACACGCTCTGTGCCGTTTATGATAAAGGTACCTTTTTCGGTCATCAGGGGCAGGGTACCAAAATAGATATCCTGTTCCTTGATGTCGCGAATGGTTCGGTTGCCTGACGCTTCGTCGGCATCATAAACCACAAGGCGTACCTTGATGCGCATGGGGGCTTCGTAAGTCAGTCCCTTGGAGATACATTCAGCCTGATCGTACTTGGGCTCGCCAACTTCATAGCTGACAAACTCCAGGCTGGCGGTCTTGTTAAAGTCCTCAATGGGGAAAACTGTATGAAAAACGCCTTCGAGTCCTTCATCAGGGCGGCGGTCAGCTTCCGGAACGCCTTCCTGAAGAAATTTTTCATATGAATCTATCTGCAGATTCAGCAGATGAGGGATGGGGAGGGAAATCTTGATCTTGCCGAACTGTTTGGTGAGCTGGCCCATGGGTACCTCAAGATAGGTAGCGGTTGCGCCCCGGCGGAGCGACAAGTGAATCATCTGCCGAAGCCGGCGGGCAAAACTTGTTGTCACTGCACCCTGAAAGCGTAAATCACGGTGGGAGGTAATGCTTACTGTGTAGGTAAGGCGAAAAAAACCCATCCCTGTCTGGGTAAACAGGGCTTGGGCTCAGGCATCAGCCTTAAAAATATGTACTTATACAGTAAGATATATTAAACAGAAAAAGGCCTCCTAAGCCGTTCATGAAAGAGGATACATAATGGAAATTTTAAATTTTAGCAAGCTTTTTTTTGAGGTATGTTTACCGCTTTGCAAATATAAACAAAAATCACATTGATGGCAAAAAGAAATTGCACCTCAAATAGATTAAAAATAAGCAGCCAAAATAAAAAAGCGGGGCCAAAGGCCCCGCCCATAAAGCACGGTAGAACCGAACTTATTTCACTTCGACAACAGCGCCGGCTTCGGTCAGCTGCTTCTTGGCGTCTTCGGCTTCGTCCTTGGACACGCCTTCCTTCAGGGTGGAGGGGCAGCCGTCAACCTTTTCTTTGGCTTCTTTGAGGCCAAGGCTGGTCAGGGCGCGCACGACTTTGATGACGCCGATCTTGTTGGCGCCAGCTTCCTTCAGGATAACGTCGAACTCGGTCTTTTCTTCAGCAGCTTCAGCAGCGGCAGCGGGAGCGGCCATCATCATAGCGGCAGCAGGAGCAGCGGCGGACACGCCAAACTTTTCTTCCAGTTCTTTGATGAACTCGGAAAGTTCAAGGACGGTCATGCTGGAGATAAATTCAACAACTTCTTCTTTGGTAACGGCCATGATAGTCTCCTAATCTTTGGCTTAAATTCTGATGATTGCGGTGATGCCCAACTAGGCTGCATTGGACTTCTGCTCTTCGATACCCTTGAGGGCATAGAGCAGGCCACGCAGCACGTTGGCAAACAGCGACACAAAGTTGGTGGGCACGGCGTTCATTGTGCCGAGCAACTGACCAAGAAGCTGTTCCCTGCCGGGCAGCTTGGCCAGCGCGTCCAACTGGGCGGCATCAAGAGCCTTACCGTCCAGGCTGGCGCAGCGAAGCTCAAAGAGCTTGCTTTGCTTGGCAAAATCACTCAACGCCTTGGCCACCGCCACGGGGTCATCGAACCCAAAGGCCACACCGATGTTTTCGCGGAAGTTATCCTTGATAACATCATGTGTGCCGTCGGTCAGAGCAATACGCGCCAACGTGTTTTTAACGACGAGATATTCGCCGCCAGCCTTGCGCAGGCTAACACGAAGGTTTGTCAGCTCTTCCACCGTCATACCCTTGAAGTCCGTCAGCACAGCAAAGGAAGCACTGTCGGCCTTGGCCTTAATGGCTCCAATAACTGCGGCTTTTTCAGACCTGTTCACGTGATACCTCTCACGTTCGGGGTTGCCAGGTGGAATGCCGAGCCAAAGTAGAAGCGTCTGGGCAGGGCAATTAAGGGCGAACCCGCCTGCCGTCTTCGACTCGTATTCCGATCCTCAGACACAATAATAGCGGCCTGGAGTACAGGCCGCTATCACTCTTGAGAGAGTTTATCCCTCAAGAAATTTTTTGACCTGGGTCATATCAACCTTGAAACCAGGGCCCATGGTGGTGGAAACCGCCATAGAAACCATGTAGGCACCCTTGGCTGCCGAAGGCTTGAGGCGGTTCACAGCGTCAAGCAGGGCCTTAAGGTTGCCCAAAATCTTTTCAGCGCCAAAAGAGGCCTTGCCCAAGGGAGCGTGCAGCACGCCCGCCTTGTCAACCTTGAAGTCAACGCGGCCAGCCTTCAGTTCGGTCACGGCCTTGGCAACGTCAAAGGTCACCGAGCCGGTCTTGGCGTTGGGCATAAGACCACGGGGGCCAAGCACTCGGCCGATCTGACCCACAAGGGCCATAACATCGGGGGTAGCAACGGCTGCGTCAAAGTTCAGGTTGCCTTCCTTGATCTGAGCGACCAGATCTTCGGCACCAACCACGTCTGCACCGGCTTCACGGGCTTCAGCCTGCTTTTCGCCCTTACAGAACACGGCCACGCGCACAGTTTTGCCAAGCCCGTGGGGCAAGGTAACGGCGCCGCGCACCATCTGGTCAGAATACTTGGGGTCAACGCCAAGACGAATGGCCACATCAACGGTTTCGTCAAATTTGGCAAAGGCCGCGCCAAGCGATTTGCTTACAGCGTCTTCAATGCTGAAGCGTTCCTGAAGATCGGTGCCTTCGAGAACTTTACGAAAATTTTTGCCGTGTTTAGGCATGGGATAATCCTTGTCGTTTTGCATCTCCTGCCGCACTTCAGCTTGAGTGAAAGCAGCAGTACAATTGATTTCAACGATGGCGACTTCGGAACTATTAAATAGTTGCTGAACCGTCGCCCAAGGCCAGAAAACCTGCAAACTGCGGAAGCGTTGCCTCCGCAAAGCGGTATGGCCTTATTTTACGTCAATGCCCATGCTGCGAGCAGTACCCGCAATGGACTTAACCGCAGATTCAATGCTGGCTGCGTTGAGATCGGGCAGCTTGAGCTTCGCGATTTCTTCAATCTGAGCCATGGTCAGGCTGCCAACCTTGTTACGGTTGGGTTCGCCAGAACCTTTTTCAATCTTGGCGGCCTTCATGATCAGCACCGAGGCCGGAGGGGTCTTGGTGATGAAGGTGAAAGAGCGGTCAGCATACACCGTGATAACCACGGGGATGATCATGCCTTTCTGGTCTTGAGTGCGGGCATTGAATTCTTTGCAGAAGCCCATGATGTTCAGGCCGTGCTGACCGAGGGCCGGACCTACCGGCGGGGAGGGGTTGGCCGCGCCCGCAGGAATCTGCAATTTAATCTTGGCAACTTCTTTTTTAGCCATTTGCTTTATCCTTCATCGCTGCTCGCGCTGCTCGGCATGAGGCCGCTGCGCGGGGGCAAGTCATTAAGCAAGGTTAGGTGATATTTGCCCCGGCATGCTGTGCAAGTAGTACAAACACACCGTACGGACAAGGAGAGAATCCCGTCCGCAGAACCCTTGTGTGAAAGGGGTCTAGCCTTTGGAAACCTGTGCGAAATCCAGTTCCACAGGGGTTTGACGCCCAAAAATGGAAACGGAGACCCGCAGCTTTCCCTTGTCGTAGTTAACGTCTTCAACCACGCCGTTAAAGCCCCCAAAGGGACCTTCAATGACGCGCACATCGTCACCCCTGTCAAAGTTGAACTTGGGCCGCGGGGTTTCCTGGCGTGATTCCATCAATTCCAGAATGCGTTCGGCTTCGCCATCACGCATGGGGGTGGGACGGTTTTTCCCCCCCACAAATCCGGTAACTTTGGGGATGGACTGCACCAGATGCCAGGACAGGTCGGTCATGACCATGCGAACCATCACATAGCCAGGGTAGAACTTGCGCGTTGATGTACGCTGCTGTCCACCCTTGGTGGGTTCGATGACCTTCTCGGTGGGTACCACCACTTCCTCAATAAGGCCCTGTTCCTGCCCGGTGCGGCGCAACTCGTTAATGGTTTTTTGCACACGCTGCTCGAATCCCGAGTAGGTATGCACAATGTACCAGCGAGCCTTTTGAGAGAGCTCGGAAGTTTCGTCGATAGCGGGATCTTTCATATTGGCCTTCAGGACAGTATGGTCTTGATCAGGGATGACAGACCAAGGTCAACCAGCCCAAGAATGACGGCCATCACGGCGACAAAGCCCAACACAGCCAGAGTGGCCTTGCGTGTTTCTTTTACCGTGGGCCAGGTCACCTTGCGCAACTCTGCCTTGGCGTCTTCTACGTAACGCAGGAAGCGTACGAAAACGTTGGGGGCTTTGTCGGCCTTGAGGTCACCAGCCTGAGCTTGTTTTTTTGCCATGGTGTTGTCCGGAGATAAAAAATGGCAGGGCAGGAGGGATTCGAACCCCCAACATGCGGTTTTGGAGACCGCCGCTCTAGCCGTTAGAGCTACTGCCCTGCGTGCCGTCCGGGGGGCTATAAGCCCCCCAGCGGAATTATGTTACCTGGTTTCGCGATGCAACGTGTGCTTCTTGTCCCAGGGGCAATACTTTTTCATTTCCAGCCGACCGGTAGTAGTTTTCTTGTTCTTCCGGGTGCTGTAGTTGCGGCGTTTGCACTCAGTGCAAGCCAGAAGTATGTTAACTCTCATAGGTCTACTCGGTGATTTCGGTCACCACACCCGAGCCAACGGTGCGGCCACCTTCGCGGATAGCGAAGCGCAGACCAGCTTCCATGGCAATGGGAGCGATGAGTTCCACCAGGAACTGCGAGTTGTCACCAGGCATAACCATTTCCACGCCTTCGGGCAGACCGATAACACCGGTGATGTCCGTGGTACGGAAGTAGAACTGAGGACGGTAGCCAGTGAAGAACGGGGTATGACGGCCGCCTTCTTCCTTGGAGAGCACGTACACTTCAGCCTTAAACTTCTTGTGGGGCGTGATGCTCTTGGGAGCAGCAAGAACCTGGCCGCGTTCCACGTCGTCACGCTTGACGCCGCGCAGCAGGGCGCCGATGTTGTCGCCAGCTTCACCCTGATCGAGCAGCTTGCGGAACATTTCTACGCCGGTGCAGGTGGTCTTAACGGTGGGCTTGATACCCACGATTTCAACTTCTTCGCCGACCTTGACCACGCCGCGTTCCACACGACCGGTCACAACGGTGCCACGGCCAGAGATGGAGAACACGTCTTCGATGGGCATCAGGAAGGGCTTGTCGATGTCACGCTCAGGCGTGGGGATGAAAGAGTCGCAAGCTTCCAGCAGGTCGAGAATGCACTTGGCTTCAGCGGAATCAGGGCTGTCAGTTTCAAGGGCCTTCAGAGCGGAACCGCGGATAACGGGCACGTCGTCGCCGGGGAAGTCATAGGAAGACAGCAGTTCGCGCACTTCCAGTTCCACCAGTTCAAGCAGCTCTTCGTCGTCCACGAGATCGCACTTGTTCAGGAACACCACCAGCTGGGGCACACCGACCTGACGGGCGAGCAGGATGTGCTCACGGGTCTGGGGCATGGGGCCGTCAGTGGCTGCTACCACCAGGATACCGCCGTCCATCTGGGCAGCGCCGGTGATCATGTTCTTGATGTAGTCGGCGTGACCGGGGCAGTCCACGTGCGCATAGTGACGATTGGGGGTCTCGTACTCAACATGCGAGGTGGAGATGGTGATACCACGTTCCTTTTCTTCGGGGGCCTTGTCGATTTCGTCATACGAAATGAACTTGCCACCGTTCTTCATGTTCGCCACTTTGGTGATGGCGGCAGTCAGAGTGGTTTTGCCGTGGTCGATATGGCCGATGGTGCCGATGTTTACATGGGGCTTTTTGCGTTCAAATTTTTCCTTGCCCATTGTACGTCTCCCTGGAGAAAATAATGTTTGCGTTTTACCTGCGTTACAAAAAAGTGCTTCAAGCTTTGCGTGTGTAACGCCTGCTCCTCGCGTAACGGCTGCGGCAGTGGGAAAAAAACCGTTGGGCGGCCCGCTGTCCGCATTCAGTCCCTGGACACCAGGGAACGTGCATTGGCGGACGGGTTGACTGAGGGGAGGAAATCAGCAGGAATGGAGCGGGAAACGGGATTCGAACCCGCAACCCTCAGCTTGGAAGGCTGATGCTCTAGCCGTTGAGCTATTCCCGCACGCTACCGTAGTTCCCCGACAGGCACCCTGTCTCCTACAGCCAAGGCAGTTTTTTGTAACCAGCCACCAACCGTCTGAGTTTATGGAGACGGAAAAGTGGTGGTGGAGGGGGGTGGATTTGAACCACCGAAGTCTTACGACGACAGATTTACAGTCTGTTCCCTTTGGCCACTCGGGAACCCCTCCACTCGTGCCGCTTAAGGTAGGGCAAGTGTCCTTCCTTTGACCGGCGTAATTCTGGAGCTGGCGATGGGACTTGAACCCGCAACCTGCTGATTACAAATCAGCTGCTCTGCCAGTTGAGCTACGCCAGCGGCAAGAGTGCTATTTAGCGACTTCTGATGTGCTTGGCAAGTAAAAAATGCATTTTTGCGAATTTTTTTTATAACTTTCTCTGGCGCGGCAGTCGGATAAGTCCTAAAAAGCAGCGCCAAATCTGAAGAAATGGCGTTTTGTCGTCAAAAACTAGCGACAGGTTCGACGAGCCACTGTGCAGCGCTCAAACCCGGCCAAATCTCTATGAGTCTCGGTATGTTCAAAAAAATTGCTCGCCCGCAGCAGGCGACGTGTGCTTGCACCCTGTGCTGCG
The DNA here is from genome assembly GCF_014202345.1 of Desulfovibrio intestinalis. Taxonomy (NCBI): domain Bacteria; kingdom Pseudomonadati; phylum Thermodesulfobacteriota; class Desulfovibrionia; order Desulfovibrionales; family Desulfovibrionaceae; genus Desulfovibrio; species Desulfovibrio intestinalis. The sequence continues at coordinate 490,179 of NZ_JACHGO010000001.1, forward strand.
CCGTGTTCCAGCAACAGCCGCCCACCGGGTTTGAGCGCACCGCCTGCCGCATGAATAACGGCTTCAAGGTGGGCCAGCCCCTCATGCGGCGAAAATAGCGCGCTGTGCGGTTCGTAAGCAAGCACTTCGTCCATTACCATAGAGCGCTCGCCTTCGGCAATATATGGCGGGTTGCTTACCAGCATGGCGTATGCCCCTTGCTCCAGAGGCGCTCTGTGCATATCGCCACGCACGAGGGCCACGCAGTGTTGCGCTTTGAGCCGATGAGCATTTTGCTGTGCGGTTTCCAGTGCGTTGCCGCTGATATCCATGAGCAGGCCATGCCACCGGGGAAGCTCCAGAGCCAGTGTAATGCCAATGCAGCCCGAGCCTGTGCCCAGGTCTGCGAAATGAAGACCTGCGCCCTGCATGTCCATCTGGGATTCTAGTTCTTTTGCCGCCTCAAGAGCTTTATCAATGAGCAACTCTGTTTCGGGGCGTGGAATTAGCGTATGGGACGTCACCAAAAAGTCGCGCCCGTAAAATTCCTTGCTGCCTGTTATGTGGGCCACCGGTTCCCCACCAGTTCGGCGGCCAATGAGCGCATTAAGGCTGGTAAGTTCATGTTCCAGCAGTTCGCGTTCGCCTTGGACCACGCAAGCGATACGATCCAGGCCGAGTACGTGGCCTACCAGCACATGCGCGCAAAGGCGGGGGCTGTCCACCCCCGCCTTTTGCAGTGTTTGTGCGGCTTCAGTAAGGTACTGGCGCAGCTTCACTAGGCTCAGGCTCCAGCTTCATCGCCGGAGCGGCTGGTCTTGCGTCTGGGGCCAGCAGGAGCTGTCGCCTTGCGAGCACGGGCAGCTACCACGCCTTTGTCCTTCTTGCCGTCTTCAGTTTTGTTTTTGCCGTTCTTGTCGGAACCTGAAGCCCCGCCCCGGCCGCTCTTGCCTTCAAAAACGAGGGGGAGCAGCTCGTCGTAGTGGTGCACAGGATGCACGCTTATACGCTTAAGCAGTTCCTTGGGCACATCTTCAAGATCCTTGGTGTTCTGCCAGGGGATGATCACGTTCTTGAGGCCACGCGCCACGCCTGCCAGAATTTTTTCCTTGATGCCGCCCACGGGCAGCACCCGGCCTTGAAGGGTTATTTCACCAGTCATGCACAGGTCGGCCCGCACACGGCGGCCGCTGAGGGCCGAAATGAGGGCTGTGGTAAGGGTGACGCCTGCCGACGGCCCATCCTTGGGGGTGGCCCCGGCTGGCACATGCACATGGATGTCGAATTCCGATACAAAAGACGGATTTACACCCAGTTCTTCGGCGCGGCTGCGGATATAACTCAGTGCAGCCTGGGCGCTTTCCTTCATTACATCACCCAACTGGCCTGTGAGCGTAAGGCCTCCCTTGCCCTTCATGACAGTGGCCTCCACGGTAAGCACTTCGCCGCCCGCAGGAGTCCAGGCCAGACCAAGAGCCATGCCGGGCATGAGCTTCTTTTCCTTTTCGTCTTCTATGAAGCGCGGCGCACCCAGCAACTTCTCCACATCGGCCACGTCAACCTTGAAGGGGCCTTTTTTGCCTTCAGCCTTGCGGCGTGCAAGCTTGCGGCAGATGGAAGACAATTCGCGTTCGAGGTTGCGCAGGCCCGCTTCGCGCGTGTATTCTTTAATAACCTTTTCCAGCGCCGCTTCTTCCAGAACCACGTCCTTTTCTTCCAGGCCGTTTTCCTTGATTTTCTTGGGCAGCAGATGCTTACGCGCTATTTCGGCTTTTTCCTGCATGGTGTAGCCGGGTAGGGTAATGACCTCCATACGGTCTCGCAGGGCCGCCGGAATGGTTTCAAGGTGGTTGGCCGTGCACAGAAACATCACCTTTGACAGATCAAAGGGCACATTCAGGTAGTGGTCGCTGAAGGTGTAGTTCTGTTCCGGATCCAGCACTTCCAGCAGGGCCGAAGACGGGTCGCCCCTGAAATCCGAGCCGAGCTTGTCCACTTCGTCCAGCACGATAACCGGGTTACGCGTGCCTGCCTGTTTGAGGCTTTGAATGATGCGGCCAGGCATGGCTCCGATATAGGTGCGCCTGTGCCCGCGGATTTCTGCCTCATCGTGCATACCGCCCAGCGAAAGCCTTTGGAACTTGCGGCCCAGCGCACGAGCGATGGAGCGGCCCAAAGAGGTTTTGCCAACACCGGGAGGGCCCGCGAAGCAGAGAATCGGCCCCTTGGACTGCGGGTTGAGCTTGCGCACGCTCAGGAATTCAAGGATGCGGTCTTTAACCTTTTCCAGACCACAGTGGTCTTCATCTAGAATTTGCTTGGCATAGGCTATGTCCAGCCTGTCACGCGAAAGCTTTTTCCACGGCAGCTCTACCATCCAGTCAAGATAGGTACGCACAACGTTGGCTTCGGAGGAATCCGCATGCATGCCCGCCAGACGCCGCAGTTGCTTGTCAGCTTCCTTGCGAACATCCTTGGGCAGGCCTGCCTTGTCCAGAGCGGCCTTCAGGGTTTCCAGTTCCTCTTCGCCTTCCTCTTCCTTATCGCCAAGCTCCGTGCGGATGGCTTTAAGCTGTTCGCGCAAGAAGTAGTCTTTCTGCGCTTTATCCATCCCTTCGCGTGCGGAACTCTGGATGCGAGCCTGAACTGTGGCTACCTCCACCTCGCGTTGCAGCTGGGTATTGACCAGCATGAGGCGGTCCAGAGGATCTTCAGCCTCCAGAATACGCTGGGCGTCAGAGGTCTTCATGCGCATATTGGCGGCAATGAGGTCGGCCAGGCGACCCGGATCGTCAACACCTTGCAGAACGGCCAGCACGTCCGGCGAAGAAAGGCCGCGCAACGACAGCACCTTTTCGCTCTGTTCGCGTACTGATCGCAGCAAGGCTTCCACCGTGGGATCTATCTTGGGCGTGGTTTCTTGCAGGGTTTCAATCTGAGCTTCAAGGAAAGGCTCAACCTGACTGAAGCTGCGTACACGTGCGCGGCTTACGCCCTGCACAAGAATTTTCACCCGAGAGTCGGGCATCTTGAGCATGCGCATGACCTGCACAACCGTGCCAACCTGATAGAGATCGTCCGGGCCGGGGTCTTCAGTGCCTTCTTCTTTTTGGGCGCAGACAAGCAGATGACGTCCGTTTTTCAGGGCCGCATCCACAGCCTGAACGGATTTTTCACGACCAATGAAGAGGGGTAGAATCATGTAGTTAAAAATAACCACGTCGCGCACGGGCAGAACGGGCAGCGTATCCGGTATGCTTTGCATGGCAGCCATGAGGCCGCCTTCGTTTTCCGACGTATCCTGCGCGAGAGGGTTAGTGTCCCGCTGTTCTTCATTTTCGATGCCCGGGTCAGTGCTTGAGCCGAGCTCTTCCATATTCAGGAAAATATTTTTGTCATTGTAATCAGCCATATAGTCTCCCTGACTGCCTATTATATGGTCTGCATCTGCGTGATGCTGTAGCAGTCTCCCTCAGTAACAATAACGTGATCCAGAAAGCGCAGGCCCAATTGTGGTGCAAGTCTTTGCAGTTCGGCGGTAAAAGTTTTGTCCGCCTCCGAAGGAGCGGGGTTGCCGCCGGGATGGTTGTGCACCATTATGATACCGCTGGCCTTACGCAACAGCGCTGTCTCAAACACTTCTCTGGGTTTCATAGAAACCTCTGCAACTCCACCTCGCCGCAAACACTCCCACGATGTAAGCCTGTTTCGCTGGTCTACCAGCGCCAGCCAGCATTCTTCGTGAGGGCAACCCGCCAATCGGCTTTGAGCCATGCGGGCCACTGCTTGAGGTGTTGCCAGAACTTCTCTTTTGCGCATGGCCGAAGCCAGATAACGGCTGCGGGTTTCGCGTATGACCTCAAAAAAGGTCATCAGTCCTGGCCCAAAACCGGGGACTGCCAGAAGTTCATCTGGCCGGGCGTCCATAACGCCCCTGATGCTGCCAAACCTTTGCAGCAGTTCCTTGGCCAGAGGTTTGGTGTCCTTCCGTGTGAGGCCATAGCCCAACAGCAGTTCCAGTACCTCGTAATCTGCCACAGCTGCTGGTTCATGCTCAAAACGCTCACGCAGTCTGGCTCTGTGGCCTGCGTGTAGTGGGGTCGGGTCTGGCTTTGCTGTCATAAGGTAAGCAGTCTTGGAGGTTATGCAAGAGGCAGAGAGGTGACTACAGGGATTTTGCCCGCAGTGGGCGGGAAACTGGGTGTTGCTTGCGGTGGATCATGCGCGGCCCTGTGCGCGGGCAAAAAGGGCTGTCATGCGGGCTGCCAGAAAATCCAGGCTTTGTTCCGGGCTGCGCCGGCCACTTTTTACGAACAGCTCCGCGTCGACCACAAGGGTCATCCCCTGAGCGATGCCTTCTGCCCCCAAGCGTTGGGCGAGCTGTTTCTTTGTGCCAGCGTCCTGTGGGCGCATGCGTGGGTTTTCGCCTGCATGACACTGCCAGAGGAGGCGCAGTTCGCGGGCCAACAGAGCCAGAAGGGAAAACAGCAGACTGTCGCCGTCTTTACTGCGCGCAAGCTCTCTCCACACGGCAGGCAAATTGCCAGCCTGCATATGGCGTATGCAGGCAAAAACGTCACACTCCGGGCTCCACGAGGCAGTGGAAATCATTGCAAGGCTTATGTTGCCCTCAGGGTTGCCGGGCGCATCGCCAGTGGGGTTGCCCGCCACATCTTCGCCCTTTGTCAGCGTTGCGCGGAGCAGAAGCAGTTTTTCGAGTTCATTTTCAATGGCCAGCGCGTCAGGAGGAACAGAAGCGCAGAACTGCTCAAGAGCATCGGGCTCAAACCGCAATCCAAGTGATTGGCAGCGTTGCAGCACATGTTTTTTAACCGTGCGCTCGTTAAGCCCTTCATGCCGCCATATCCAGCCCTGCTTGTCGGCAAAGCCCGTGCAGGGCAATTTGCCCAAGTGAGCGGGAATTTTGGGTTGGCCCCGTTCCCAGTTTACTTCAAGGCAGAAGAAAGGCCAGCATTGGTCTGAAGGGCGAGCCAAAGCGTGGGAAATTTTTTTCCACACAGCAGCGGGCCACTGGTTGGCCTGCCGTATGATCAAGGCGCGTGGCGCTCCAAAGAGTCCTTGAAGCGTGAGGTGTTCCCAGAAGCGCTGGGGAGGTTCTTCATCCCCCCAATAAACGTGGCGTTCCCACTGAACGGAACTGGCCTGGGGCATAAGGCCGCCGCCAGTTACTGGAGGATGCGCGGCCAGCAGTCGGTTCAAATGGGCGCGTAGCAGCTGCCCGTCGGGGCAGACAAGGAAGGTAAAACCGGGATGGGCGGTGCTCATGTTTGAATGCCGTGCTGTAGTGGTTCCGGCAGTGGCCAGACCATTGTGTCAAGGGTAAGCCTGTCAGGGCAGTAGCATACCGATAAACGCTTTTGCAGGGAAGAGGAAAGGAGAAGGGACGCTTTTTTGCAAAAGCGCCCCTTCAATAAAGTGTTCCAGTGGAGCGTTATGAAGCCTAGTTGGCCACAATGTTGACCAGCTTGCCCGGCACCACCACCACCTTGCGTACGGTGAGCCCGGCAAGATGACGCTGCACAGCGCTGTCGGCAAGGGCAGTGGCTTCCATAGCGGCCTTGTCAGCCTCAGCAGGAATTTCCACAGTGCCCCGCAGTTTGCCATTGACCTGAAGGGCTACGGTAAGCATGTCCTGAGCGGTTGCTGCCTGACTCCAGTCTGGCCAGAGTTCGTCAGAAACCGGGGTGCTGTGACCAAGACGCTCCCAAAGTTCATCACAAACGTGGGGGATAATAGGCGAAAGCAAGGTTATGACTGTGCTCATGGCGGAGGAGAACACGCGGCGGTCAGCCTCATCCATGCCCAACTTTTCCCGCGAAAGGTACATGCTGTTGACCAGTTCCATAACTGCGGCGATAGCCGTGTTGAACTGGAACCGATCGCCCATGTCTTCTCTGGATTTTTTGACAGTGAGGTGTTCACGGCGGCGCAGGTCGCGGGCTTCGGAACTTACAGCGTCCTGCTCGGTGGAGGCGCAGGCCTTGATGGGCAGCAGACGCTCCTGTTCTTCCGAGAACAGTCGCCATACGCGGCCAATAAAGCGTGAAGCGCCCTCGATGCCGGAATCGGACCAGTCAAAATCGCGTTCCGCCGGCGCAGCAAAAAGGCAGAACAGACGCACGGTATCAGCGCCGTATTTTTTGATCATTGCCGTGGGGTCCACCACGTTGCCCTTGGATTTGGACATCTTGCCGCCGTCTTTGAGCACCATGCCCTGAGTGAGCAGGTTGCTGAAAGGTTCGGCAAGTTCCGCAGGAAAGAATCCCATATCGCGGAGCAATTTGGTGAAAAAGCGGGAGTAGAGCAGGTGCAGAATAGCGTGCTCCACGCCGCCTATGTACTGATCCACAGGCAGCCAGTATTTTATGGCCTCTATATTGAAGGGGGCTTCACTGTCACGGGCGCTGGTAAACCGGGCGAAATACCAGGACGATTCCACAAAGGTATCCATAGTATCGGTTTCGCGCCGGGCAGGGCCGCCGCACGTGGGACACGTGCAGTGCGCAAACGATGGGGTGTCAGCCAGGGGCGAACGTCCATCGCTGTGGGTCTTTACATCCAGAGGCAAAAGCACAGGCAGGTTTTCTTCCTTTTCAGGAACAATCCCGCACTGGTCGCAATAAATTATAGGAATGGGTGAACCCCAGTAGCGCTGGCGCGATATGTTCCAGTCGCGCAGGCGAAACTGTGTGGTGGCCTTGCCTTTGCCTTGTTTTTCAAGGCTCTGGGCCACGGCCTTTTTGCCATCATCGTTGGGCATGCCGTCAAAGGGGCCGGAGTTGACCATAACGCCGTCGCCGGTGAAGGCCTCGGTCATGGTTTCCGGGTCCAGTGCCTCGCCTGCGGGATTTATGACAACGTGCAGGGGCAGGCCATATTTGCGGGCAAACTCAAAGTCTCGTTGGTCGTGGGCAGGCACACCCATGACCGCGCCTGTTCCATAGTCGGCCAGAACGAAATTGCCGAGCCACAGAGGCACGCGCTGCCCTGTGAACGGATGTATGGCATAAGCTCCGGTGAAAATGCCTTCTTTTTCGACGGCATCAGACTGGCGATCCAAACGGTCCATATTGCGGATACGTTCCACAAAAGCACGAACTTCTTCGGCCTTGGGGTATCCCTCAATAAGCTTTTCAACCAGGGGATGCTCGGGCGCCAGGGTCATGAAGGTAACACCAAAGACCGTGTCAGGCCTGGTGGTGAACACGTCGATGCCTTCGATACCCTTGATGGCTTTTTCAAGACCAAAGGAAATGGAGGCGCCAGTGGATTTGCCAATCCAGTTGCGCTGCATGGCGATAACGCGGTCGGGCCAGCCACCTTCGAGTTTTGCAAGATCTTCAAGCAGCTCATCGCCATAGGCGGTGATTTTGAGAAACCACTGCGTCAGGTCCTTTTGCACCACAGGGCTGTCGCAACGCCAGCACAGGCCATCGATGACCTGTTCGTTAGCCAGCACGGTATGGCAAGACGGGCACCAGTTTTGAGGAGCTTTTTTGCGGTAGACCATGCCCTTTTCCAGCAGGCGCAAAAAAAACATCTGTTCCCAGCGGTAGTATTCCGGGCGGCAGGTGGCGAGTTCGCGGGACCAGTCATAAGAATAGCCCAACCGCTTCAGTTGCGTACGCATGTTGCTGATATTGGCGTAGGTCCATTCAGCGGGGTGGGTATTATTTTTGATGGCTGCGTTTTCGGCAGGCAGGCCAAAGGCGTCCCAACCCATTGGGTGCATCACGTTGAAGCCCTGCATGCGCTTGCTGCGTGCCACCACATCCCCGATGGAATAGTTACGTACATGGCCCATGTGGATGTTGCCCGAAGGATAGGGAAACATCTCAAGCACATAGTATTTGGGCTTATTGCTGTCATGGCTGCAGGCAAAAGCGTTTTCAGCCTGCCACCGGGCCTGCCATTTTTCTTCAATAGCTTGGGGATTGTAGCGTTCTTCGTGTGTCATGGGGCATACCGATTCAGAAAGATTAATTGGCTGATGTGACGGATCGTTGCAGTTCGCCAGATTCCAGAGCTTTGGCTACAGCGTCTAGAATACCATTGATGAAGTTTTTGGCATTGCCTTCGCCAAATTGGCGGCTTAGCTCCAGAGCTTCATTTATGGAAACCTTGGGCGGCACATCATTGCGGAACAAAAGCTCAAATACGGCCAGACGCAGCAGCGTCAGTTCCACTCGGCCCATACGGTCTACACGCCAGTTGTGGGAAAATTTGGTGATGGCTTTATCCAGAGCGTCGCTGTTGCTCCACACGCCTTCCACCAGCTCCCAGGAAAAACCGCAGGTTTCGACAGGAACGCCACTTTCTTCACTACGCACGAGATTGTCCGGTGACGTGCGGAAGCTGCGGCGCAGTTCCTCAAGGGTCCGGGCCGGTGTGAAGGAAAGACCGTACAAAACTTGAAAAGCCAGCTCGCGTTCACCGCGTCTTGTAGCATTTTTGGCCTTGGCCATAAGTTTACAACTGCTCCATAACGCGAATGGTTTCCAGCATGGCAGCAGCAGCTTCCACGCCCTTGTTGCCAGCCTTGGAACCGGCGCGCTCAATAGCTTGCTCAATATTATCGCAAGTGAGCAAACCGAAGCCGATGGGCATGTTATGCTCCATCATGCTGTGGGCAATTCCCTTGCTCGCTTCAGCGCAAACATAGTCAAAATGGGGGGTGCCGCCGCGAATAACAGCGCCCAGAGCAAGAATGCCGTCATACTTGCCCGATGCAGCGAGCTTCTGGCAAATCAGGGGCATTTCGAAAGCGCCGGGAATACGCACCAGAGTGACGTTTTTCGTGTCCAGCCCGTGACGTTCAAGATAATCAAGAGCACCACCCACCAGGCGGTCTACGATGAAATCATTGAAGCGGGTGGCCACGATGGCTACTTTAAGCCCCTTGGCGTCCAACTGGCCCGCAATGGTTGTCATTGTGTTCATGGCAACTCCTCGGCGCATGGTGATGCGCTTTCATTCTATAGTAATGTGGTGCAAAAATAACAGGGGGCGCGATCCCGAACCGTGCCTATAAAAAGCCCTGTCGCAGCAAAAATTCCATGTTCAACCCAGAAGATTTCGGAGGCGCGTTTTTTCCATTTGCAGCAGCTGTCCAAGGACCCAGCAGGTTGCGCACATACTTGCCAATAAGGTCTGTTTCCATATTGACGGACACGCCAGAACGCCAGTGCAGCATGGTGGTGCGCTTCTGGGTGTCTGGTATGATATTGACCTCAAGAAAATCCGGGCCACAATCATTGACCGTAAGGCTAATGCCGTCAAGGGTTACAGAACCCTTGGAAATGATTTCAACTCCGAATTCTGCAGGAAAGGAGAGGCGGCAACGTAGCGATTGTCCCACCTGGCGCACTTCGCTCACGGTAGCAAGGCAGTCCACATGGCCGCTGACAAGGTGCCCGCCCAACCGATCGCCCAGTGCCAGGGCACGCTCAAGGTTGACCAGATGCCCCGTTTGCAGGTTGCCCAGTGTGGTACGCGAGAGAGTCTCGCTTGATGCGTAGGCAGTAAACGTGTCGGCTCCGTGTTCTTCCACAGACAGGCAGGCACCGTTGACTGCTATGGATTCGCCATCAACAATGTCAGTCAGAGAAAAAAGGGGGCGCAGGCAGATGCGGCATTCAGCCCCTGTTTTACGGAGTGAGCGTACTTCGCCTTGTCCCTGGATGATGCCTGTAAACATGAAGTTCTACTTTCCTTCAGCAAGCTGCAAGGGGCGCAGTTCAATATGAATGTCGCCGCCGCTGATGTGGGTTCCAATAACGCGCATGCGCAGAGCCTCGTCCAGGCTCAGGGGAGCCCTGCCGGAAAAGAGCGGATGCGCGTCCTCATCACCCAGAATCATTGGGGCCATATGCAGGCGAAATTCGTCCACCACGCCAGATTCCAGAAGGCTGAGGGCCAGATGGCCGCCGCCTTCGCACAAAAGATAGGGGCAGTGCAGCTCTTCCCACAGGGTGTGCAGCATGTGGGTCAGGTCTGGCCCGCCGCGCAGCGCGGGGCCAAGCGAAAGCACGCGTACGCCCATATCTCGCAGAGCCTTGGCGGTAGTAGAGGCCGCCGCTGCGGGCGAAGCGAGAAATATTGTCTGCGCTGGCCGTTCCTTGAGCAGGTAAAAATCTGCGTCCGGCTGGGGCAGACGTGAGGTCAGCACACAAGCCAGCGGTTGAGGGCAGTCGGGTTCGTCTTCGCTGATGGGGCGCACTGTGAGGCGGGGATTGTCAGCCCGAAAGGTGCCGCCACCCACAAGCACAGCTCCGCCGCATCGGCCAATACCAGCGCGCAGTTGTTGCACTTCCTGCCGGGATTCTTCGGAGCTGATCCACTGTGATTCGCCCCGCCGGGTAGCTATGCGGCCATCAAGCGTCGCGGCCATCTTCAGAATGACATAGGGCCGCTGCTTTTGCTGCCAGACCAAAAAGTCCGCCACAAGATCACGGCAGGCTTCAGCGCATACGCCTTCAATGACTTCCAAACCGGCTTCACGCAGTTGGCAAGCTCCGCCACAGGCTTCCGGGTTGGGGTCGGACAGACCAACCACAATTTTTTTAATCCCGGCCTGGCGCACCGCGTTGGTGCAGGGCGGCGTTTTGCCTTGATGGCAGCAGGGCTCAAGCGTGACAACAAGCGTGCATTGGGACGCGTCTATACCCTTGGCGGCAGCGTCTTTCAGGCAAGCTACCTCGGCATGGTCCTGCCCTGCGGCCCGGTGCCAGCCCCTGGCCACAACTTGGCCGTCACGCACCAGTACTGCGCCCACCATTGGATTGGGCCAAGTTTTCCAGCGACCCTTTCGCGCAAGGGCAATGGCTTCACGCATGAAGGGGCTGTAATCCAGTTCAGACATGGCGCCTACTCCGGCTGGGGGCTAATAACAGGAGGAACGAAGTTCAGTCTTTCCACATGTACTCCTGCTTCGTCGAGCATGGTTGTAGCAAGCTCGTCAGGGTACTGTTCCGCGTAATAAATATGGCGTATGCCGCAATTGATCAGCATTTTGCTGCACTGTACACAAGGATGGGTGGTACAATACAGCTCAGCGCCGCTGATATTGATGCCGTGCACAGCCGCCTGGATGATGACGTTCTGCTCGGCATGCAAACCGCGGCAGATTTCATGCCGCTGGCCGGAAGGAATACCCATCTGCTCGCGCAGGCAACCCACTTCTAAGCAGTGAGGAACGCCTGCCGGAGCACCGTTGTACCCTGTTGCAAGAATACGCTTGTCCTTTACGGCAACAGCGCCAACCTTACGGCGGGTGCACGTCGATCGCCCACTTACAAGATAAGTGATATTCATGAAATATTCAGGCCAAGGTAATCTTTGCATCGGGCACCCGTTAGAATTTTGTTCAGTGTACATAGTGGCGGCGTAAAAGCCAAGCTACGGAACGGAACCCCCAAGGAGAAAAACTGCGCTGAAAATAAAAGGCAAGAGCGTTTATCTGCCCGCCTTACAATTCAGATAATTCGCGCTCAAGGCGAAATTCAGCATCCTGTGCGTGACAGTGGCGCTTCACAAGTACGGCCCGAAGGTAGTTAACCCTCGGGCCGAGGAAGGCCGTAAAAAGCACTATGCCTTAATAGGCAAACAAGGGGAACTGATGGGCGAATTCTTCGACATTTTTGCGGATTTTTTCAAGTTCCGCTGTGTTGTCGCGTTTTTCAAGAGCCGTCACAATAAACTGGGCCACGGTACGCATGTGATCCTGCTTCATGCCGCGCGTCGTCAGGGCCGCAGAGCCCAGACGTACGCCAGACGTCACAAAGGGAGAACGCGTTTCAAAAGGCACAGTGTTTTTGTTCACAGTGATACCAGCAGTATCCAGCGCGATTTCTGCGTCTTTGCCCGTAATGTCCTTGTTGGTCAGGTCAACCAGCATGAGGTGGTTGTCCGTGCCGCCGGAAACGAGGTTGTAGCCAGCTTCGGTAAGGCAGCCAGCCAGGGTGGCCGCGTTGTCTATCACCTGCTGCTGATAGGCTTTGAATGAGGGGCGCAGCGCTTCGCCCAGAGCCACAGCCTTGGCGGCTACCACATGCATGAGAGGGCCGCCCTGAATGCCGGGGAATATCTGGCTATTGAGCGTTTTGGCCATGTCTTCCGTGGACAGGATCATGCCGCCACGGGGACCACGCAGGGTTTTGTGCGTGGTTGTGGTGGTGATGTGGGCATAAGGCACCGGGCTCTGGTGCAGACCAGCGGCCACAAGACCAGCGATGTGCGCCATATCCACCACAAGCTTGGCGCCTACTTCATCAGCGATAGCGCGGAAGCGGATGAAGTCGATGGCGCGGGGGTAGGCACTGGCGCCAGCCACGATAACACTGGGTTTGTGTTCGCGGGCTTTGGCTGCCACATCATCATAGTCGATCCGGCCGGTTTCGCGTTGCACGCCGTAGGAAAAGATCTTGAAAAGGCGGCCAGAGAAGTTCACCGGGCTGCCGTGCGTGAGGTGTCCGCCGTGCGAAAGGTCCATGCCAAGAATGGTGTCGCCTGGCTTAAGAAAGGCCAGGTAGGCAGCCATGTTGGCCTGCGAGCCGGAATGGGGCTGCACGTTGACGTATTGGGCGTCAAAAAGCAGCTTGGCCCTTTCCTGGGCAAGAGTCTCGACCATATCCACATATTCGCAACCGCCGTAATAGCGTTTGCCCGGATAACCTTCGGCATACTTGTTGGTGAGTACGCTGCCTTGCGCCTGGCGTACTGCAGCGGAAACAATATTTTCGGAAGCGATAAGCTCAAGCTTACCCATTTGCCTCTGTGATTCCAGCGCGATGGCCCGGGCGATTTCCGGATCCTGAAGCAGAATTTCATCCATGAACTTGGCATCCTTAGCGAAATATACTGCCCGCCACAGTGGCGGGCAGTGATGTGAATAGGCTGGACCCGGCGCGGGGGGCATCGCTGCGGTTTTGTCGCAGCGAGGGACTCCCGGGTTTTCCTGTTGACACAGGCGGGCTAGTTACAACGCACTATTTATCCCACTTTTTCAATATCAGGCTGGCATTGGTGCCGCCAAAACCAAATGAGTTGCACATGGCGTACTCACAGGCGATATTTTTTGATCCATCAGCCATATAATCAAGATCACAGGCCGGATCAGGATTTTCAAGGTTGATGGTGCCAGGCAGCATTTCATCGTGCAGGGCCAAAGCTGTGAATACGGATTCTATACCGCCAGCTGCGCCAAGCAGGTGCCCAGTCATGGACTTTGTAGCCGAGATTTTGATCTTGCGCGCATGATCGCCAAAGACAAGCTTGATGGCTTTGGTTTCAATGCTGTCGTTGAGCATCGTGGAAGTCGCGTGGGCATTGATATGGCCGATAGCTGCGGGATCAATGGCAGCTTCGCGCAGGGCGTTCTGCATGGCGCGGGCCATGCCTTCACCATTGTCGCAAGGAGCGGTCATATGGTAGGCGTCGCCCGAAGCGCCATAGCCCACCATTTCGGCGTAGATTTTCGCGCCGCGTTCCTGCGCAGACTCCAGCGTTTCAAGCAGCAGCAGGCCAGCACCTTCACCAATAACAAAACCATCACGCTTGGCATCAAAAGGACGCGAAGCCTTTGTTGGTTCGTCGTTGTTCTGGGTTGAGAGCGCCTTGAGGGCCGTGAATCCGGCGACTCCAAGAGGAGTAACCGTAGCTTCAACGCCGCCGCTGATGACAGCTTTGACCCTGCCAAGCAAAATTTCGCTGAATGCCGTGCCCATAGCGTGAATAGCCGAGGCACACGCCGTTGTGGTGACAATATTGGGGCCCTTGGCTCCCGTGAAAATGGAAATTTGGCCCGGACCCATGTTGGAAATAAGCATGGGAATCATGAAGGGCGAAATTTTGCTGGGGCCGTGTTCCAAAAGCTTGGCGTGGTAGGTTTCAAGGGTGTGCAGGCCGCCAAGGCCAATGCCGAGTATCACGGCGGTGTCATAGGCATTGGCGTCCGTCACTTCATAGCCCGCATCCTTGAGCAGCATCTGGGCCGAAGCCACGGCAAACTGGGTAAAGCGGTCCATGCGCCGCACTTGCTTGGCGGGCATGAAATCTTCGGGCACAAAATTTTTCACTTCGCCAGCGATTCGTGAATCATAGGCGGAAGCGTCAAAAAGCGTGATGGGCGCGATGCCCGACTCGCCTGCGAGCAGTTTTTTCCAGGTGCTCTCAATATCGTTGGCGAGGGGCGTAACGCCACCAACACCAGTGATTACTACGCGGGGACGGGTCATGCATGCTCCTTTGAGGCGGAAAGGGGGCTAACAGCCCCCTCACTCGCTGCAGATCTGACAAAAAACCTTGGCTATTTCTTTTCTTCAATATAGGAAATGGCGTCCTGAACCTTCAGAAGCTTCTGGGCATCGTCGTCGGCGATTTCGATTTCGAACTCTTCTTCCATGGCCATGATCAGTTCGGTCAGGTCAAGGGAGTCAGCGCCCAGGTCTTCCACAAAGCTGGCTTCGGGCTTCACTTCATCAGCGCTCACGCCCAGCTGGTCCACAATAATTTTTTTAACTTTTTCGGCGACATCAGACATGGTATCCTCCAGGTAATTTTAATGATCATTCCAAAACCCGACCGCTGAGATCGGGAGTGTCTTCGGAGCTTCGCCTAACAGTACATGCCCCCATTTACACCAAGCACCTGCCCGGTGATGTAGGCGGCTTTGTCCGATGCTAGAAAGGCCACAGTTTCGGCCACTTCCTGAGCTGTGCCCATGCGCTTGAGCGGAATAGAATCCTCATAGCCTTTACGCACGTCGTCGCTGAGAATAGCGGTCATGTCTGTTTCAATAAAGCCAGGGGCCACAGCGTTGACCGTAATCTGCCGGGCGGCCAGTTCTTTGGCGCAGGACTTGGTGAGGCCCAACAGGGCGGCTTTGGCCGAGGAGTAGTTGACCTGGCTTGCGTTGCCTATCTGACCCACCACCGAAGAAATATTTACAATGCGGCCCTTGCGGCTTTTGCTCATGATCTTGGCAGCCTCGCGAGTACAGATGAAGGCACCGCGCAGGTTGACGTTAATGACCTGATCAAAATCCTCATCCTTCATACGGACAAGGAAGCCGTCCTTGGTGATACCCGCATTGTTGACCAACACGGCAAGGTTAGCGCTGTCCTTGATCTCGCGAGCGAAAAAATCGGAAACAGCGGCGCTGTCGCTTACGTCCAGCGCAAAAGCCCTTGCCTGTCCACCAGCTGCCTTGATTTCGGCAACCACTTGCTCCGCTTCAGTGGGGCGGCTCACATAGGTAAGAAAAACCTGAAAACCGTCGCGGGCAAGGGTTTGGGCAATAGCCCGCCCAATACCGCGCGAGCCGCCAGTCACAAGAGCTGTGGGCGTAGCGGTGGGCGTGGAATGCTCTGTACTCATGCTCGTTCTGCCTTTGCTGAGAGTGCTGTTTATAGCGTGACCATACGTTGATTTCAATGCCAGAGAACAAGGAATATCAAATATGTCCTACAGCAAAACTGTGCTCTGGCCTGAAAGCGCCGCCTTCGGAGGCTGGCCTCGCCATGAGGCGTTTGTGTAAAATCCGCGCGTGAAAAAGGCTACAGGTTGGCGGCTTGAGCGCGGAACATCATGAAAAGATTAAAATCGCAGCAGGGCCGCGCCCCAGGTCAAGCCCGCGCCAAAAGCCGTAACAAGCAGACGGTCGCCAGGTTTGATGCGTCCGGCGGCACGAGCCTCTGAAATGGCCAGCGGAATGGAGGCTGAAGATGTATTGCCGTACTTGTCCACGTTGACAAAAACACGGTCGCCGGCCATGTCCAGGCGGCTTCCAACGGCCTCAATAATGCGCATGTTTGCTTGATGGGGGACGAGCAGGTTCACGTCTTTGGTAGAAAGACCATTGCGGGTCAGCACCTCTTCACAAATATGCACCATGTTGCGAACTGCGTGCTTGTAAGTTTCGCGTCCCTGCATGGTGATGAAGAAGTCGTCACCGATGGGATCACCCTTGGCGTAACGGCTGCTGGTGCCGCCGCCTACCACAATAAGATCCCGCTGTGTGCCGTCGCTCTGGCACACTACGTCTTCAAGTCCGGCAAGGACATTGCCCGGAGATCCGGTGACAATGCATGCTGTGGCCGCATCGCCAAAGAGTACACAAGTGCTTCTGTCGCTCCAGTTTACACGGCGGGTCAGAGCTTCGGTGCACACAAAAAGTATTTTGGCATCTGGCTGGTGGGCCAGCAGGCTGCGGCAAAGGGATAACCCGTAGATAAAGCCGGAACAGGCCGCGCCAAAGTCAAAAGCCATAACAGGCCCGGTGCCGAGCTGCCCCGCAATGATGCAGGCTACAGAAGGGGAGAGCACATCAGGGGTGCAAGTGGCTGTGATGACGTGAGTAAGCTCAGAGGCCTCAATACCAGCTTCTGCCAGCGCCTTGCGGGAAGCTTTAAGGCCCAGATCGGAGGCGTTTTCGTCGTCGGCCAGCTTGTGACGCTGCTTTATGCCAGTGCGGGTGACAATCCATTCTTCATTGGTGTCAACCACCTTGGTGAGGTCTTGGTTGGTCAGGACCGCGTCCGGCACATAGGTGCTCAGGGCAAGCAAATGGCAAAGAGGATTCATGCTGTAATACCGTCGGTTAGATGGCGCGTGAGAAGCGCGTAAGCTCCTCGTTGGCCAGAATGGTCTCGGCAAGGTGGCTGTTGGTGCCCTTGCGAACAAAGGTGCCGCCCATTTTGATGGCATTGGTCATGGCCAGGGAACTGGAGCGGCCATGACAGACAATGGCCAACCCCTGAAGACCCAAGAGTGGCGCGCCGCCGTATTCGGCATAGTCAATGGTGCTGGCAAACCGCTTAAAAGCCCCTTTGGCCAGCATGCCGCCAAGGGCTGGCAGAACGCCACTGGTAAAGACCTTTTTAAGCATGCGCATGAGCGATGAGGCCAGGCCTTCGCTCATTTTGACCACCACGTTGCCTACAAAACCGTCGCAGACCACTACATCCAGATCGCCGGTAAAGATGTCACGCCCTTCGGCGTTACCCACAAAATTGAGGTTTTGAGCCATCTTTAGAAGCTCATAGGCTTCTTTGACCTGAGAGTTGCCCTTTCCTTCCTCTTCGCCGATGCTCAGAAGGCTGACTCGAGGCGAGGGATAGCTTAGCAGATCCCTTGCGAAGGCGTCGCCCATAAGGCCAAACTGAAAGAGGTGGTAGGGGCGACAGTCTACGTTGGCTCCGGCGTCAAGCACGACCACAGGATTCTTTTCCGTGGGCAGCAATGCGGCCAGAGCCGGACGTTCCACACCTTGAAGGCGGCCCATAATGAACATGCCACAGGCCACAGTAGCGCCAGAATGTCCGGCGCTGACTACGGCGTCAGCGGCACCCTCCTTAACCAGGCGGCAGGCCACCTGAATAGAAGAGTTCTTTTTGCGGCGCAGAACGTCTGAGGGCTTCTCATTCATGTGCACCACATCATCGGCCTGAACAATATCAAAATGCACGTTTTTGAGGTCAAGCTTATCCAGCTCGGCCTCCAGCTTGGGGGTGTCGCCCACAAGCTGGACATGCAGATCATAAAGTCGGGCAGCCTCAATGGCGCCCGGTACCACCACGGAGGGACCGAAGTCCCCGCCCATGGCGTCCACGGCGATGATGGGGCGCTCGTTCATTACTCGCTATCGGTCTTAGCAACGACCTGGCGACCCTTGTACGTACCGCAGCTGGGGCAGACGCAGTGGGGCACGGTAGGCTCACCGCAGGAACAGTAGATAACGGCGGGAATGGCCACACGATCATGCGAGCGACGCATACCCTTACGGGAGCGGGATTTTTTGTTCTGTTGAACGGCCATGGTATTCTCCTTTTCTGTCCTTACGGACTCATAAGGCAAAGGTATGGCGGGTAGCTCCAAAAAAGGGCTTGCCCGCAAGACTCAGCAGCTTAGTAAAAAACTTTAGAAATGTCTAGGCTCCGTCTACAGTAATCCGTCAGTCGTGAGCCGTTTTTTGCAAACCGCCATCTGATGTGAAGATGAGTCGGCTTGTCAAAATTTGTTTAGTTCTTGTGCAGGGTAAGTCCCCGCAGAACAGCCATACGGGGGTCAACTTCTTCGTGCTCGCAGGCGCAGAGTCCTTCATTGAGGTTTGTTCCGCAATTGGGGCACAGGCCTTTGCACGTCGTGTTGCACAAGGGCGTCACGGGCAGGGCCAGCATAAGTTCTTCCCAGCAGATGGCGGCCAGATCAAGCATGGGCGCATTGTTTACAAAAACAAGGCGACTGGCGGTGTCTTCCTCTGGCATGGCAGGGGTATGTACACCGGGGCTATCAAGCTCATCGCTTTCTGGCTGTTCTTCAAAATCTTCAAACCGTGAATTGACGACAGCGGGGGCGTCTTCGGCACAGCGGCTGCACGGCAGAGCCACTTCGCCGGTCAGAGTGCCGCGCACGAGCCAGCCACCTTCAGTGGGCAGCACGTAGATGCTGGCGCTCAGGGGCTTGGTCACGCGGCAGTCCATACCGAACTCCTTAATGGAGTTCTGCCAGATTGCCTGGTCGTCCAGGTGAAATTCTCTGCCCTCCGGGGGGAGGTCGTTGAGAGAGATGCGATAATTTTGCATGCTGTACCTCGAAAGTTGGACTACATACCCTTGCTCATACCAGTTGTCAAGAAAGACAGCAAAGGCCATTTTTACCCAGCGGGCAGGCAAAGCAGCCGGGTGGCTTCTGCCAGAATGCCGTCGCGGGCGCTTTCAGTTACTGTACTTTGGGTAAGATAGAGTGCCAGTATAACGGGCTTTCCCGTTGGGGACAGCAGAATACCCACGTCATTGGCTGTGCCATTGTTGCCGCCGCCTGTCTTGTGTCCGACCTTCCAGCCGGATGGAGCACCCGCAGGTATGCGACTGGCCCCGGTAGCGCATTCCATTAACCATTGCTGTAAAAGTGCGCGGTGCTGTGAAGGCAATATGTCATTCATTAATAGAGCGTTTAGCGTCAAGGCCATAGCTGCGGGGCTTGATGTGTCGCGCATGTCGCCGGGGTCTGCCTGATTGAGGGCAGGCTCCATGCGATCGAGCCTAAAAACATCGTCTCCAATGGAGCGGGCAAAAGCTGTCAGACCAGCAGGCCCGCCGATCATTTCCAGAAGCAGGTTGGCGGCGGTGTTATCACTATATTGCACTGCCGCTGCGCACAGCGCCTCTACTGTCATGCCAGTGTTCACATGTTTTTCAGTCACGGGCGACCAGGAAATGATTTTTGCCTGCCCGTAATGCACAAGGTCATTTATTCTATGAGGGTGTTGTTTGAGCACGGCCGCTGCTACTAGAACTTTAAACGTGCTGCAAACGGGAAAGGCTTCTTCGCCCCGGTAAGTATACAGACGCCCTGTGGCGCAATCGAGGCGGGCTATACCAAGCCTGCCGCCTGACACGGCCTCAAGCCGCGAAAGTTTTCCCGTCAGCTCGGTCTGGCCAAGCCCCAAGAGCGATGATGAAGAAAATCCCAATGCCTCTGCGGCATCGAGGGGGCGGGGTAGAGCGCATAGCCCTGCAAAACAGGCCAATCCTGCCAGACCCGCCAAAAAGGTTCTTCGCTTCAGGGTGAAGTGTTTGGGGCTGCTGTTTTGCGGCATTTTATATGTCGTTGTGGTTTTGCTGATGTATGCCTGAATACGGCAATGTCAACAGAGTAGAGCATTACACTTTGAAAATGCTTTGGCGGTTCGTGCGCAAAAGCACGGCTATTGATGTGTGACCTAAACGCAGCAATAGGCGTATTTTACACAAGAGGACAGTACTTTCAGAACTAATCTGTTCTCCAGGGGGGAACGCAGATTCTTGCCGCAAAATAGATAGAGGTGAACGGCATTCTCCGTAAATCACCTATTTTAAACGATGATTTTCTAGAGTCCGGCAAAAAGAAGAACCACGGCCAAGCCCACAAAAACCAATCCGGCCGCCCGGTGGATAAGCACCTGCCCGCCCGGTGATTTGTTGAACCATAGGGCCAGCCGACCGCCCAGCAAAGCTATACTGAAAAAGACCACAATGGTGGCCAGCATGAATAAAAGGCCCAGACTCAGAACCTGCATGACCATGCTGCCTCGCGCCGGATCGCAGAACTGCGGCAGAAAGGCGAGAAAAAAGAGCGAGACCTTGGGGTTGGTCACGTTCATGACAATGCCGCGTCGATACAAGGGTGCGAAGCCGGGAAAGGGGGCACCATCCCCCCTGGTCACAGCCAGAGCGGCTCCTGCCTTGAATGACAGCCATGCCAGCCACAGCAGATACCCGGCGCCTACAGTTTTGAGTACTGTGAACGCCAGGGGAGAGCTTTGAAAAATGGCTGCCACGCCTAAAGCAACGGCAGCTGTATGCACACAAAGGCCAGTGACGAGGCCCAGGGTTGTTACAATGCCAGCGCCAACGCCGTAGACGGCAGACTGCGTGAGCACAAAAATATTATCCGGCCCCGGTGCGATGCCCAGAAGAAGAGAAGCAGCAAAAAAAGCGAGAGCTACGTCCACAGTCAGCATTATTTTTGTTCTCCATCCAGCAAAAATGCGATTTTGGCGTGGCGGGGTTTGCCCTTGACTGCGATCTCCAGCCGCAAGGCGTCAGACTTGCACGAGCAGCTTCGGCTGGTCAGCAGATGTACCGGGCGTCTGCCACGCGTGTAACGCGCTCCCCCCGGCAAGGCACCGTTGTGTTGCGCCAAACGCCGCTCTATATCACGGGTAACGCCGCAGTACAGCGTGCCGTCAGCACATTCCAAAAGGTAGACCAGCCAGCAGTCAGATGTCATCGCCATTCTTTGTACATAGTTATGATGCTGTCATAGCTCGTTCATGTAAAGGTTCGCTCTAGTCCTGTCTGCAAGAGAGGGCTTTATTCCTGGCTAACCATTAAGGAATATTGGCCGTATTGGCACATAGCCTCATGATCCGCATGCAAGGCCTATTTTGCCTTTACAGGGGGCAGCGTTCACAAGATGCCAACGGGCGTTAATCAAAGCCCCCGGCAAGCCATGCGGTGAGAAAAAAGGACAGTACCCAGTTGCTCATGCGCCAGAGCCAGGGGTTGGGCATGACTCCCGTGGTCATGAGCCGCATTTGCCGCAACGTACCAACTATCGAACCTATGGTGTGAAAAAATACAAATCCCAGACCAGCGAGAAATCCGAGCTGTGCAAGGCAGACGAGAAAAATGGCAAAGGTGACGCAAGGAGCAAGACAGGCATTGGAATTTCCCGAGCCTGTCATCCATATCTGGCCCAAGGGTGACCCGGCCTGGAAGCCGCCGAAGTTGCCTCCATTGAAGGTACGACGATAAAAACGTCCCTGTGCGTCATTCTGGTTGTAGCCGTTCTGGCTGCCCTGGCCGCCATTCGGTCCAAATGTCTGACCCTGGTGATGGGCCCCTTCCTGTTCGTGGGATGAATCAAAAATTATTTCGGCATCAATAACTCGCCGCTGTTCATCCCCGGCATTGGCGTTGCCTGCCTGTCGTTCTGCCGGAACAGGCAGGCGCTCGTCATGAGGCAAATGCTCATCGCCGGGATTGTTTGGGGGAACGTTCGGGGGGTGGCTCATGCTCGGCCTCCTGGTCTGTGCCTTTCACGCGGGCGGATTATTGATAGGACTGATAACAAAGGCTTGCAGTGTTTGTGCCTGCTGGATGCCGGAGCGTCAAGGGGTATGCCCTGAGGTGGCGCAAAAGCTTTGTGTGGTATCACTGGATGCCCATCCTGAACTCTTGCCAAGTCCAATTGGCGGCGCTAATCTTTTGGCAGAGGGCACGGTCACGTTGGCCGAGGCCTGAGGAGGTTTTATGAAAAAGAAATGCGCTGCGATTTTTCTGACAATGGCGGTTTTTTTGTTCTCAGCTTTGACCGCGGGTGCGCAACCCGTGGATCAGGTGGAGAAAAAACTCGACGAGGCGTGGACAGCCTATAACATCGGCCAATACCCGAAGGTGCTGCAACTGGTGCAGCCTTTGGCTTCGGACGGCAACGCCCGGGCTCAGATTATCCTTGGCCGTTGTTATGAAAATGGTCTTGGTGTGCCTCAGGATATGGAAATGGCTGCCAAGTGGTTCCGTCTCGCGGCGGAGCAAAACAACAGCGAAGCCCAGGTACTTCTGGCGTATCAGTATGAGTTGGGAGTGGGCGTACCCAAGAATGACGCGACAGTGGTCGACCTTATGACCCGCGCCGCCAATGCCGGTAATGCTGAAGCTCTGTTCAATCTGGCCCTTTACCACGGTCAGGGCAAGTACGGCTTTGCTAAAAACCCCACTGAAAGTTTCCGGTTGGCCAAAATTGCGGCTGATCACGGCTATGCCCAGGCAGAACGGTATGTAGGCGCCTGCTATGAATTCGGTGTCGGCGTGCCTGAAAACAAGGCTGAAGCGCAGATATGGTACGGGAAAGCCAAGGCTCAGGGGTTGGAAGAGGACGGCAATGTGTTCAACTTCGTGCGTGAATACACGATGCCTTAGGGCATGGTAACTGCAAAAAAAAGTAAAATATCCGCCAAAGTACAGGTTGAAATACCTGCTGCAAAGAGCGTAGATTCGTAAAAGATCGTGCTTTGGCAGATTGCCTTTTTTGAAGCGGCACACGCTAGTGCAATGAATGTTCTGCGGGAAAAGGCCCCCCAGGCCCGTGTGGCTGATGCTCTAAAAAAGCAGATGTTGGTGACCAAGGCCGCCTTTTCACTCAGAATAACTACAAAAACAAGGCCGCCCGGGCAAAGGGGCGGCCTTGTCTGTTTATGGGATAAATCTGGCTGTTATGAGAGTTTTTGTGTGTCGAGATGACGGGGGCAGGCAGATGACCTTCCCTTAAAGGCATGTACAGAGTTTTTGCTCTGTCTATACGGTGTTTCCGCGTTCCACCCGAATATGGTTCAGAACCGTTAGCCGTTGCAGCAAACCCTTAAGGGCGTAACGGATCTTGCTTCTGGCGTCTTCCATAAGGTCTTGCCGAATTTCCTGAAAAGCCTGCCCCAGAACCTCTTCAATATATTCTCTGTTCTTTGCGGTGATCTTTTCCCGATTTTTTTCATTGAGAAGAAATTTGGGCAGTCTTTGTCGCTGTAGAAATTTTTTGCCAAATTTGCCCAAGGCCCATGTTCCGGCAAAGGCTGCAGCCCCTCCGAGCACCGCGGATATTGGCTCACCTGTTGTAAGCAGCATTTTTTCGCCAATGGCAAAGGCCGCCACACCAGGCAAAACGGCCACAGCCATAACATCCATAGTATTAAGCAGCGTAAGGCGTGAAACCTTCACCTGCACGGCGTCGAAAAAACTTGTGCTGAGGGTGTGGGCTGAAAAATTCAGTCTGGGTGCGAGGTAGACGCCATTTTCACGCAACCAGCGGTTGAATTGCAATCGTAGTTCTTTTTCAATTTCTTTGCGGGCTGCTTCTGTTCGCTCTTGAACTATGGTTAACAGGCCAGTATCATTCTGGATTCTTTCGCTGATTTCCCGCTCGATGTCTTCAACCGTTTTTCGGGCTTCCTGAGCAGATTCAAGAACACTTAATATATCTCTGACAGCAATACGTTCTGCACAGGTTTTGGCTGCCATTTTGGTGTGCTTTTCAAAAATGCCCTGTGCCAGATCAGAGACCCTCATGCAAAAATCTTCGCTTTGTTCCTCTAGCAGGGTCTTTATCCTGAGGTGGGTGTTCAGCAGCATAGGATAAAGGGCGAGCCCAAAGGCGATATCTTCATAGGTGCGCGGGCTCATAACAATATTATCTGTGCCGAAAACGTCACGAACCGCATCGTGCGCAAAAAACCAGCCGCTGCTGCCGCCTGTGAGAATGACTTTGTCTATGCTCTTTTGCCGCCTGATTTCGTAAAGAATATCCTTGAACCAGGAGATGAGCCCTACTTGGCGGCCTTGCAGCATATCTCCGGCAACAGCCCCCAGCGCGCCCCTGTTGGCATACTGACGAAGTATGCCCAACAGCGATTCCGAAGCCGTATAGCTTTCAGCCGCGTTGACCACTTGCTGCCATGTAAGCTCATGTAAATAGGCGTGTTTTTGTTTGCCCTGCGCATCGAACCACGAAAGGTGCAGGCTGACGGCACTGTTGACATCCTGCTGCAATATTTTGGAAAAGCGTTCCTTTTCTGCCTTACACAAAACCCAGTGGACGTAATACTCACAAACGTCAGCCTGGACCTGATTGAGCAGGCCGGGGTTGTGGCGGCAGAAAAGTTGAAAAAGCAGGTCGTCAAAAAGGCGTCCACCCAGCAGGCGATCGCCGCCGCACTGTAGGATTTCCGAATTCTCAGCCAGGGTGAAATCGCAGGTGCCGCCGCCAAAGTCCAATATGAGCAGGCTGTGTTCCAGGTCATCCAACTCTATGGCCCCAGACTGGAGGCAGGATATCATGGCCGCGTCAGATTCCTTGATAAGGGAGGGTGCAGGCCAGCCCGCATCTTTGAAGCATTGTGAAAGGCTTATACCGAAGCTTTCGCGCGTTCTGGAGGGAACACCTACAAATATCTGGCTATCTGATTCCAAAGTATCCTGCGGCAATTCTTTGCGCAGCATGCGAAGAAAATCAGTCATCCAGCGTGCAGCCTCGGCATTTTCTTCGCCTATTTCTGGTTTGAACTGACTGCGAAGTTCGCGGCGTGAACGCAGGCTGGCATTGGCGTAATACTCGCTCTCTGCCAAATGGCCGATCAAAAGAGGTGAATCGTTTTCATAAAGAATGGCGGTTTCAACGCAACCATCCGGCGCGCTGACCCGAGGGAGTATCACGGGGTGTGGAGCCGATGAACTTTTATGCGCGCCGTAGACGTAGGTGTTGCTGGTGCCAAGGTCTATGCCCAGTATTTTCATGCTCTGGCCCTCCCGAAGGGGGCGGTTTCTTTCTGTACATGCCCCTTGATGACCGCGTCGCCTGCCCGGGAATAGCGGCGTAGCACACGGCAATGGTCGCCGTTTTTCACAAGGCCGATGGTGTCGTAAAGTTCTGCATGAACGGCGTCGTCCCACAGAATATGACCATCGTTTTCGGCAAGGTTGTACCCCATAAACGCAAGCTGTTCTGTGAGAAACTGTCTGGGCTCCTCCTCCATACCGTCCAGCAGGTGAATAACGCTTTGGGCCAGGGGGCAGTCATTTCTGTGGCATTTGCCCGATTGCGGTGTTGCCAGCTCTGTGCCCCTGAGGCTGTCCAGCTCTGCCTGCAACTGGTCCCAGACAGAGAAAAAGGTCATGAGATTACGAGCGCGGGCTTGCGCCTGCTGGTTCAAAGAAAGCTTGAAGGCAATTACGTCAAGCGAGGTGGTTTTTTTTGCCAGTAGCACAAAAAGAAATGCGGCTCCAAGCAGCAGATATGTGCGCTTCAAGAGGCCCGGCGCGCTGCTTGTTCCAAAAACGGCACTTTTGAAATCCGCCCAGGAGGTCAGCCGAAGAATTCCGGCGACTATGCTGGCGGCAAAGGTTGCCAGTGCGCCCAGACCCAAAAAGATCAAAAGCCGGGTTCGTGCCTTGGGATTGCCTGCCAGATACTCAGCGCCGTAGAGCATGCCAAGCACCGTGGTCACGCGGATTATTTCCCCGCCCATATCTATGAGGCCCAACAGGTTTGACAACAGGCCGCCAATAAAGAAGCCAAGAAAAACGATACCTGCCATGCTCGGCAGGGAGTACCGCTTTACATACAGGACATCAGTGGAAAAATCCGGCATGTCGCGGGCAAGGCTCCAGCGCAAATCTTCGGGGATGTCTGCGCTGGTTGATTTTGCGGCGCACAAAGCCACAAGATCTTCCTTGAGGTCAGAAAGAAGCTGCCGATGCTGTGTAAAATCCTTGGGAAAAGATGTTATTTTTTCAAGGGTTGCATCTGTAACTGACGTTATATCTGGCATGGATTCAGTTGCGGGGCTGGTCATTGTCATCTGGTTGTCCCGGTTGCGGTGTGGGGCATGCAGTCAGAGGGTGCGTACTACTGGCCTCAAAGGCGAAAACAGAGATGATTTTGAACAATTTATTAATGAAATAAGTCAATTGTTCTGCACAAATTTGTGTGTAAATCTGTGTCACCAAATAGGCGTTGGCGAGCTTTGCTTGCCGTAAAGCGACTATTTAAAGAGTAAAATGCTCTAAAAACATGCATGTGAAAAGGTAGCGCACACTGCTGCCAAGTCAAGGGCGGCGCGGTTTCCGTACATGGACATTGACGAGGTAAAGAACATAAAATCATCTTGCCGCAGAAGGCGTTAACCATGCGTTAGGCTGTGTCGCCACAAGCGTCTTTTCAGTTATTTCTGCGCCGAATTCCGCTTTGATCCCGTCGAGCGCGGCTAGAGGACACATCCTGCATACGAGGCGCGTGATTTTTGATATAACTGAGGATGTATCATGTGATGCTGCTGCCTAAGATGTCAGGCAAAAATGTTCGGCAAAGCTGTTTGGATGGTAGGATTGGCTGGATAAAAGGAATTGCTGCCTGATTAATCGAGATGTGCATCAAGCGGGGTAGCGGCCAAGGCCGAGCTGCGGCTGAAGATGACATAAGGGAAAGCAGCTTTTCTATGTCAGAAGTGTGCTCTTACGTTTTTTCCGGAAAAGAATGAGGCTATTTACCCAGTACCAGGAAAAAGACGGAGCAGTACGATCTCTCGCATATTTTCGAGCGAGATACGTCATGCAACAACGCTAAAGTCATCTGCTTTCAGAGCCAAGGTGTGCTAGACGAAGCAGCCTTTTAATAATGGGTCTTCGTCCAGAATGCGGCGCGCCTCAGGCAGACAATCGCGCAGTGAAAGCACGGTGAAAAAATCTTCTTTCATGCTGGGCGCAAGACGAATGGCCTCAAGCCATTCCTGTTGGGAAAAGGGTGCGGCACGCAGGGCATCCCAAAATCCGGTTTTAGTGAAAACATCGGCCAGAATTTCCGTATTCCGCTCTTGAAACTGGCTGACAAAGTAGGTGGCCATACCAACCTGAAGGCCATGCAAATGCGGATGCGCCGATGTAGCATCCAGAGCGTGAGAAATAAGATGCTCGCTGCCGCTTGTGGGGCGAGAGCTGCCGCAGATTTCCATAGCTATGCCATTCAGCATGAGAGCCGTGCCCAGTAAGGCCATACCGGGAGCGTCATACGAGGGATTGGCGAGAAACTGGTGCACCGTGGCATCGGAAAGCAGGGCCGCAAGATCGTTGACGGGTTCGCCCTTGTTGTGAAAGGCCAGTTTCCAGTCATAGACAGCGGTGAGTTTTGCCACCAGGTCACCGATGCCCGACAGCCAGAGAGACCGCGGCGCTGAAAGGCACACGTCCACATCAATGATAACGCCCTGTGGCAGCGTGGCTGCCAGGGAACGGCGCTTCCCGTGCATGGTCAGGCTGGATTGCGGGCTACAAAAGCCGTCGTTGGAAAGAGAGGTGGGCACGGCAAGGTAGGGAAGCCGGGCCAGAAAAGCCAGATATTTTGCCATATCCAAGGCTTTACCACCGCCCAGCCCCACAATGGCCGTGGTCTTTTTGGGCAGAAGGGTGAACAGCTCCACCACGTCTTCAAAGCTGTTGTCGTCCACATCAATCCAGGGGCCGGTGTGGATGTGGTTTTCCTCCAGTCCGTTCCGAGCCTTTTGGGTGACGGCATCCGGCAGTTGCCCGGTCAGTATGAGAACATTGGTAAAGCCGGAGCGGCTCAGGTAGATGCCAAGGCGCGACAATGCGCCCGGTTTGATGCGCACGAGGTAAGGAACACGGATATGGCTGTTGTTCATTGAGCGCTCCTTTGCGTGTCTCTGGAAAGCAGGGCATCGGCTACGTCTGACCAGACAGAAAAACTCTGAAATTCTTCGTGATAGCGGCCAAGGGCTGTGGCCAGATCGGCCCGGGCGAACCGCAGGCCGGGGTTTACGCCAAGGGCGGCAGGCAGGTCGGCAAATCCGTCGCCAGCAAAGGCAACGGTGTAGCCCTGGCGTGTGTATGACCGCACAATACCTGCCTTGTCCACGCCTGTCTCGTGACAATAAAAAGGAGAATCCACTGGGCCTTGCATACGCAGGCTGCCGTTGTCCTCAAGGCTTGTGGGATTTGAATAGATTTCAAGGTCCACTCCGGCTGCGGCCAGCACCCGCCGGATATACCAGTCGCACCCGGCTGAAGCCACTACAATTTCCCAGCCCGCGTTGCGCAAACTGTCAACAGCGGCGCTCAGGCGTGGATCAGGATTCATTGCAAGGGCCAGTGCGTTCAGTTCGGATTCCGAAGCGCGAACCTTGGCAAGAATTTGCTGCAACGCAGAAAGGTGGGTGATTTTTCCTTCTCGGTATTCCTGCCAGGGGGCAATATCCTGCGGTGTTAACAGATTTTCAACCACCATCTTGTAAAAATCGTGAGCGGTGATGGTTCCGTCAAAATCTGTCACAAGAATGCGGGGACTGGTCATGATATTTCTCCCTATGTCGTGGTTGATAGGGGGCTACGGCTGGCTGGGCGCATTGTCGTTGCAAATGCAAGATGTTTAACAACGGGAAAGCAGAATTGTTGTTTGCAGCGATGCGCCGTAAACTCAGTAAGAGATCGTGCTGCCAGCAGGACGCCAACTTTGAAGTGCGAACATTTTCAAGTTTGTTTGCTAGTCGCCAGCGTTGCGGGCAATTTCCGCCAGGGATCCGCTAACGGCTCGCAACAGATCTTCTGGGTTCAGCAGTATCTGAACCCCGCGTAGTCCGGCGCTTATGTATATACTTTGATGCTCAAGCGCGCTGAGGTCCACATAGACGGGATAATCTTTTTTGCCGCCCAGGGGGGAGCAGCCGCCCCGCACATATCCGGTAAGAGGGCGCACGTCTTTGAGGGGTACCATTTCCACATGCTTGTTGCCTGAGGCGGAGGCCAGAGCCTTGAGGTTCAGCTCGTCATTGGCGGGTATGCACGCCATAAGCACGCCAGTTTTATCACCCCGGGCAACAAGTGTTTTGAAGACCGTATTCGGCTCCACTCCCAGATGGTGGGCCAGCGTGACACCAGAAAGGTCGTTTTCGTCCACGTCAACCTGATGCAGGGTATACGCGATGCCCTGATTTTCCAGTTGCCGGGCGGCATTGGTTTTGCTGATTTTGGCTGCCATGATCGGTTAGTTGGGCGGTTGGCGAAAAATTGTCAGGAACGGTTGAGCCAATGGGACAATTTTTTACGCAAAGCCGCCAGGCTGACGGGTTTGGAAATATGGTCACTCATGCCCGAGCGCATGATTTCATCTACGGTTTCGGGCAGGGTAACGGCGGTCATTGCAATAATGGGCAAGGGTTTTTTGCCGATTTTCATCTTTTGCCGGATTTCAGTGGTGGCGGTCATGCCATCCATAACCGGCATATACACGTCCATAAGAACGGCGTCATAAGAATTTTCAAGCGCCATGTGCACGGCTTCCCGGCCATTTTGGGCCAGATCGCATTCAATGTGAAGATGGCGCAGCATGGCCTTGGCGATTTCCTGATTGATCTCGTTGTCTTCCACCAGAAGTATCTTGAGATCTTCTGTATTCTCCAGCGGGGGGACGCCGTGTGAATCGTCCTCGGCTTCGCTGTATACATTTCGGGCTGGCATGCAGGGGATGCGCAGGTGGAAGCACGAACCGGAACCGAGTTCGCTTTCGCACCAAAGGCTGCCCTGCATGAGTTCCGCAATGCGCTTGCAGATGGTCAGTCCAAGGCCTGTGCCGCCGAAGCGGCGGCTGATGCTGGAGCTGGCCTGAGTATATGGGTCGAAAAGATGTTGCTGGTATTCGCGGCTGATGCCCATGCCCGTATCTGAAATGATAAAATGCAGGCTGTCTTCTGACTTGTGTTGTTCTCTGATAATTTGCAGGCCTACATTGCCCCTTGCCGTGAACTTGACCGCGTTGCTCAGAAGATTGAGCAACACCTGTTTCAGGCGCAAGCCATCGCCCCACAGTTTGAGAGGCACGTCATCCGCCAGTTCACATTTGTACTGAAGTCCCTTTTGTTCCAGGGGAAAGCGAATGGATGTGTATACAAAATCAAGAACTTCTTCGACCATAAAGTTGACGTTTTCCAACACCATCTTGTTGGCTTCAATTTTGGAGAGGTCGAGGATGTCGTTAATGATTGCAAGCAGATTTGTGGAGGATGAGCGTATTTTGTGCAGGTATTCTTTAATATCCCCGTCAGGTGCGCTTTGCAGCGCCAGATGTGTGAGGCCGATGATGCCGTTGAGCGGGGTGCGTATTTCGTGGCTCATGTGAGCCAGGAATTCGCTTTTTGCCTGCGAGGCAATGACTGCAGACTGTTTTTCGTGCCGCGTGCGCAAAATATCTGTAACGTCGGTGGCGATAGACAGGCGCACGGGTTTGTCGTCATCCCACTTGATGACTTTGTCCACAACCGTATAGGTGCGCTTGGACATCTCGTTCTGGTAGGTCCATTGATATGGCTCGCCCGTTTCCTGAATAATGGAATTTGTGCAGTAGGGACAGGGGTGTTCGCGCCCCATGAGTTTTTTGTAGCAGATGTCGTGTTGTAGATCTTCAGGATCGGGAAAGGTTTCTTTTACGCTTTTGTTTGAAAACAGTATCTTGTTGGTTTCCATGTCAATAATACAGACAGGATTGGAAAACGCGTCCAAGATGTCGCGCAGTTGCCGATGTTTTCGGCGTAGTCGCCCGTAAAGACGAAAGTGCGTCAGTACCATTGCCAGGATATTGCCCAGTAAATGACAGATACTGGTTTCTTCAGGCGTCCATTCCCGCGCCTGGGTTTGCCGGGTGAGGCAAAGCCCCCCGTACAACTGGCCTTCGTGCAGGATAGGGATGCAGAATGCGGATTTGATCTGGCGGGCTTGCAGCGATTTTTTTTGTGGTCCTTCGGGCAAGTGCTCAACGTCTGAAATGCACAGGCTTGCCCGGCGGGTAAAAGCTTCAAGCACCGGGGCAAGATCATCAAGGGTGGGCGGGGGCAGGCTGCAGGCTGAGCTTTGCCGGGCGCTTGTCCAGGCAAAGGGCTCGAACCATGTGTCGTTGATGTATTCTATAAGGGTTACCTGCCCGCAGTGCAGGGTTTCGCCAATACTGGCCAGACTGGCCTGCAGGAAGGGTTCCTTACGGTCGTGAAGGAGCGCTGAACTGGAAATTTCCAGTGCCAGAATCAGGGGGTTGGCATAGGGGCCGTCAGAGGCCTTGAAAGGGGCTGACATGCGGCGCTCCAAAAAAGGTTAAGCAAATTGCTGCGATAAGGTGGCACCATATCCGGTTGAAGAGAGGGGTGTCAATAAAAGGGGCACTATAGAGCTGGTATTTCGTTAGAGCATTTTAACTTTGAAAAAGCTTAAATCCTCTAACGCTGCACCGCGGCGTGAATTCCGTCGAAAATCGTATTTCCGGCAGAATGATAACTGTGAAATGTAATGCATTTCAAAGTTAAACTGCTCTAGTCCTCTACCCACAGAGAGGCAAGACGATCGGCCTGTTGCTGGTGGTTCTTCTCAAGATGAAGGCGCAGTTGTTGGAGAAAGCGAGCCGCTTTTTCATCAAGATGCTGTAAATCCTTATCATTCGTTATAATCATGTCACACGCGGCCATCTTGCGTTCTTCAGGCCATTGCCAGGCCTCAAGGGCAGCCATTTTTTCCGGGCTCCACCCTCTGGTCTCTGCCGTGCGTGCAGTGCGCAGGGGCAGGGGGCAATGCACCCCTACGGTCAACGGCTTCGGCGAAAAAAGCTGCTGCCAGCCGCATTCGAAATACAGAGGAATTTCAGCCGCTGCCAGGGGGGCACCCTGATCTTCCAGGTGCGACCAAAAAATTTCCACAGCCTGTCTGGTCAGGGCGTGAACGGTCTGCTCCACGTCCCGACGCAGCACGGGATCTTCCTGCATGGCGGCTAAAAGAGCTTCCTTGTTTACGGAACCGTCAGCTTCAAGCAGGCTGCTACCGCGCAATCGGCCTATCCATTGGCTGCCAGCGCCTTTGGGAGCATAAAGGTCTGCCACAATCGTGTCGGCACTGATGACAGGCACGCCTTTTTGGGCCAGAAAAGCCGTAAAGGCAGATTTGCCGCTGCCTGGGTTGCCAGTGATGACAAGCCGCTGCATGCGGCTGTCTGTTTGCAGGGCTGCGTCCGGCATGTCGTCGGGCGGCGGGCAGGAAAAATTCATGGCTTCGCCGTTGACAGGATGCGTGAAGCTCAAGCGCCACGCGTGCAGCATTTGGCGGGGGGCCATGCTTTGCACGGCTTTGGGGGCATACAGTTTATCGCCCAGCAGGGGGTATCCCAAGTGAGTCATGTGTACGCGTATCTGATGGGTTCGTCCTGTGTGGATACGCACGGCGAGTAGTGAGATGCTCTTGTCTTCCGAATGCCAGAGACGCTGCCATTCCGTATGGGCATGCCTGCCACCGCGATTTTCCGGCACAATGGCCATTTTTACCTTGGCGGTGGGGTGACGCCCCACAGGTTCAAGGCACTGCCCGCTCTGTGGAGGAAGTCCTGCCACAAGGGCCAGATATTCCTTGTGGACCTGGCGTTCAGAAAAGGCGTTGCTGAGGCTGAGACGGTCGATTTCGGTAAGGGCCACAACCAGAAGGCCGCTGGTGTCTTTATCGAGCCGATGCACAATGCCGGGGCGTTGCCCTTCGATTTTGCCCAACTGGGGAAAGCGCGCCAGAAGGCGCTGCACCAAGGTCTGTTCCGGGCAGGAGGGGCAAGGATGCACAGTAAGACCTGCAGGTTTATTACAAACCACAAGGTGTTCGTCGTGCCAGAGTACTTCCAGATGCCCGTCTTCAGGCTGAAGCTGGCTGGATATTTCCGGCAGTTGCAGGTGTACCTGCTGCCCCGTCTTGACCTTGGCGGCGGGTCTGGTTTCGACGAGTCCGTCCACGGTACAGTGGCCGGACTGAATGGCTTTTTGCAGGGCCGCCCGCGAAAGATCAGGTTTGGCGGCGCTCAGTATACGGTCAAGTCTCTGGCCTGCCTGAGCGGCGGTGATTTCCAGTTGCAGGCTGCTCACTGAAGGGTATCCGCCGGGGTGGAAAGGGTACGCAACCTGTCCACAAAGGTCGTGCCCCTGTACAGATTTTTCAGTTCACTGCCAGGCGTGATGGACGTGACAACAGCTCTGCCAATGACAAAGCGGGCATTGTCGTCATTGCCTTCTACCGTGCGAACCCCCCAGACATTGTGGAAAATGGCCGGGCGACCGTCGTATTTGCCCACATAAAGCATGATGTGCCCGCGCATGCCCACAAGGCTCAGGAAGGGAACGCCGTAGCGCAGGATGGTGTCTTCTTTTTCTCTGGTGGTCATGCCTTCAAGGGAGTTGACGGCCCCTACGCGGGCCTGCCCACCGGAGTTGCGGGGAAGCCAGATGCCGAAAGGCGTGAAAATGTCGCGGGTGAGGGCAGAGCAATCCCTTTCGCCAAACATGCCGCCCCAGCCATAGCGCTGCCCCATCATGACATTGCCCACGGCAGCCACATTGTCTGGCGTCAGGGGCAGGGGGCGGGCAACTACATCAGATGAAGATACCGTGAATGGCGCTGTGCGGGCCATGCCGTTACTGTCTTTAACCGGGGCCAGCAAGGTGACTGGCGGCGCTGCTGGGTCGTTGTATACGATTGACGCACTCAAGCCCCCTCCGGCAAGGGTGGGCAGTATGGTGCCTATACTTACGTTTTGCCCCCCGGTTGAGGCGGAAGCCCCATACTGGGCGGTCTGGTCTGTGAGGCGCACGTTGTCTCGTACAACTGCCGCAAACGAAGCATTGCGGTAAAGCGACATAAAGCTGTCGTCAACCAGCGCCAGGTCTTCGGCATCAACCCATCCGCCCGCTATGGGGCATTCCACAAAGTGCCATCTGCCGTCGTTGGATGTATGAGCAATCAGCACAGGCGTGCCCAGGGGCAGTAAGGAATACTGAAAGTAGTCGAATGGGTTGGCACGCGGGTCAGGCGTGGGTTCGGAAAAACGCGTCAGGTGCGTGGGCATTTCACGCAGGTCTGTATTGCGTACTGTAATGGCAGCCTGAGCGCGATTGGGGAAGTTTTTGAGGTTGGCGTTGCGGGCCATAGCGTCCCATTCCATCTGGGTCCAGCGTTCGCTGCCTTGCTTATAGCCACGGGCCTTATTGAAAATGACGGCAACATCGCGTTTGCGCACGGAGGTTTTACGCATTTCCCAGGGGCCAAAAAAAATTCGGTCAAAGCGGGCAAGCTGACGGCTCTGTTCTGCCTGAGAAATAAGCCTTTTATTTTGCCCTGCGTTTTTTGCGTAAACTTCAAGGTTCTGTGGGAATTGGCGCAGGTCGGCTATGGTGCCCATCCATGAGGGGGCACTTCCATCGCGGGGAGGAACACTTTTACCGCCACATGCGGCCATCAGAAGCAGAAGGGATGCAAGACAAACCAGACGAAGGCGGGAAAACATGAGGGACCCTCCGGGCGGGAATTAACCGGGATCATCCGGTCTTTTTACATATTAGCACTTCAAATATGTAGTCGGCAATGCATTCTTTTCAGCAGGTTTCGTCTGTTGCCAGCATATGTAATATTGACATTAGTTCGCTACCTTCTTAAAAGAGACTTCGCTGTCACCATCGTCTATCCGGTTAGGACGGCGGCCTCTCAAGCCGCTAAGACGGGTTCAAATCCCGTTGGTGACGCCAAATTAAATCAGGTACTTACAGTCTTTGGCTGTAAGTACCTTTTTCTTTATGGCTTTAGCCAGTTGAGCGCGCTGGAACAAGCGGGTGCGATGGCTGTCATTGATTTGCGCGCATGTTGGCATATTGGTGCAAATAAAAAAGCGGGAATTTCTCTCCGTTTTTGTCGTTCTACGCAAGTTGTTTTTGACTTGGATACGGCTCTATGCGCAGACGCAGGCAATGTTGCCAATCGTTTTTTGAGAATCCTCACATTGCGGAACTGCGCAGACTAATGGAGAGAGCATGTAAAAACGGGCGGGCACGCATCGGCCCCTTAACTAGTATATTTGTTCTTCAATGCGGGCATAAATCTGCAATGTAGGATAGTTGAAGATTTACATATTGATATTTTTGCCTGTGTTTTAGCAATAGCCGATATTGAATTTGAAAGCTTTATTTGCCCAACCTGTATCGGTATTGCGGGGAAATCATACATAAAAGGTATGGCTGAAGACGATTTGCCGGATAATTCCTTGCAAGGTGCCTTGAGCTGGTTCAACGGCAGTCCTTCTGCCAGAGCTTCGTTTTTTTTAAGAAGGCTATCGATTACAAAGAGAGTTTGACGAATTTTCTTCCCTGTCTATATGGTTATGGTGCTTCGTTGGCCCTGGCTGTATTCCTGTGTGGATGCAGCCAATTGAAGCTGCCCACCTTGCCCTAGTGCAAGGTGGGTCTTTTTAAAGCTATGCAGCTAATTTTTTCTATTTGTCTATATTGTTGACGCTGCGGCAATGGATATGCTTATTGCTGTATATAGAATTTATCTAAAAGTTTATGGGAAGAGTAAGGAGAGGCAGGGGAGCCCGTCCTGGCTGGCGCAGGGCGGGTTTTTTCCGCCGTTTTGCCTTGTTGTTTCGGTTGGCCCTATGCGCGCATCGGGCAGATTGCGAAATTGTTAGGTGTTTCCGAAGGCAGTGTGGTTGCCTCTTGCGAACTTTTGAATGGAGCACCCTAAAAAGGTTGATACAACAAGCAGTACTGAATCTATGCTTGAATGCATGTGTTCTTGGCGTTGTACAGGCTCATTTTGGCGCAGTATGTTGAACGCATTTGGATCAAAGCAAAATTAGAAAAATGCTGACTCTGTTTGTGAGGATGGCTGAAGAAATATTGCGAATTTGTACAAAATTCCATCGCACAGAGTGAGGGTGGATAGAAAAACAGGAGCACGGTCACACATGGACAAAGAAGAATTATCCTCGTCTTGGGCTATACTGAAAAGATTGCTGCCAGTGGTGATCTGGGGATTGTTTTTCTGTGTTGTCATATGTTCTTTCTATATGAGCTATGATCTAAAAATTTCAAGAGAATTTGGTTTCATGTTTGGCCTTTTTGCACGATACTTGGGCTATTTTCTATTCGCGGTTGTCATCATAATTCTATTGAAGATTTTGAGTGTTCTGAAAGAAATTGATCTGCGCATGAAGCTTATTGAAGAAAGCATGCTGGAATTGAAAAAGAGAATTGATGTGTACCCATTTGCTGATGAGGACAATATTGATTTGCAGCGGTTCGCGGACGAATGGGCTTTGGCGGCTCAGGAAGCGGGAAGGGCGCGGCAGGAATAAACGCAGTGTTTTGCGGGTGGTCTACTGCCCAGTAATAGTGTTTGATATTTTGAAATTTTGTGCATTGGGCCAGCGAGATTTTGTCACCCAGAAGCCATAGTGCTGACACAACAAAACAGGTTGATAATTATAAGGTTAATTCATTCGGCAGCCCCAAGCCGAAACCTCTCCTGCAGGCACTTCACCTCTATATCATCTCCTTTTCCTTCCCCTCAAAAAAAGCCGGTCTAAGACCGGCTTTTTCCAGTTTGTCCGACGGGTTCAGGCCGCGCTGCCCCAACCGGAAACAATAATGAGCATTCCGGCAAGAGCGATTACGCCGCCGACCATATCTGTAGTGGAGAGAGAAATTCCGTCCACAAACTTGAGCCACGAAAGAGCCGTTATAACGTACACGCAGCCGTAAGCCGCATATACTCTGCCGCTGGCCGCAGGGTGCATGGTCAGAAGCCATGCAAAAACGGCAAGGCTTAATGCCGCCGGAACAAGCAGCCAGGGCGAGCCGCCTTTTCGCAACCACAAATAGGGCAGGTAGCAACCGACAATTTCAGCAATGGCAGTCACCACAAACAACAAGAATGTTTTTAAAATCATACGGCTTCTTTGGCATAAATTGCGTTTTGCGCTGTTGACGAAACCCCTCGCAAGGCAGCATGCCAGAACAAAAGCCCAAGGTCGAGAGACGCTCTGCTGCAATAAGCTACGCTGTTACTCATGCGGTATTTGGTGGGCCAGAAAAACCCTCACGGCCCGCAGGGTGCGGATCGTGAGGGTAATATCTGCATTGTCATCTGCAGATGTAATCATTTGTTATGCGTGAATATTTTTTGATAAACCCGTGCGGGCATCAGACCTTGCGGATACGCACTTTGTACTTGCGCAGAAAATCGGCGGGAAGGTAGGTCATTTTGGCTTGGCGCAGGCCTTCTTCGTCCAGATCCTGTGCACGGTTCATATAGGTGAACCCTGCTCCCGCGCGCCGGGCGAAGGTGCAGTTGATGGTCTGGTAAACGCCCTTGAATCCGTTAAGGCCCTTTTCGTAGTGAACACCAAGGCTTTCGCCATCAAGGTCTTCACCAACACTGAAGGCTACCATTTTACCATCCACATAGAGCGAACCGCCCGTGAGCCCCTGAAAGCTGTTCCAATGGCTCAGCACGCGGTTGATGGCCTCATTTTCGGCCCTGAGGGAAGGGGACTCTTCGCATTCATGCCACTGGCACCAGTCGTCCTGAACTGCCAGCACATCTTCCACCATTGCATCATCAAGGCTGTGATAGTCCGGTTCGCCGTAGGTTTTGACGTAGCTGTTATAATGGTTGCGTTTTTTGTGATAGCGGTTACCAGGCAGCTCTGCCAGCTCTTCCTGCTTGTAAAGGTATTCCCATTGCCCGCGGTCTTCGTCAGCATCTACAAGGCCGGGCAGATGTTCCTGCCAGATGTACAGCAGCTTTTCCGGCACGCGTACCACGTCATGTGCGTTTTCGTTGAATGAGCAGGGCAGAAGGCTTTTCCAGTCAACAGCGTTCCAATCGCCCACCGGAGCCCAGCAAATGGGATATGGGCGCATTTGGCGTATCCAGCAAAGATTGTCGTCAAAGCACCACTCAAGACCGTAGTAGTCCTGCCAGCCCCAGAGGTTGGCCAGGGTATAGTCCAGCGAACGCTGAGGGGTACGCTGCCAGAGCTCATAATACCGCTGACTGTCATCCAGACTTACGGGGGAAAAACTTTTGCTCACAATACTCTCCTTGGAAGGGGCCGCGCGGGGATCTGCAGCTTCTGACAGGGTCAGACCTGGTGCGGCTGGCGGCTTCGGCTCATGGCAAAGCGCATCCAGTCGCGGCGCAGCACCACATAAAGCATGATGCTGGTTTGCAGGCATTGGGAAACAAGCATGGCAACAAATACGCCAGAGGCAGTGCCCCAAAGAACATGCCCAAGCAGCCAGCCTAGGGGAAGCCGCACCAGCCAGAAGGTGCCGCCAAAAATCATCAGGTTGTACTTGGTCGCTCCCGCCCCTGTCATGACGCCGCCCATGACGGTGCTGGCAATAGAAAAGGGGGTGGAGAGCAGGTTATAGGTCAGGTAGTTTACAATCTGGGCCTGAGTGCCCGGTTCCTGAGAAAGCAGCACAGCAATATCCTGCCTGAAAGGCCAGAGCAGGGCTGCAATGAGACTCATGCCAATGGCCGAAACAGTCACCATTGTAAGAGCAACTTTTTTGGCTTCTTCGGGCTTGCCAGCGCCAAGGCTGTTGCCCACAAGAACGGCCACGCTCATGTTAAACGCCATACCGGGCAGGAACAGCAAGGCTTCTACTCTCAGGCCTGCGGTGAGTCCGGCCAGGGCGTTGACGCTGTCAAAGGGCAGAGAGGCCACCAGAACAAAGAGGGTCAGATAGCCCGATTGCCAGACGATCTGTGCGGCTCCGGCAGGTAGGGCCACTTTGAGCAGATAGGGCAGGCCTGCTTTGAGCCAGCGTGGTGTGGGCAGGGTTCGGCGTTGCAGGTAGCCAGAATGCATAAGCAGGGCGCAGTTGCAAATTGCGCCAAGACACTGCGAGCCTACGGTGGCCCACGCCAATCCCATATAGCCCCAGTTGGGCAAACCAAACCAGCCCAGACCAAAGCCAAGGCAGGCCAGCAGGTTTACCACGCAAACAATGGCGGCCACCCAAAGAGGAGGAATAACCTGCCGCGTGGCACGAAACATAACGCCTGTGGCTGCATAAACGTACTGAGCGGGCAGTGCCAGCATGCCGACCTGCCAAAGCTCTTTTGTGAGAGGCATGATGCTGTCTGGCACCATAAGCATGCCCAGAATGGCATCTCCAAAATACCAGCCAAACAGCGCCACCGCAAAGCCCAGAGCAAAACACCCCACAACGGTCGTGCCCACATAACGCTGGGCACGCGCCACCTTGAGCGCCCCAAGCGACTGGCTTACGGCGGCGGTGGCTCCACTGGAGATGGCCATGGCAACCACCATGAGCAAGATGCCGCATTGGTTGACCATGCCCAGAGCAGCCTGGACTTCGGCGCTGATTTGTCCTGCAACCCACACTGCTACCAAGCCCATGAAGAACACAAGGTACATCATGAGCAGCTGAGGCCATGTGAGGCGCCATACGGCACGGGGAGATGTGCTCAGGTCGGGTTTAGGTCGACTCTGAGAAGCGGACAGACCGCGTTGTTCAGTCACGGCAGAATCGCAGTTCCGTCACGGCAGTCCGTTACGAAGTTATATGTGGCTAGAGCAAGTTACGAATGAAATGAGTCAATCGTTCTGCAAGGTTTTGCGTGCAAACTCTTGCCACGAAATAGGCGTAGGCGAGCGTTGCTCGCCTTAACGCGACTATTTTACGTTCAAAAAGCTCTAGTTGAGTCCTTCAAGGCAGCTGACCAGGTCTTCAAGAGATTCACGTCGGCGGATGAGCCTTGCCGTGCCGTCGCTCTGAATGAGCACCTCAGCAGGCCGTTGGCGCTGGTTATAATTCGAACTCATTGTAAATCCGTATGCGCCCGCGTCAAGTATGCCGAGCACATCTCCTTCACATATTTCTGGGAGTTCACGATCTTTTGCAAGAATATCACCGCTTTCGCAGATGTTGCCAACCACGGTCTGCACCATCTCCTTGCGGGGATTGCCGTCGGCCTTGCCATAAATTTCAACATCGTGGAAGGAATCATACATGGCGGGGCGCACCAGCACGTTGAAGCCAAGATCCGTGCCCACATAGCGCTTTTCGCCATTATTTTTCACTGCATGCACGCTGCCGAGCAGTACGCTGCATTCTGCCGCTACATAGCGGCCCGGCTCAACAAGAAAACGTCCAGTATAGCCGGTTTTTCCTGCCCAATCGCTGATAAGGGCATGCAGGCGGCTGCCCAGTTCGGCCATGTCCAGCCGGGGTTGTTCTTCATACTTGTGGTAGGGGATGCCAAAGCCGCCGCCGAAGTCGATGATTTCAAGAGCTTTCAGCGCGCTTTCGGGCAGTTGTTCTGCCATGTGCAGCAGCACTTCCGCAGCGTTGAGGTAACCTTCGGCTTCCATAAAGAGCGAACCGATATGCTGGTTGATGCCGGCCAGGGTCATGTTGTGCTTTTTCAGCAGGGCGAAAACTTCGTCCATTTGGCCGGGGTTGACGCCGAATTTGGTTTCCTTGCCCGCAGTCACAACCTTGGCGTGGTGGCCTGCGCCGATACCGGGATTGAAACGTACCATAACCTTGCCGCCCCAGTTGATGGCGCCCAGGTCATCGAGTTGCGAAAGTGAGTCCACGCTGACCAGCAGATTGTGCTTGAGGGCATTTTTCAGCTCTTCGCGCGAATTATTATTAGAGATATAAAGGATCTGTTCAGACGAGAAGCCAGCAAGCTGGTCCATATAAAGCTCACCGGGGCTCATCGCGTCCACAACCAGACCCTCTTCGCGCACCATACGCAAAAGAACAGGGTTGGCGTTGGCCTTGATGGAGTAGTTGACGCCAAAGCCAGGGTGTTTCGAAAGACCCATGAGGTCGCGGCAGCGCTGGCGCAGCACATTCTCATTATACACATAAAGCGGGGTGCCAAAGGTTTCGGCCAGTTCGCGCGGGGTGTGGCGACCGTAAAATTGCAGATCATCAGTATAGCTGGAGCGGATGTCGGACATAAATACCTCTGGGGATAGCTCAAAAATTTCTGGTGCCGCCCGTGCCCGGGCAGTAATTTACCTTGGGGGGTGTAATTTATAATTATCCCGGTCAAGGTGCGCACTGTCAAGTCTTGCCCCGCCTGTAAGTGTTCGTATGGCAATGTTGGATTGACATAAAAAGCCTGCCGTGTTTTGCTTTCTTTTTTGATAACGGGCGCTTTTCATGCGCTTGTGCCGTTGGGCCGTGCAGATGGAACCATGCGGCAGGGCACCCGCCAAACCGCCCACAAGACTATCCTTGGAGTATTTATTATGCCCATCAAAAAAGGCGATACGGTGCGTGCGCACTATACGGGAACCCTGGACGACGGCACAGTGTTCGATTCCTCGCGTGAGCGCGATCCCCTGGAGTTCGTCATGGGCCAGGGCATGCTTATTCCTGGTTTTGAAGCCGCCGTTGAAGGCCGTGAAGCCGGAGAAACTGTCACTGTGACCATCGCTCCCGCCGAAGCCTATGGCGAAGCCGATCCGGAGCTGATTTTCACTGTGGCCCGCGCTCAGGTGCCGGATCACATTCCCCTCAATGTCGGCGTACCCCTGCAACTGTCCAACGAGCAGGGCCAGATGGACGTGACCATTACCGAAGTGACCGCTGACGAAGTGACCCTTGACGCCAACCATCCTTTGGCGGGCAAGTCCCTCACATTTGAAATCGAGATCGTCGGCGTCAAATAGTATGAGACGTCAGGCCGGCGGGCGACAGTCTGCCGGCCTTTTTTATAAGGCTCTGCCGAATGCGGCAACACGGCAGTTTTACTGCGCAGCTTTTCGGCAGATGAGTTTCAGAACGATTTTTTTGGTGCGTCATCCCCCTTTTAGACGCGAGGTTCGTACATGAGCAGCAAGTCCGCCCGACACAGTGCCATTCAGGCTATCACCACCTACAAGCCTGAAGCGGCCCCCCTTAATTTTGCCGATACCAGGCCAACGGATATTTTTGGCTGTAACGTTTTCAATGACCGTGTCATGCGTGAGCGTCTGCCCAAGAGCGTTTATCGCTCCCTGCACAAGACCATTGAATTTGGTCAGCGCA
The DNA here is from genome assembly GCF_014202345.1 of Desulfovibrio intestinalis. Taxonomy (NCBI): domain Bacteria; kingdom Pseudomonadati; phylum Thermodesulfobacteriota; class Desulfovibrionia; order Desulfovibrionales; family Desulfovibrionaceae; genus Desulfovibrio; species Desulfovibrio intestinalis. Next base: position 532,147 of record NZ_JACHGO010000001.1, read on the forward strand.
TGGACCCCTCCATTGCTGATACCGTGGCGGCGGTCATGAAGGATTGGGCCATTGAAAAAGGGGCTACTCACTTTACGCATATTTTTTACCCGCTCACCGGGCAGACTGCCGAAAAGCATGACAGCTTTCTCATGCCTGACGGCTCCGGCGGGGTGATTGCCGAATTTTCCGGGTCCATGCTCATTCGAGGCGAACCTGATGCCTCGTCCTTTCCTTCCGGCGGCCTGCGCTCCACCTTTGAGGCGCGCGGCTATACGGCGTGGGACGTGACAAGCCCTGCCTATATTATGGAAAACCCCAATGGCACTTTTTTGTGCATCCCCACCATGTTCCTTTCATGGACTGGTGTGGCTCTGGACAAAAAAACACCGCTTTTGCGTTCCAGCCAGGCGCTCAACCGCGAAGCCAAACGTGTACTGCGGTTTTTCGGGCAGGAAACAGAACTGCCTGTGGTGGCCTACGCCGGGCTTGAACAGGAATATTTCGCCATTGATCACAACTTCAACTTCGCCAGGCCCGATATCCAGATCGCGGGACGTACCCTCTTTGGTGCGCGTCCGGCCAAGGGGCAGGAGTTCAGTGACCAGTATTTTGGCGTCATTCCCCAGCGGGTGCTTTCCTATATGATGGAAGTGGAGCGCGAGCTTTACAAGCTGGGCGTGCCTGTGCGCTGCCGCCATAACGAAGTGGCTCCCAGCCAGTATGAAATCGCGCCTCTGTACGAGGTCAGTAATCTGGCCGTGGACCACAACCACATCATTATGTCCACATTGCGCAATGTGGCCAAACGCTATGGGCTCAAGTGTCTGCTGCATGAAAAGCCTTTTGCAGGGGTCAACGGTTCGGGCAAGCACGTAAATTATTCCATTGGTAACGCGGATCTGGGGTCGCTTTTTGATCCTGGCGAAACGCCTCACGCCAATGCAAAGTTTTTGGTGTTCTGCGCGGCCATGATCCGTAGCGTGCATAAGTTTGGCGGCCTTTTGCGCGCCACTGTTGCCAGCGCCAGCAACGACCACCGCCTGGGGGCGAATGAGGCTCCTCCGGCCATCATGTCCATCTTTTTGGGCGACATGCTCACCGAAGTGTTTGAAGCCTTTCGCGCTGGCCGCATCGACGATGCCGCCAACGGCAAAAAACGTGGGGCGCTCAACATTGGTGTGGACACCTTGCCGCCGCTGCCCGCCGATCCGGGTGACCGCAACCGTACAAGCCCCGTGGCTTTTACGGGCAACCGCTTTGAGTTCCGCGCGCTGGGTTCCAGCCAGTCCGCCGCTGGGTCCATTACGGCACTCAATGTCATGATGGCGGATTCTCTGGGCTTTGCAGCCGACTGGCTGGAAAGAGAAACAGGGCAGGGCCGAAGCTTTAATGAAGCTCTGGAATCCTTTATCAGTCATGTTATTGAAGAACATAGCGCCGTTATTTTTAACGGAGACGGATATTCCGAGATCTGGCACAAGGAAGCTGTACGCCGCGGCTTGCCCAATTTGCGTACCACCCCCGAAGCCCTGCCAGAGCTTGTGGCTCCCGAAGTGGTGGAGGTCTATGAAAAGGCCGGCGTGCTTAATAAGGCAGAGCTGCGTGCCCGTCAGGATATTTATGTGGAGCAGTACTGCAAAACTGTGCGCACCGAGGCAAACCTCGTCATCCGCATGGCCCGCACTATCATCTTCCCGGCTGCCATGCGCTATCAGGGGGAGCTGGCAAGCACTGCTGCCAGCATGAGGTCTCTGGGGCTGGACGCCAAGACCATAACCCTTGAGGAAGTAACCGAGCAGCTTCGCCAGATGCAGACGGCCACTGCGACGCTTGAAAGCGTGCTGGCCGATGTGGACGCTCAAGGTGTTGGCATTGAGGCAGCACGCCGCTATTGCAGCGAGGTGCTGCCGCATATGGCTACGGTGCGCAGCCATGCTGACATGCTGGAAACCCGTGTTGCCGATGACCTGTGGGCTTTGCCCAACTATCAGGAAATTCTGTTTGGCAAATAGTATTGCAGAGCTGAGCTTTGAACCCAAAAAGCAGATCATTGCTGATCTTGTAATTGGGTAAGCTGATTTCAATAAACTAGAACCCCCCGGCCATGGCCGGGGGGTTCTAGTTTTTAATAGCTGTGCCGCTGCATAGCAGGACATGCCAGTCTGTCAGATGTCTGCTGGTACAAGCAGTATCCGGCAGGGAGCCTTTTCGCAGAGTGCGGCAAGATTGCCGCGAATCCGTTCAAGACCTCGCCGTAAAGGGTTGGATGCGACGAGCAGATCATAGCCTTTTTCCATTTCCTGCCGCGTCTGTTCCACCACATTGCCGACCTTGGTGATGCACTGAATTTCTATGGCTTCTCCCGCAAGGTTTTTTAGCCGGGAAAAGGCCTTTTCCGCGCTTTTTTCTTCTTCCTGCTGCACATAGTCAATAAAGTCTGCGCGTGAGCCACTGCCAGAAAGCCAGTCATGCCCAACATAGTCATTCCACGTTGCGTCCAGCACGAAAAGGGCGGTCAACTGGGCGGAGTTTTCCTGTGCAATGCGCACGGCTTCCGCCGTCACGGGGCTGTCTTCATCAAGAAGCAGTAATATTTTTTTGGGGGCTGCCGTGACCATTAAGGTAGCGTGCCTTTTTCATGGTCCAGAACTATGATGGTGTCTTTGCCTTTCTTCACCGCAGAACCTGGTTTGCCGGGAACTTCAAGCACTTTACCATTGGCTTTGACACTTATATCCCTGGTGACGACCTTTTCTTCCATTACGTTGTCTTTCCATTTCTTTTCAACAACTTCCAGAGTGTATATGGTGTCGCCTTTTTTGACTTGGGAGCCTTTTTCAACCGCCACGGAAACAAGTTTTCCATCTTGACTGGCTTTTACTTTTACCGTGGGCACAATAAAGGCCATGTAGCCAAGCACGAAAATTACTACAAGCCCGGCGAAGATGATGGAGGCGATATCTTCATGCCGGTCATTTTTAAATACCGTCATTTTTTGCTTGTCGTTACTCATTGCATCTTCCTTTGACTAAAATGCGCCGGTTTTGGGCATGAACAACATAATGACGATGAGGGCCAGCACATACTTCGCCATACCCGCAGTCAGGCCAAGGCGCAAAGGCTTGCCGCCTGCTGCCTTGATTTCACGAAAGTCGATGTACGCTCCTTGACCCACAAGGCCGATGCCGAATATCCACTGCATGCAGTCACGCAGGAAATGCAGAGTCTCGGATCCTTCAGCGCCAAGCATGCCCAGAGAAGACAACGCGGTCATGCCAAAAAAGCCCAGAACGAAGATGGGGAACTTGGAGATAAGGATTTCTTTAAGGCTGATGCGCTCGGCTTCGCCTTCGCCCTTCCAGTACCAGACAGTGATGGCAAAGACCACGAAGGGGATACTGATGACGCGCACCACGTTCCACACTTCACCGTAAGCCACAGCGGTTCCTGGGGCGATCACAGGGTTGAAGGCAAGGCATGTGGCAAGTACCTGCCCTGAGTTCAGAATGCCCGTACCCACCCATGCGCCGTATTGGAGGTCTGACAGGTTAAGGGCTTTGCCGATAAAGGGGCTGATAAACATTGTAACAATGCCGAAGCCAAGAATAGTGGCTATGGCAAGGGCCAGATCAACAGGGCGGGCGCGCACACCGGGCGCAGCAGCCACAGCCGCGGAAACACCGCACACGCCGCAGGCTGCGGCCATAACCGCCGCCACAGACCGGTCAACTTTCCATAACTTGCTTAACCACATAATGAGGAAAACTGTGCCGAACACAAAAGCCATGATCAGCAGAGCAGCGCTGATGCCAAGCTTGAGAAGGCTTTGCAGGGTATACAGCGAACCCAGCATGATAACGCCCGTTTTTATGAAAAGACGGGTAGTACGAAAGCCAGCATCTGCCCACCCGGGAATTTTTCCACCAAAAAGCAAGTTACGGAACAGCATGCCCGCAATGATGGAAAGCAGAATATAGTTAAGGCTCAGCACTTGGACGGGCCAGCCCTTAATGCCAAAGAGCGTTATGCCGCCCAACCAGGGCACCACGTACATACGAAGTACGGCTAATGTGCCGACCATCAGTGCCAAGCCGGGAATAATTGCTATGATTTTACCCAGCAGTCCTTTGTCTTCCATTGTCTTCCTCCGGCATCATGCAGTGTTAGGTTATAAACATTTTTTCACAAACTTGTTGGGGTTAGAAGGCTAGGTCTTTGAACCGAGTAGCATGGGAAATCCGATAGCGCAAGTATCTTTATGGTCTTGATGTGAATGATTGTGGTGGGTTGGCGGCGAAATGATCAAGCCTGTGCAGGGTTCTTGATTGGTTGCACAACGATAATTTGAGGAGATTTATTGCTGAATATTTACATGGTTGCGGTTGCCACAGCCGCGTTCTCATGTCTGTGCTATTCAAAATGACTTGTTAATCTGGGCAAATTCGTTGGTATTTACGTAGATTGTGAAAGAAAAAATATGGCCGTTAATATACGGGGCATTCTGGATGCCATAGTTCCTCTCACGGTTTCTGACTGAAGAATTCACATAAACTTGGGCTTGATTGGATAGAGTATCTGGACATGCTTGACCGGATATTCGTGTAAATTTGTGTTGGAAGACATGCTTATGGCTGCGCGCTCGGGCAGGAGACGGTTTGCGAGAACACCTCTGCGCGCAGTTTTCGTATGCTGTTTGGAGAGCACTATGCTCTGGCTGGCAACGGGGTATTGTTCATGCATTTCGCATGTTGGCAGGAGAAGGGTAGGCATATCTACGTAGAGTAAATAAGAAAAATTAAATTTTTTCGTTTTCTGCTTGACAGCGAGGCGGCCATCACATATACACATTCCTCGCGATGGGCTGTCGTTCAATTGGCAGGACGACGGATTCTGACTCCGTTAATCAAGGTTCGAGTCCTTGCAGCCCAGCCAAAACACAGTGCGTCCCCATCGTCTAGCCGGCCCAGGACAACGGCCTTTCACGCCGTCGACAGGGGTTCAAATCCCCTTGGGGACGCCAACTGATTACAAGAGGTTACGCTAAAAACCTCACCAGATACCCGCAGGGGTTTAAACCCAGGGTTAGCTTTGAAAAAAGGCTGCATGAAAATGCAGCCTTTTTTGTATGTAGCCCCCCCGCTAGGCGGGGGGGCTACATACAAAAAAGCCCTTGGCACTTTTGCTGCCAGGGGCTTTTATCTTTGCCAGTTTTGCGGTTCTTTTTGTTGCCGTGTGGAAGGGCCGCTCCATAAACACAGGCTGTGTTTGACGGCGCGATCATTTCTCTCTAGTTTTTTACCGCACGCTACTACGCTACGGCTACGCGTGCGGGCTGTCTGCAATTTGTTACTGCTGCCTGCAAATTATTGGGGGCAAGGGCTTTTCACCAATCTGCCCACAGTTGTCATGTCGTTTTTATAAAACAAGCTCACAGGAGCGATTCTATGATCCAACACATCAAGAAGTTTAAATTATTTTCCTCTCTGATGGGCTTGTTGCTTGTTGCGGCAATTTCTTGTGAACCAGTACTTGCCTGCACGCGAACACTGTATGTTTCTGCTGATGGAAACGTCGTTATCACAGGCCGCAATATGGACTGGAAAGAAGATATGGGCACCAACCTGTGGGTCTTCCCAGCTGGCATGAAAAAAGACGGTGCAGCGGGTAGCCAGTCTGTGCGCTGGGTGTCCAAATACGGCAGCATTATAGCGGCTGGTTACGATGTGGGCACTGCGGATGGAATGAATGAAAAAGGCCTGGTGACCAGCATTTTGTATTTGGCGGAATCCGATTATGGCGCGCGTGACCCCAAAAAGCCCGTTATGTCCATAGCAACGTGGGCCCAATACGTTCTGGATAATTTTGCCAACGTTGCAGAAACGGTAGAAGCTCTGAAGAGCGAACCCTTTCAGATCGCCGCCCCCAAACTGCCCAACGGGGCCGCAAGTACGATGCATCTGGCTATTTCTGATGCCAGCGGCGATTCGGCCATTTTTGAATATATCAAGGGAAAGCTGGTCATACACCACGGTAAGGATTACACCGTCATGACCAACTCTCCCAGCTACGATCAGCAGCTTGCCCTGAACGCCTACTGGAAGGAAATAGGGGGGCTTGTGTTTTTGCCCGGAACCAACCGCGCGGCTGACCGCTTTGCCCGCGCCTCCTTTTTTCTGGAGGCCATACCCAAAGCGCTGGATAAAAACTATATTGCCGGAGTTCCAGGTAAAACATTCAACAATCAGGCGATTGCCAGCATGCTCAGCTTGCAGCGCGCGGTCAGCGTGCCGCTTGGCATTACAACACCGGGCCAGCCGAATATTTCTTCAACAATCTGGCGTTCTATCGCTGACCAGAAAAATTTGACCTATTATTTTGATTCCGCCACAACTCCCAACACCTTCTGGGTTTCTATGGACAGGCTGGACTTAAAGCCCGGCGCACCTGTGAAAAAGCTGACTCTTCAGGGCGGGGTAATTTTTGCTGGCGAAGTTTCTGGGCTCTTTAAAGAAGCAAAGCCTTTTGCTTTCCTTCCCGCCGGGCAGTAATAGCCGTAATAATGAGAATACGCCGTTTGTCGGCGTATTGAAAAAGCAACAATAATAAATACAGCACGCGCAGAACCGTAAAGTTTACGGTTCTGCGCGTGCTGTATTTTATATTCTGCTGTAATTAACTAGAACTTATAGATAAAGCTCACGTTGACGTTCCATGCATCGGTGGTGCTGTTGCCGCCCACCCGGCTGCCGTCAGTTGCCGTGTAGCCGCCCCACACGCCACGCGATTGATCCAGCCACAGGGCGATGTAGTTGGCTTCCACCAGCATGCGCAGATTGTCATATATCTGGTAGGTGGTGGTGACGCCAAATTCTGCCGCGTAGTCCTGACTGGTCAGATAGAGACCGTAGTAGTTGGCGGAATTAAAATCAGCCGAGCCAGTGCCCGTATCGGGAGTGAAGCTGGTGTGCCCGTCCACGCCCTTGGCCCCTTTGATGTACTTGGCCATTGACGGGCTGTTGGTGCCGCCAAGGATATTCACGTGGAAGGTCTGCTTGAGCTTATCAAAAAAGCTTACGTCCTTGACGCGCGCGCCCACGCCCCAGGTGCCTGCGAAGGTGGAGCCAATGAGGGTATCACGGCCCAAGGTCCAGGTGCCCAAAGTACCGAAGCTGGACATGGCGTTGGTGCTTTCATTGTTGGCTTCAACATTGGGCATGCGCTCTGAGCCGTTCTTGATGTTGTCGTCATCGCCACTGGAGTACCAGCCATATATGCCGGGCGTTCCCCAGTCGAGCTTGTATTCAGCCAGCAGTGCGCTGTACCAACCTTTACGGTTGAGGGCTTCCACGCCCGTATCGACCGCGCCATAGTTAAAACTGGCCGCTACGCGGAAGGGGTCAAATTTTACCACTTCACCTGTTATCCCCGCCCAAAGCACTGTGGAATAGGCATCGGCAAGCTGGCGGCCCACTTTTGAATCTTTGAGGGCATACACGGCGGGGGCCAGGCCCAAAGCGCCCGCGCCAGTGGAATTTTTGCCGTAAAAATCATCGCCCTTGCGAAACGTATTGCTGCCGAACATCCCAAGCATGGCCCAGGGCGTGACGTTCACGCCATCAAGGCGCACCGGGGCGCTCAACCCGAAAATGTCGAAGTTATCCAGATAATTCTGCGGGGATTGAGTGTCCCCGGCCCAGTTGTCGTTATAGGGACGAACCCAAAATGCCGACAGAGAAAGGTTGTCGTTGATTGGGGCGGAAGCCACAATGCCTGCTACGTCAGCATCGAATGCCTGTGAAGCTTCGGTAGTAAAGTCTGGCAAAAAGACGCGCTGTATACCCATGCGCACTTTGACGTTGGTTTGCGGTACAACCCAGTCAAGATAGCTGTGCTTGATCTTGACCACATTGCTGCCATCTGCACCCAACGCTCCGCCTTTGCTGGATCTGCCCCAGGTGACGCCGCCAATTTCAAAGTACACAGTGCCTGACAGTGATTCTGAGGCCACCGCGTCCAGTTGCAGGCGTACACGGGATTTGGCTTCAAACTGGTCTTCGCCATACCGCCCCCAACCCGTCACATGCGCCGCCTTGTTGCCGTTTACAGAGCGCCCCCGCTCTGTAAAATTGCCGCCGCTGCCGTATTCAAAATTCATGTTCCAGACGCCCTTGATCTTGAAATCCACAGCGTGGCTGGCGCTGACTGCTCCCAGAAGCATAGTTGCTGCAAGAAGCAGTGTGGTGAGTTTGCGTGTCATGAAAAACTCCTCTCCTCTCGTATTGGTTTACAGAAAACTGTGCTGATTATGCTTGTGCCCCCGCCTTTGGCCGTGCTGCACGGCGCAAAGGTTTTCCACAATGCGTTTAAGAAAACTGCCCACTTCAGGCGACATGGTACTTTTGTTGCGTCTGATGTAACCGAGGCTCAGGCAGCCGCTGCATCCCGCTATAGGGATGTCTTTAATGGCGTATTTACGGTAGTTACTGTTGATAAGGCGTATGCCGATGTTGCAGAGGTCGGTGTTGAGGATGGTCTCTATGAGTTGATTGTCGCTATTGGTGGTAATGACCTTGTTGATCTGCACATCTGCAAAAAGATCCTGACCATAGCCGCCAAGGTTGTTTTCTACAGAGAAAAATCCGTCCACACGCTGAATGAAGCGTATATTTTCAAGCTCTGAAAAATGGACGATGCTTTTGTTGTACAGAGAGCTTTTTTCACTGGCATAAATGCAGAGATCGTGGCGAGAAATCTCCACAAAATCCAAATTCTTACCAGCTAGCAGACGTTCAAAATACTTGTGTTTGTTTTCAGGAAGAAAAACGATGCCGATCTCGGTAATATCATTGTGAACATAGTCAATAATTTCTTCGACCGTGCCCTCCAGAAAGATGCCTTTGTACTCCCCTTGCGGTAACGTCATGTAGTAATCGCAAAACAGCCTTGAGATCATCGCTGAGGCGTAACAGGCGATACGGAATTTCTGATGCCGTTTTTTTCCGCTCATTGTCTGCATCATTCGGGCATTTTGCAGTATGCGCCGTGCATGATCGTACAGTTCATGCCCGTCGGGGGTCAGGCGTACCCCCCGGTTTGTGCGCACAAAAAGCGTGATTTCAAGCTCACGTTCCAGAGCGGTGATGTGCTTGCTGACACTGGACTGCGAAGTATGCAGTGATTCGGCGGCCCGGCATGTGCTGCCGAAGTCTGCGGTGCGGACAAAACATTCCAGTTGGCGAAATTCCATAATTTTACCTGTGACCTATTGGCATACATGTCTTGAAGAAGCGGAGCGGTCGAACTTTTGCTAGCCGTAAGCTACAAGGGGGGTGCCTTTTTCCACAGCCAAAGACACGGTCATGTATAAAACCCTGCCATCGCGTTCAGCCGCATACTGACGGCACGGTTCACCAAAACTGGTGCGAACCTCGCCAAGGGGCTGCCCCTGTGACACTGGCTGCCCAGGTGCAACACAGGGGTGCCAGCATCCCTCCGTGTCAGCTTCAAGGTAGACGGCGCTGTCCAGTTCACGTTGCTGCGGGCGCTGTGCTGGCGGTATAAGACGGTCGGCAGGCAATACGGCTAGATGAGCCAGCACAGAACGAACATCGCGTTTATAGGCGTCAACCTCGGTTCTGCTGATCTGGCCGTTGCCCCCACGCTCGATCAGCATGGACGGCACCCCCAAAATAGCGGCTGAATTATAGGCTCCGGTGGTTGCCCGTGAGCGCACACGCATATCTACGGAAAGAGTCTGTGCAGCATCGCGAGCGGCCTGGGTTACAGATTCCTCGGCCACACCGGGGATAAAAACAAAGGGATGCATGCTTTCGTGTAGATCGCCGCCGTGCATGTCGATATAAAAGTCGGCGCGTTTCTGTAGGGCAGTAATATGCCAGGCGATGCGTTCGGCCTTGCTGCCGTCAGCCTTGCCGGGAAAAACGCGGTTAAGGTTCTTGCCGTCCTCGGCCACCACTTCGGGCAGGCGTTCCTTGAAGCCAGAAGGATTGGCAATGTGGATGATAAGCAAGGTTCCGCTCACTTCTTCGGGGCGCAGTTCGTCAGCCAGCTCAATGGCCGCCTGTATGCTGCAATATTCGCAACCGTGAATGCCCGCAGTAAGCAAAATAGTTTTGCCTGGGCGCAGTCCGGTGATGATGGTGGCAGGCATGTCTACGTCTTCAGCACACATGACGGCGCGTTTTTTTTCTCCGGCTTTCATGCTGCTCCATACGCTTTTGATGTCGTCCATTAGTCCTTCCTTTATACTCAAATGATTCAGTTATTATGCGGTAACAGGGCGCGGCGCGAAGGTGGCGGCGCGGCGCAAAAATTGCCACCAGGGCGCGAGAAAAACACTGCGTCCCAGATAAAAAACCGTGTAGGCAAACCACAGACCATTGTTGCCCCACAGGGGCACAGCCACAGCCCAGGCCAGAACAAATGCCGCAAGGGCACAAAGCGTTGATAAAAAAACAGGCCGGGTCACGCTGGCCCCCGTAAACAGGCCGTAAAATGTCAAACCCCAACCTGCGCACAAGGGAAAAAGTACCCCCCACAAGCTGTAGGTTGCTGCCGTGGCCAGCACATCTGGCAGATCAGTGAATAGAGCCAACAAGGAGGTACGCAAGGGCAGATACAGAGCCGCCATGCCAAGGGCGCTGCCTATGGTCCACAGGAGTGTGCAGTGGCGTACCCTGGTCAGCATGTCGGGGCAGTGGCTGCCAGCCGCGCGGCCGGCCAGCACACTGGATGTGTTGGCAATGCCCTCAAAAACATATGAAAAGCAGAGCATGACCTGAAAAAGAATGGCGTTGGCCGAAAGGGTGAGGGTGCCAAAGGATGCCGAAGAGGCCATAAAGATGTTGGTCTGAACCAACAGGCAGATTGTGCGCAAGAGCAAGTTTCCGTTGACGCGCACCATGCGCCACAGATCGTCCAATTGCAGAAGTTTTTCCCGTACGTGATCCACCCTCGGCAAAAGAGGGCGCAGAAAATACAGGCCAGCCAACAGAGAAAAAATGTGACCCGCGCAGGCGGCCAGTGCTATGCCCTCCACGCCGAATCCGCCTCTCAGCACAAGCAGAATATCAAGCGCGATGTTAAGGGCATTGCCGCCCATCTGCATGGTCAGGGCGGCGCGTATCCGGGCTTGGCCCATAAGCCAGCCCAGAATGACGTAGTTAATGAGCACCAGTGGGGCCGCCCATACCAGAATGCCATAGTATGCGGCAGTTACCACGCGTGCGTCTGTTTCAAGTTTCAGCACCAGCATGGCGGCGGCGAAAACAGGTTTTTGAAGGAGTACGATTGTCCCGCCCAGCAAGGCGGCCAAAAGGCAGGGCAGGGCAAACGAGGCCCATATCTCGTCAGGCTGCCCCCCGGCCTGCGCCTGCGCGCTGAATCCTGTAACCCCAACGCGCAGAAAGCCCAGTAACCAGTATATGGTGTTGAAAATAACCGCTCCCACGGCCACACCTGCAATGTGGGCCGGACTGTGCAAATGCCCGGCCACGGCGGTATCCACGGCCCCCAATAAAGGTTGGGTGGCGGTGGCCAGCACAAAGGGCAAGAGCAGGCGGACGTAGTCGCGCTGGCTAATGTAACTATTGGGGACAGTCACTTGAGGGCCTTTGGTCGAAATTTTTACTGTGTTTTTGGCGTCGTATGTTCAGTCTGCGTCAGACAGCCCTGATCTGCTGCGGCATATGCAATGGCAGATTGCCAATGCGTGTTCTGGCAGGTTGCAGAGAATTTTGTTCCTGCGTGGGAAGGCCGCCAGTCACGCCGATGCCCATGACCGATTCCAGCAGGCGCCGGGCATAGTCGTTGCGGATGAAACCAATGCGGTCCATCTGGTCCACGCGTTCCACCACGCTGCCGTTATGGAAAAAGAGTACGCGGTCGCAGAGGTAAGTTATGCTGGTCAGATCATGAGTGATAAAGAGATATGAAAGACCGTGGCGTTTGCGCAGGTCCATAAGCAGGTCCATGACCTGAATCTGGGTGCTGGCGTCCAAAGAGCTGATAGCCTCATCCAGCAGGATGACGCGGGGGCGCAAGGCTATGGCGCGGGCAATGCACACACGCTGCAACTGGCCGCCACTGAGCTCGTGGGGGTAGCGCCCGGCAAAGTCGGTGGGCAATCCCACCTGCTCAAGCAGTTCGGCAACACGGGCTTTGCGATCTATACGCTCCCCGGTTTTTTCCAGCACGCGCAGGGATTCGCCTATAATGCTCGACACGCGAAAACGCGGGTTGGCAGAAGAAGTGTAGTCCTGAAACACTATGGCAAGGTTGTGCCTGAGAGCGGCCTGCTTGCGAAAGCTGCGGTCGTAGATGTCAATGCCTTCAATAACAACTTTGCCGCTGTCGGGTTGCAGCAGGCCCGCCAGTACGCGCCCCAGAGTGCTTTTTCCGCTGCCGGATTCGCCAATAATGCCAAGGCATTCTCCTTCATTTATTTCAAGGTCTATGCCGCGCAGCACCTGCTGGCGTTCTTTAGAAAAAATGGTTTTCTGGCTCTCTTTGAGAAAGGACACCTGAATATCTGTGGCTGTCAGCACGGCGCTCATGCCATGGCCTCCCTAGCGGGGTGAATGGCGCGTAAAAATTTGCGCATGACCGCTTTGTGTTGTGCGATTAGATGACGGGTATAAGGATCAGAGGCATGGTCAAACACATGCTCTGGGCTTCCTTGTTCCACAACCTTCCCCCGGTGCATAACAAGCACCTCGTCCGCTATGTAGGAAAGAACGCCAAGATCGTGGGAAATGAAGATCATAGATGTTTTGCCCGTCTGCTTGATGCGCATGAATTCCTGCATGATGGAGTGCTGACTTATGGAATCAATGGCAGTGGTGGGTTCGTCAGCTATAATAAGGTCGGGCTCAAGGCCAACGGCAAGTCCTATCATGACCCTTTGCAGCATGCCGCCACTCAGTTGATGAGGATACTTACGCAGGACTTCCTGCGGATTGTTGATGCGCATGAGGTTGAGAATTTCCAGGCATTTTTCACGCAGGGCGGTGCGGCGCAGCGGCGTATGTTCCACCAGGGTTTCTTCCATCTGTTCGCCGATGCGGAACAAGGGGTCGAAGCACGACATGGGGTTCTGCAAGACAGTGCATATTTTTGAGCCACGCAGCCTGCGCAGGTTTTCGGCACTTTCGAGCAGCAGTTCACGGTTTTCAAAACGCGCACTGCCGCGAATTTCAAAATTTTTGTCCAGCAGGCCAAGCACGGCCTTGCAGGTCATGCTTTTTCCGCTGCCAGATTCGCCCAGTATGCCCAGGCACTGACCACGCCGGACGCTGAAATTGATGTCGCTTACAATAGGCAGGCTTTTGCCTTCATGCAGAAAAAGCACATGCAGGTCTTTGACTGTCAGCACCGCGCTCATTGACGCACCGCCTTGGGGTCAAGGGCGTCGCGCAGGCTGTCGCCCAGAAGGTTGAAGGCCCCCACCAGCACCACCACGGCAATGCCTGGCACGATCATCTGCTCCGGGTTGGAAATCATGACGTTTTTGGCTTCGTTGAGCATGGCTCCCCATTCGGGGGTGGGCGCCTGAACCCCAAGCCCCAGAAAGGATAGAGTAGATATGTTCAGGATGGCCCAACCCGTATCAAGGCTGGCCAGAACCGCCAGTTCAGCGGCAATGCAGGGCAGCATGTGGCGCGTAAGTATGTAAAAATTGCCAGAGCCCACACTGCGGGAATAGAGCACGAAGTTTGTTTCAGTGTACTTTATGGTTGCTGTGCGAATCATGCGGGCATACCAGGCCCATTTGATGAATATGCTGGCGATGATGACATTGCGTATGTCCACACCAAGCAGGGCCACCACAGCCAGAATCATGATCTGGCTGGGGAAGGACAGCATAACGTCCACGATGCGCATGATGATTTCGTCCACCACTCCTCGAAAATACCCGGCCAGCATACCCATGACGATACCGAGCGTCATCGTGCCGAACATAGTTAACAAGGCCAGAAAAAGAGTGGGGCGTATGCCGTGGAGCATGCGTGAAAATACGCAACGACCCAACTGGTCTGTGCCCAGGGGATAGAGCCACGACGGGCCAGCGAATTTGTTGAGAATATCGTTTGAATAAGGATCATGCGGGGCCACCCAAGGGGCGAAGATGCCCAGCAAAGCCGTAATGCCTATAATAACCATGCATAACAGGGGCATAGGGTTTTTGAAGAGCTGTTTGAGCATCAGTCTCTCTCCTGGCGCAGGCGTGGGTCAGCGGCGTATTGCACTATGTCAAAGGCCAGGTTGAAGAATACGAAAAGAACACCCATCATGAGCACATAGGCCTGAATGACGGGATAATCGCGGTTAAATATGGAGGTTATGCACAGCTTTCCAATGCCGGGCCATGCAAAGACGTTTTCCACGACAATGGTGCCGGCAATGAGCTGCGGTATGCTCATGCCAATGGCCGTGATGCACGATTGCAGGGAGTTTTTGAGAATATGCCGTACAAAGATGCTGCGCTGCTTGAGACCACGCGCATTGGCGTACAGCACATAATCCTCACGCATGTTTTCAAGCATGTTATTACGTATCAGTCTGATATATGTAGAAATATAGGTCAGAGCCACGGTAAATGCCGGCAAAATGAGATGCTTAAATCCGCCGTGGCCACTGGTGGGCAGAAGATCCATCTTGATGCTCACAAGCCAGATGAGCAGCAACCCCACCCAGTAGGCAGGCATGGCGGTAGTGGCAAAAACTGCCCCGCGCATGATTCTGTCAAACCAGGAGTCCTGATACACCGCGCTCAGAAAGCCTATGGGCAGGCTCAGGCCGATTACAAATACAGGGGAAAGCCCGGCCAGTTTGAGAGTAGCAGGCAGGCACCGCGCGATTTCGCCCAGCACTGTACGCGTGGGGTTTGTGTAGCTGATGCCAAAATCAAAGTGCAGGCAGTCCCACAGCCAACGCACATAGCGCACCATAAAAGGCTGATCCAGGCCAAGTTCCTGACGCATCTGCGCAATGGCCCCTTCGGTTATGATGGGGGTCTGCCGCACGCGCAGGGCTACCTCAGCCGGATCAGAAGGAATCAGGTTGATGAAGACGAAGCACAGGAAGGAAATGCCCAACAGAAGCGGCAGGGTGGCCAGAAGCCTTTTGATGACGTAGTGTTTCATACCCTTGGTTCCATAATTCCGTAATCTCGTAGCGTCGGGTTTCAACCTCCCGGTCCGTCGTGGCTGACGGGCCGGGAGATTCCAGATATGCATCCGGCTGGAAGGGCTTTCCGGGGGAAGCCGGGCATTTCTGGCTCATTTGCGCGGTATGTCACCGCGCATGAAGTCAGTTATTGGACCATGTAGATTTGCGTAAAGGGCACTTCGTACTGGGTTTGGGTAAAACCAACGCCCTTGAGGTTTTTGTTGAAAAGAGCCTTGTTGCATTCAAAGGTCAGGGGAATGTACACGGCATCTTCATGCAGATGGGTCAGCACATACGAATAGAGCTTCTGCCGTTCTTCTTTGTCCGTAGTGGTGGGTATGGCCGTGATGGCCTTGTCTATTTCGGCCTTGTCATCCAAACCGAGCTGGGCGGCATAGTCGCCGTACACGCGTTGGCGCATGGCGGAAAGCGAAGACTGGGGATCGTAGGGCGTGCCCCAGCAGATGTTGAAGACCATGTCGAACTTGCCGTTCTTCATGTTGTCGCGGTAGGATTGTTCTTCTTCGCCGCTGATGCTTACCTTCATGCCAAGCTTGCCAAATTCATGCTGCAAGTATTCGGCAATGTTTTTCTCTGTCACGCTATTGCTGTTGTAGAGCAGGCTGATTGCCAGAGGCTGGCCATCCTTCATGCGCACGCCGCCAGGGCCGGGCTTCCAGCCAGCTTGGTCCAACAGGGCCGCTGCCTTCTTCATGTCATACTCAAAGGGCTTGAGGCCAATGTTGCAGTAGGGAACAGAGGGGGCATACAGCGTGTCGGCTGGAGTTTCCAGGCCGTGAAAAACTCCCTTGGCAATGGCCGCGCGGTTGGTGGCGTGTTGCAGAGCCTTGCGCACATTGAGATCTTTAAGAATGGGATTGGTGGTGTTGAGCAGTATCTGGCGCGTGGATGTGGGCGCGGAAAGCTCGATACCGAATTTTTCGCTGTTTTTGTACTTGTTCAGCGCATCGGCATCCAGCATGTTCTTGCCCCAAATGAGGTCAATCTCGCCTTTTTCCAGCGCGAGAATACGAGTCTGATTGTCGGGAATAACCTTGACTATCACGCGTTCAAATTTGGGTTTTTCGCCCCAATAACTGTCATTGCGCTTAAAGATCGCGTATTCGTCCGTGACTACTTCCTCCAACGTCCAGGGGCCAGTGCCGATGAAGGCCTGCACGCCGTCCTTGGTGGAACCATCTTTCATAGCCTTTGGAGAAATCATCGCAAAGGGGCGGGTTACGCCAAGTTCGGTCAGCATGGGATAATAGGGCTGACTCATAGTGATGCGAAAGGTTTCGGCATCAGGGGCTTCGACCTTTTCGAGCAGATGCATCATTTCAAGCCACGTATGACGTTTTTTATTTTCAATGATGGCGTCAAAGTTGGCCTTGATGGCAAAGGCGTCGCAAGGTTCACCATCAGTGAATTTTACGCCTTTACGAATTTTGAAGGTATAAATCTTGCCATCGGGCGAAATTTCCCAGCTTTCAGCAAGGCAAGGTTTGTAGCCGTCAGCCGTAATGTCCACCAATGTTTCAAACAGCATTTCCTGGGCGTACATTTCCCCTGCGTACAGGTGGGGGTTAAGATCGCGAATGTCACGGTAATTCACGAAATTCAGAGTGTCCTTGGCCTCGGGAGCTGCATTACCCTGCTGACCCGTCAAAAGCACGCTGCCAGTAAGCAGGCAGGCGCAAAACACTTGCTTAAACCAGTTGACTTTACTCATCCTAGCCTCGGTTTGAATTTGAAATGGGATTTCTTTTCCGAGTTTGTGCCATAGGAAAATGAAAAGCCAAAATGGTTTTTTAGCATGGCCTGATATTCTGAATTAGAATACTTGGGTGAATGTCTGGCTTGCGGTGGCTTGGGAGAATGCCTATTTATTAGCCAATACAGCTAATTTACGGGAAATATCCTGTGCGACGCAACATTGGCCAATCTTCAAAAATGCGCGTTGGCTATGCTTTTTACGCTCGTAAATGTGGGGGTGTGTAGACGTGCAAGCGCAGCGTCTGGCGCCTCCACAACAGGGTGGGGCATGCTTGCAGGCATTGATACATATTCGTTGGTCACAAATGCTTAAGATATGCCCCAAGCCATTTGATTAACCTTGAAGGCAAAGAGGGCAGCACTTTTATGGTAATAGCGTATTGTTTTTGAATACAGCTGGTCTGTTGTGCATGACCGGAGTGGAAAAATTCTTTAACACAGGAACTGGAGTGCTAATGTTTAGAAATCTGCCAATTCTCGTTTAAAAAACGCAGTGTGATAAACGGACAGTGGGTTAGTGAGAGTGCCTCAGTATTTTAAGGCGTGCGGGAGCACACCTTGTTCACTCATAGGCTCAAGGCGTACTGACTTTCATTCACTTCGCGACTTAAATTTTTACTAGCTGCATTGCACAAGCCATATTGGGGTTGATTTTTACGCGTACTATTGTGGCGATATGTGCACCTCAAAGGGGTTTTGATAGGGGTGAGACTTGCAGTTTGGCAATATTGGCAGTTGCAAGGGTTGCCTGTGGGGGAATGTTATAAGGCATGAAAATGCCATATTTTATATCATCCGTGTTTAAATATAAAATATGCATGCGAAATAATATAAGATTATAGTATTGATAAAAGCATTGACTTTCCAGTTGGCTGGCACCTTATTGTAAGGCTGGGTACGCTATAAAGTACTCACTATTCTTCACGGCAATAAGGGATGTTACAAATGCAAACAAAATTGTCTCTACGTCTCCAGCGGCTTAAGGATGCGTACTTAAAAGTCAAGCCAAGTATTACAATTGGTCGTGCCTTGGCTTACACCGAAGTTGCAAAAGAATATCCCGACCTGCCCAAAAATCTTTTGCGCGCCAAAGCTTTCAGACGCGCTTGCGAAACTGCCCCCATGCTTATTCAAGATGACGAGCTTATTGTGGGCCATCCTTGTGGCAAAGCTCGCGCGGGAGCCTTTTCACCCGACACGGCATGGAAGTGGGTGCGCGATGAACTTGAAACCATAGGTACAAGAACCCAGGATCCATATTTTATTAGTGAAAAAGATAAGCAGATCATGCGCGAGCAGCTTTTTCCTTTTTGGGAGGGAAAGTCGCTTGCAGAGGCGTGCGAAGAAGAACTTCGGCAAGAAGGTCTGTGGGAATTCGGTGCAGAAGCTTGCGTGAGCGATTTGACCTATCACATTTCAAGCGGCGGGGGAGATACAAGCCCAGGCTATGACATACTCCTCTTCAAAAAGGGCATACTGGGTTTGAAGGCAGAGGCAGAAGCGCATTTGGCCCAATTGTCGTCTGCCGCAAAAGATGCACAGGAAAAAACTTCTTTTTATCAGGCGGCGCTGGAGGTTTGCGAAGGTGTTCTGACGTATGCCGCACGCATTTCTGCCTATGCGCAGGAAATGGCTGGGCGAGAACAAGACCCGCAGCGGAAGGCCGAGCTGGAAGAAATAGCAAAGGTGAACGCTCGTGTTCCTGCCCATCCTCCGCAGACTTTTCATGAAGCGCTACAGGCTATCTGGACAATACAGTCGCTGTTTTTGATGGAAGAAAACCAGTGCAGTACTTCTTTGGGTCGCCTCGATCAATATGTTTACCCGTGCTACGCTGCTGATATAGCAGCAGGAACTTTGAGTGACGAGAAAGCTTTCGAGCTTATGGGCTGCTTCATTATCAAATGCTCCGAGATGATCTGGTATACTCCGGCGTCTACCGCAACCTATTTTGCAGGGTACATGCCGTTCATCAATATGTGTGTGGGCGGCGTCAGGCGGGAAGGGGGCGATGGCACAAATGGCCTGACCTACCTCATCATGGATGCAGTGGAACAGGTTAAAATGTATCAGCCTTCGCTGGCATGCCGCATTCATAACCAGTCGCCGCAGCCATATATTGATAAAATTCTGGATGTCATCAAGGCTGGTGCGGGAATGCCTGCCTGCCATTTTGACGACGCGCATATCAAAATGATGCTGCGGAAGGGCTTCGATTTTGACGACGCCCGGGATTACTGCCTTATGGGATGCGTTGAACCGCAGAAGTCCGGCCGTATCCATCAATGGACTGTTGGAGGTTTTACCCAGTGGCCCATTGCCATAGAGTTTGTTTTTCACCGTGGTGTACTTCCTTCCTATGGAACGAAGCTGGGCCTGGATACCGGAGATCTTGGCGATCTGAAGACTTACGAACAGTTTGAAGCTGCGGTAAAACGGCAGCTGGACCATATTATCAAACTCACGGCCAGAGGCTCTGTACTTATTCAAAAAGCAGTCAGGGACATGACCCCTACGCCATATATGTCTTTGTTTGTAGACGGCTGTATGCAGACGGGAAAGGACGTCACGGCTGGTGGTGCTGCCTTGTATGAAGGGCCGGGAACGATATTTGCCGGACTTGCTACCTATGTTGATAGTATGGCTGCTGTAAAAAAGCTTGTATATGATGAAAGAAAATATACGTTGCATGAGCTGAAAGAAGCTATTGATGCAAACTGGAAGGGTTATGAGTCTGTCCACAAAGATTGCGTCGCAGCGCCCAAGTACGGGAATGATGCCGACTATGCTGATTTGATTGCTGCCGATATTGTCGACTATACGGAGCGCATGTTCAATCAGCACAAATCCCTTTATGCCCGCCACATTCACGGCACTCTCTCCCAATCTTTCAACACGCCTTTGGGCGGCATGATTGGCGCTACCCCCAATGGGCGGTTTGCAAAAGCGCCGTTGTCTGATGCTATGAGTCCTTCTCAGGGGGCTGACCACAACGGACCGACTGCCATTATAAAATCTGTTTCAAAGATTAATGTGGAATCAATGAGCCTGGGGATGGCCCACAACTTTAAACTGGCCAGCAGTGTTCTGGATACGCCGGATGGCCGCGCCGGATGGAGCTCTTTGCTCCGCACGGCCTCAATTTTTGGCAATGCCCAAATGCAGTTCAACTGCGTGGACAGGGAAACATTGGTTCAGGCACAACAAAGCCCGGAAGCACACCGTGATCTTATTGTGCGTGTGGCTGGATACAGCGCTTTTTTTGTAGAACTGTGCAAGGAAGTACAGGACGAAATAATCAGCCGTACAACCTTGAATTAAGATGTAAAACTGACCTGTTTTACAATATAATGTGAATGGTCTTCATTTTCTGCAATAACAGGCAGCGATGAAGACCATTTTGCATAAATATTCCTGAATAGAAATAATAAGCTGTTACATGATCTGAAGATGATGGCTGGAATTAACGAATATGCTGATATTCTGAAATTTGAACTATAATATGCACAAAATATATTGATAAATATGAAATGAAGACGTTTTTTATCTGCGAAGCAGGTGTATTTGTATGTGGATAAAGTGTTGTGCGTCGTAACTGGCATCAATGCACAGATAACTGTAGTAAAATTTAAAATCCTGGGGCTTACTGCTTACAGGGTGCAAATCAGGCTCTTCCCCATTTGCCTGTTCGCCTGTATATTGACTCGGTATCCCACTTCATATTTTTCAAAAAGAACGATTTCGTTGAGGATTAAGTATATGAAATTGCCCACGCTTCCACCAATTTTGAAATTGCAGGTTGTACTCAAAACTCTGGCCGTTCAGTTGTCTCTTCTTTTGGGTATCTTGTTTCTGGTCTGGGGGGCCCAACGCGCTTATTCGTTGATTGACGCCACGACCTTCCCAGAACCCATGCCTGTGCCGGCCGAGGCAGACAAACTGCCTGAAAATGAAAAGGGAAAAATCCTGCTGGATTCCATCACCTACGAGATGCGGCGGGAACTCGATTCTACCTTTGGCTGGAGCGTTAACGACATAATTTTTAACCGCTTTGTGATGGATAACCGCGCCTATCGCCAGTACGGCGTCTACCATGCCACGCGGTTTCTGCTGGATCTTTACTCCAGCCAGATAGCCAAGCTTGGAACCAGCGACCGTGAAAGCGAGTTTTTGTACAAGGCGCGTATCAACAGCTTTGCCATTGATCCACGCAGCTTTATGCTGCCCTCTGCGGAAGGGTCGTACAAAAAAGGCTTCAAACTGCTTGAAGAATACAAAAAATCTCTGGATAACGGCACTGGCGTGTTCAACTGCCGCTCAGATGACTTGTACGCGTCTTTCGTAGCTGTGACTGGCGAAAATATGCTGGGTTATGCCTTGGGATTGTTGCAAAACGCTCAGGATATGAATTTTTACACTCTGGATAACCGCATCTACGAAGTGCAGGGCATAGTATTGGTGCTGCGTGACTTCATCCACACCCTTTACATGCTGTACCCGGAAATTCGGGCCAAGAACAATGAAGAAAATATGGCTGCCGCCATGTCGTACCTGACCCGCATCTGTGATTATGATCCGCTGTATATTACATCGTCTTTCAATTCTGGTGAGCTGGTGCTCTCGTACCTGCTGTTTGCCAAGGCCAGACTGGAAGATATCCGTAACAGCATTCGCATGTAAAAACAGCGTAGCTGCATTGATAACAAACGGGCCGCATCTCACGATGTGGCCCGTTTTTGCATGTCATTTACTCAATTGAAGGTGTGTCTGACAGCGGCAAGCACTGCCGGGAAGCAGGCCAGTCAGGTGAGCAAGCCAATTGCCGCAGGCAGTGGCTATTCACGTCACATTGCGCTGCTGTGCGCTTACTGCCCCAATGCCTTTTTGATTTTTTCAGGCGTTACAGGCAGCTCGTAGAAGCGTTTGCCAATGGCATGGGTGATAGCGTTGACGGTTGCCGCAACAACGGGAACCATCACCACTTCTCCTATGCCCTTGGTGGGGGAACTGTCAGAAAGCGGCGCAAGGTATTCGGCGGTTTGATTCCAGACAGCCACATCCTTACCGCGCGGCAACGTGTAACGGTTGAAGTTCCAGGTTCCATTGCCCGGGCCGTCGGCATAAAGGGGCAATTCTTCCATCAGGGCATGCCCGATGCCCATAGCCAATCCGCCCTGCAACTGGCCGGAGACAAGCTCTGGCACAATCACCTTGCCAGTGTTGAGCAGATTGTGGTGGCGCATGATCTCAACCTCGCCAGTGAAGCTGTTAACATTGAGCTCAACTATGCAGGCGGCAGGCGCGTAGGTAGTTACCCCGGCATTATTGCGCTGCACGGAAGGGAAGTTTACGCTGCTTCTTTTGATGAAGTCGTATCCCCCGGTGGTCATGCGCTTTTTGAGCTTTGGGGCGGCCCCATCGCCGTAGCGCACGGAAAGTACGTCTGCGGCTACCTTGATTGGTCCGATGGTCGGGACGTCAAATGTTGCAGTGGCCCATTCCCAGCGGCTGAAGCAATGCAGGGAAACCCCTGTTACCAAGCCCATTGCGTGAGCTTTTTTGGCAACGCGCTCAAACGAAAGGGTTTCCATACCGCCACCGCCAATGCCCCCTTCAACAACGCGCAGATCATTCACTGTCATGAAACCGCTGGATATCTGCCCGCCAGCGGGGCCTTCGCTCCATATGGCGCGTGCCGCAGGCCACAGCGAGTTTTCAAAAAGAAACTTTGCAGCCTGCCTTGTGCCAAACCCAATGAAGTAGGCGCTGTTTGAGGCGCTCATTGCTGGCAGCATGAACGGAACCCAGTGGGGATTTTTCTGGAATTCATCCTGTTGTTTTTGCGTAGTCGTGTACGGCGACCAGTTGCTGACCACTGGCAGTTCGGGAAATTCTGCAACGCCAAATTCAACGGCGTCGGGCGCTTTACCCAGCATGTCACGCACAATGACCTGCTGTGCGGTTGTGGCTCCGGTGCCTATTTCCTGCACGCAATGGCGCATGCGCACCTTGCCATTGGCATCAAATTCCAGTGTCAGGGCGCTGGTATCCGCTCCGGTGCCATAATCTTTTTGTACCTGCGCAAAGCCGACGCCGTACATTTTTCCGGGGTTGGCCTTGTCAAAATCAGCCTTGGCCTTTGCGCGGTTCACCCACAGCGGATGCTTGGCAGCAAGGTCAAGCATTTCAATATTGTTCAGCTCGCCAAGCGGTTGCGCGCCTTGCGTGTTTTCGAATCCAGCCTGCATGGCGTTGAGCTTACGCAGTTCAATCTGGTCGATGCCCAGGTCTGCGGCAACTTCATCAACCAGCAGTTCCGTGATGCTCATTGCCTGAATGGTGCCATAGCCACGCATGGACCCGGCTTCTACAGCTGGTGTTGCAAGTGCGATTGTCGCGAGGTCGGATTTGGGGAAGTAGTAGATCGACTGCGCTGCAGTTGCCGCCACCTGAGCAACCGAGAAGGAGAAGTTGGCCCGGCCGCCGCCATTGAGGTTATAAAATCCTTTTATGATTTCAAACTTGCCGCTTTTACGGTCGGCAACAATGGTCACATCCATTTCTATGGAATGCCGCTTTATGCCAAGCTGGAACTGTTCGTAACGGTCATTGGCAAGCCGCACGGGCAGTCCGCCTCCATAAAAGCAGGCTGCGATGGCATAGAAGGGGAAAATGGAGTGGTCCTTGGTGCCGTAACCCACGGTGGTGCCCGTGAGCAGCTTGATGGTTTTGACCGGGAAGCGTTTGTTGTTTTTAACCATTAACGCGGCAACGCGGGCAACTTCATAAGGCGACTGGGCCGCCGTAATTATATGTAACGTGTGGGTTTTGGCGTCATACCACGCGTTGCCGTTGTCCGGCTCCATAGCACTTGCGTCGATTGATTGCGAGAAGCCGTGGCGATCCAGCACCAGCTTGTTTTTATCCTGGCGCGCTGCTTCAATGGCCTTTTCAATGTCAGCGGCCGCGTTCATGCCACGCCGCATTGGTTCGTAGGTTTCGCGGGCAACCGCTTTAGGGTCGCGAACACCACCGCCCCCACGGTGCAGGGTCATAACAGAGGCTGGCACAAAAACGCCTGTGGGGCTTTCGGGCGGCCATACGGGCTTGTTGCCGTCAAAAGCTCCCCAAATGACGGCATCCTGCATGGGAGAATAGACTGAAGAGGCAATAGGGGTATCACCACCGATACGAACATAGCGTGCCGCACCGTAGTTGGAAGGCGGTTTGGGGCCCGTTTCTGCGCCATACTTCACAACGCCTTCTGCAAAGCGCAGCGAACGTTTTGCAGCTTCAAACTTGTCAAAATCGTGATAAATCAGCAGGGCCACTGGCTGCCCGAGCAGGGGAGGCGTATGCCCCTTAGGCACCAGAAAGTTCTGGCCGTAAAAATCGGTAGGCAGACCCTCGGGCTGCGGAACAGCCACGCCATCGCCGGTCAGGTCTTCTTGCAGGATAAGGCGGTCGGGCTGCATATCCGGCCCCAGAATGCTCAGATCAACACCCTCAAAGGTGCGGTCAGCTTGCGTTGCCTTGATGAAAAATGCGTGAGCCTGTTTTTTAGGCCAGCCTGGCAAGTCTTGTGCACGAAAATCTCGCGCAAAGTTTTTTTGCCCTGTCACTTTATTCAGGGCATCCCACCGATAGCGTACTTTTCCGTCTGGCGATATCCAGTCTGTTGAACTGGGGCCGGAATGTATTTCAAGAGCATGGGCGTCGGGCAGGCGTCCGATCAATACGGAAATGCCAAAAAACGTCCCCAGCTTGATAAAATTGCGCCGTGAAATATCAATAGTCATTGTCTTTCTCCTGTTCGGAATCCGTTTGCGTCGGAGACTGCGAGTACCGTGAACGATGAAGAATTTTGCGTGCAGCAGGGTTGTTCATCATTCCGGTTACTTTACGGCTGTTTCCTGGGCACTCACCTGACTGGCGGTTACTGGTGTACCCTGGCCGCCCCATTCCGCCCTGATCCAGCTCACAATATCTGCGACTTCGGCGTCGCTCATGCGATGTGCAAACGGGGGCATGGCATACATGCGCTGGCCGTTCTTGAAGATCTGGGTAGGAACGCCGTTGAGAATGACTTTGATGAGTGTTTGCGGGTTTTCCATCGCCAACGCCGCATTGCCCTTCATGGCCGGGCTTACATTGGGAATCCCCTCGCCATTTAAACCGTGGCAGCCTGCGCAGGACGCCATGTAGGCAAGCCGGCCTGTGGCCAAAGGCGTGCCGGATTCTGGAGAAACAGCTTGTGGCAGCGGGGCAGGGGGAGCGGAAGGTGTTGTGAGCTTGCCGCTTGCGTCAGTAAGAAGATAAACGGCAATTGCGTTGACATCTTCCGCATTCATAGCGCTGGTCGAAAAGTGGGTGACTGTGTACATAGCGTCGAATGAAGTGCCCTGGGGGGAGACTCCCGTTGCGAGATAAGCGCTTAAAGAAGGAACATCATAACCACGCTTGGCAAGCGAGGGGGCGGTAATATTGGGAACCGCCACGCCGTCGATTTCTCCACCTTGCAGGGCTCGTGAAAATTCCAGACCCATCATGAAGTTGCGGGGCGAATGGCAGGAGCCGCAATGCGCCAATCCTTCAACGAGGTATGCGCCCCGGTTCCAGGCAGCAGAGCGCTGTTCGTTGTGAGGTGCTTTGCGGTCAGGAAAGTTCAACAGCGTCCAGAAGTTCATGAACGGACGCACAGGCAAAACAAATACTCCGGTATTGGCCTTGTTGGGCACGGGCATGGCCGGAATACTCATATTATAGGCATAGAGCGCATCAATATCGTCAGGCGTTGTAATGTGGCTGAAAACAAAGGGCATGGCCGGATAAAGATTGCGATTGCCCGGTGCTATGCCGTCACGCATCACGCGGTGGTAGTCTGCGCGGGTATAATTGCCAATGCCGTACTGCTTGTCAGGTGTGATATTGGTCGAGAAAATCGTACCAAAAGGAGTGGGTATGGACAGGCCTCCCGCTCCCATAGGCCCTTGTGCCTGAGAATGGCAGCCAAAGCAGTCGCCAGCCAGCGCCAGTTCGCGTCCACGCGGTATAAGTGCCTGCATCTGTTCAGGTGAAAGAGGTTGATCTGCCTGCGAAGCCACGCTTGACGAGCGAAAGGTGCCGAGCAGAACAGCAAGCGCCACCACAACGCCCAAAGCGATGATAAATACAACTGTATTGCGCAGGGTACGGTTTTTCATCGTTTGTCCTCCTGGCCGATAACACAGCCGGGCGTGGCAAGCGCCACATCACGCACCGCTTCATAGTATCGTACGTAGCCCGTGCAGCGGCAAATATGGTCGTTAAGCGCTTCTTCAATGGCGGTTTCAAGGTCAGCCCGCTTTACTGGCTCACGCTTCAATCGATCAATAAACGCCGTGGCTCCAGCAATAAACCCTGATGTGCAGTAGCCGCACTGAAAAGAAAATTTTTCAATGAAGGCGGTCTGGATAGGTGTCAGTTGTGTGACATTGCCAGACGCATCTGTTTTGGCCTGTCCTTCAATTGTAATGATCGTTTTACCATCAAAGGAATGTGCATTGGCAATGCAGGTTCGCGTATCAACCATGCTTCCGTCTGATTTTACTTCCACGACAGTGCAGGCATGGCAAACCCCCTCGCCGCAGCCAAAGTGCGTTCCGGTAAGGTTAAGGTAATGGTGTAAAAAATCGATCATCGGCATTCCAACAGGAACGTCAATGGGACCGATTTTTTTACCATTTATAGTCATGCTCAATGGCTTTTTTTCAATTCTGGCAACAATAGCTTCTTTACTCATGACAGGGCCTTTCCAGTTTGAGGGGATTGAAAAACATATGGATATGTTGTGTCGCCGCCATGTGTAGCTTCACAATCCAGGTGTTTGGTGCGTTGGGATATGTTGTTTCCGCTTGTAATTTTTGATGAAAATGAAAACAGAGGGACAAATCAGTGAACTTAATACTATCGACTGGATAGTATTCACTCATAAGTTTAATGATTTTTATAAATAATAACAATGTATATGAATTGTTATAAGGATCGTGGCGGGGTATATATTTGTGACGCTGTAACTAGCTTAAAAGTATGAATAAGAACTATCAGTAATTAAGTGGCAGAAGATGAAATAGTCGCGATTTTATAAAAAGAGTGTGTTGAAGGGGTGATAAAATTCTTAATATGATAGTTAAATATATAATTTAATTAAATAAAATTTTTAATCTAAGAGAGTGGTATGTCATGATTTATATAATATTACTGATTAAGGATTGCAGAAGAACACGCGCGTGCTGTTAGTCACGTTGCTTCTTTCATCGGCGGATAGGCAAGATTTGAAAATCAAGACGGCAGCCTTGTCCTGTCCGTATTGCGCCTGCAGTGATTCAGATTTATGGGCGCTGGGTTAAAGGTTTTGGCTTTGCCTAAGACGCATTGACGTGTGAAATTCAATATGATTTTATAGTGAAGGTGCTCAAAACACCTCCTGAGACGGTTTTCCCACCCCGAAAGCTTGTGGGTCTTGTTGCGTCCTTTTTTGAGGACGCTCTTCCTGCATTGTATCTCCGGGTGTGGGCGAAATATAATACCGGCTTGCCGGAAAATAGTCCGCTGCTCTCAGGCAGTTTTGAGCGCCCGGAGTCTTTTGTTTGAAAGGCTCCACTCAAAAAATCCTGAGAGGTTCTTATGCCCCATCTTTCTTCGAATGCTGCTTCGCAGCCTTTAGCGCCATCTTCTCAATTTCAACCCGACCTTGAATTGCCACGGCGAATTGAAAACTTTCAAAAAGCCGCCCAAGACCTGCTTGCCATGTATGAGCCTGCGAAAGAAGGGCAGGGCATGGGTGGAGAAATCCGCTGCTATTATCTTCCTGCTGGAAAAGTGCGGCATGAGCAAGAGCTGTTGGAAAAATATCATGTTGAAGATTTTCGCGGGTTATTGGCTGAAACGCACTTGTTGCTGACTGGCGTGGTCAAGGTTATGCGAAGCACGCCGCACAATATGCGCATGAAAGGATATGTTATTGCCAGCCTTGGTTGCCTTCTTGAACAAGCCTCCGCTTTGGTGCTGAGGATGCGCAACGTCTACGGCAAGATGGAAAAAGTCGGCTAACTGATGCAAAGCCGCTCCCGGCTTTTGGCCGGGAGCGGCTTTGCTTACTAGTTCCGGCTGGGCCTTGGAAGTTCTAGTGCTGTTGCCTATTTTTTAAGTTCCTGAAGGTATTCATGATGCTTTTGCAGATAGAAAGTCAGGGCCCGCGAAAAATCCTTGCCAAGTAATCCCTGTAAGAGTTGAGTGGTTATTTCATGTTCAAGGCGTAACAGAGAGTGCAAGGCAAGAATGCCCTGTTTTTCTTCAGCCGGAATGGCGTTTATTCTCTGCCAGAAAGCCTGCCGGGCACGCGGTTTAAAATACCACATATACATCATGTCCAGCATGTGCTCCAAGGCCTGTCGCGCAACCAGCGCGTCCTTTTTGCCCAGCTGGCTCCAGAATTCGTGGGGAGATTGCAACATTTTTGTCAGATTGCGATGTGGAAACAGCAGTTCCTGTTTTGCCAGATTTTTAAAAATCTGCGCAAACTTGCTGTCATAATCGCTTTGCCGCATGCGCAGGTAGTGGTTACGGTCAGCAAAACCTTCAATGACTGCCGCCACGACGTCCGAGGAGCATTTGGACACAATGGCTGCGCAGTTTTGCAGCAAAACCATAGGGTCAGGCAGATGCATGAGGATAAAGCATTGCAGCAAAGCCTGCCCGAGAAGCATTGACAAGGGGATGGACAGCGCGCTGCGGAACAGGTTGCCAATGACGGCCTCCTTGGGCAGCCCCCTGAAGATATTGTGCCCGGATATATAGACGCTGTTGACCAGGGCGATGACTGTGTACACCATCACGGCATTGTCCTGTACGGTGATGCCCAACAGGTTTTCAAGCAGCCACAGGCGCACGACCACCTCAAGAAGTGGGACGGAAATTCCTGTATATAGCAGAGAGTCGGCCATGCGGCTCCAACTGACATAGCGGTTCCACGGCAGCAGCATAGAACGACTGAAGGCCCCGCCACCTACCATAGACTGTGCAACGTTGCGTACAGCAGTGATGACGAACCAGAGCAGAGCGCCAAACCACGTCAGCACCCACCAACTGCCCACATACCAGAAGGCCCATTGCGCTGGTAAAAAGCCCGCAATGATTTTGAGCGTATTGATTACGTCGCTGTTGATATAAGCAGGATTCCAGGGGCTTATTTCTGCCGCTGTCTTGCAGTTGATTGGGGTGTTTTCGGTATTGATGCCTCTGGCGTCAACGCCGCCCAATGTTACAAGGTTGCCGTCTTGTCCCACTGTGGTTGTCTTTTTTTCAAGCCCCCAGCCGCTTACAGAATGGCAACCCAGCTTACCCAGGCCAGGAAGACGTCTCAGCATTCTGATCCACCACGGTTGGGGATACTGTGGTTCATGATGCTGCTCAAAACTGTATATATCCGTGTGTACGGGCAAGGTTAGCCTTTGCTCCTTGTCTTCGCGGCGCATGGCGTTACGGGCCTGCTGCGGCAGGGTTTCAATAAAAACAAGCCCCATGCCGTGCGTATGGTGTGAACGGCTTGTGGAGTCCGTGCCGATACGCGAGCCCAGCCGTAAGGTTGAATAATACTCCTGAAGTCTGGGCAGATGACTGAGTATAGCCTGAAATACGGGTTGCCGGTCCGGATCTTCTCGCCCTTCACGCACGATATGTCTGACCACCTGCTTGAGGCGCAAGATGCTGCCTTCATTGATGGCCCTTTGCAGTTTGTTAATAGGCGCGGCATGGTCAAGCTGCCCACTGGTCCATTCACGCAGATTAAAAAGTTCAAGATGGGTGATGCGTCCCTTGCCTCGCCATAGCAATTCCAAGACGTCCTGAGACGTCAACCCGGCGAGGTTAAGCACCATTTGGCACGGGTGCAGCGGTGTGAGGGATTCAAGCAAAGCTTCCGGCTTACGCAAAAGGATTTCTGGCAAATCCCTGTGTGGTTTGTGCGGAAAAACAAGGTCAGCATTGGCTTCTGGCCCCAGCCACACCGTACGTATGGTGTCGGGAACAAGAGCTTCCAGCCGTGTAACGGCCCCCAGTGTGGCAGCGTACTCCGCCCCGTTCTGCTTATTCATTTTTTTGCGCAGGTCGGCACTTGCCTGCCGTATGTGCGAAATCCACTGGGAAAAAATGTATTCGGCAAGGTGCAGGGATGAAGGCTGACGTTGACCCACATAGGCCAGAAATGCGTCTTCTTGTATGGGGGAGGGGACATCCACGCCAAGCTGTCCGGCCAGCACCTGGACATGTTTCTGGTTCCAGGCGCGCAGCAGGTGCAGAACATGCTGCTGGGTCCAGGTATTGACCGGGGCGTATGCAGCCAGTATGGCGGCTATATCCGGTCTGTGCAGCAGATCAATAAAAGCCTTGGGACTGTCTGTGTTGAGGGGAACCCAGGTAAACTCCACCATTTTTTCGCGTAAACAAGCACGAAATTCTATGCCAATACGAACGCTGATGCCCATGATACGGGCGGCACGCAGCAGTTCGCTGGCGGCTTCCGGGTCTACGGTATTGTAATAGATGACCGTCAGAAAGCGTATTCCCTTGACCCATGCGTCCATAACCAGATGGGTAGGGTTTTTGCGTCCCTTTGTGTTGGCGTCGTGCACATGATGGTCAAAAGCCTGTTGGTTCCAGGCCTCGGGCATTTCCAACAGATGATACCGACACAACAACTTGCGTATGATGCGTGGTGTGCCGCGCACAGCTTGGTGAAATTCATGTGCAAGCGGCAACTGCATCTGGGCGTGCGGACAAGAGCGAACCAGATCCTTCATGAGCTGGATGAGTACGCGAGCGGTGTTTTTTTGCAGTGGAGAATGTACTGCGTACAGCACCTCGTCGTGCAAACGGCGCAGAGCGTGAAGCCTTTCCTGCGGTCCCCCGGCTTCAAGGCTTTCGAGCAGGATGATTACTGCCCGAGCCATGCGCAATCCGGGTTCCGAAGTTAGTTCAATGATACCACTTGGGTGTAGGGCCGGGTCTGGCTGGGATAATGGCTTGTTGCTGGCACGGGCGGCAGAAAAGTCGTTAACCAGATGAACGAGTTGATGATCCTGTGGATCAAACAGCCACGGCGCGCGGTGGGGGGAAGGATTGCCCGTGCATGTAATTGATCTACACGCCTTGTTTTCGACTGACATACATATTCCCGTGGAGATATGATTTCTTGAGCAGCCAGGTCAGTATGCTGACCCGCTTAATTTTGAAATTTCGTATTGGCAAAGTCGGGCATGAAGCAAAAAATGAGATTTCAGCTGAATGCCCAAGCCGCCCTGTGACAGGCAGCTTGGGGTTCCGCCGCAATGTACCTTAGTTCTTTCATTGGAAAATGCTCCAATCTGTGTCGTTGGCCCTGACTGAGTGCACCGCGGCAGAAATTCATGTGTAACGAAAGCCCCTCTTATTTCGCGTCTAAGAGGGGCTGACTAGCCCCTTCGTATTTCCATCCGAAGGGGCCTGGGGAGGATTTAGAACGAGTAATGGAAGTTCATGCCGACCTTGAACACGTTGGGGTTGTCAGGCCGCTGCACCCAGTCGCGCCCATACTTCACGCCGTCCGGTGCGGTGTAGCTCCAGGTGTCCTTGTCAAAATCAACGTAGAGGTAGGAGGCTTCCACAATAAGCTTTAGGTTCTCGTAGATTTTGTATTCGGTGTTCCAGTCCACTTCCATCGCCCAGTCATTGGTGGTCAGGTAGGAACCGATGGCGCCTGCGGGCGCGATGCCGCTGACGCTTTCACCCAGCATGAACTGCGATTCTGCTATCTTTTTTGGCATGTTGGCGGAGTTTGTGCCGCGCATGTAAAGAACTTTGAGGTGCGTCTTGAGGTCTTCCATCAAGGGTACCTCACGCAGTTGCAAGGCGAGCCCCCAGAGACCGATAGGCTGGTAGGCAAACAGACCGTCATAAGCACCAGAAGCTGTGGTGCCCTTGAAGCCCGTGTGTGTGTAATCCCAGTTGCCCGACATGGCCGGCATACGTTCAGAACCGTTGCCAAGGTCGTCATCATCGCCTGAACTGTACCATGCGAAAATTCCGGGCGTGCCCCAATCCAGCTTGTATTCGGCCAATACGCTGGCAAACCAGCCGCTGCGGTTATAGCGGTCTGCATCCAGGGGGGCGTGCTTGCCCAGCTTTTTAACCTTGCCGTTATCCTTCGTGTAGGTTTTGTCCCTGTACAGACCGTTGCCGCGCTTGTTGCCGTACATGAAGTCAAACTTCAGAATAAACGGGTCAAAGCGGCTCAGGTTGGCAGACAGGCCGCCCCACCATGTGTAGGTTTCGCCGCCGCCATATTCGAGCAGCATGGGGGCCTTGCCTGTTCCGGTATATACGCCCATACCTTCCTGAAGTTTTTTGCGCGATGTTCTGATGAAATCTTCAGAGTAATCCTTGTTGGGATTGCGGCCTATACCGTCACCCATAGTGGCAAGCCCCAGCCAGGGAGTCACTTGCAGGCCGTTAAACCGGAGTGGAACGAGCAGACTGAAAAAATCAAGGGCGTCATTATCGGGATTACTGACATCGTAATTGAGGCTGTCGTGATACTGAGGGGAAGTTTCAAGGGGGTTGTCATTGAGCAGCCTTGCCCACATACCCGTTACGGATACGTTCTCATTGACGCGTGAAGAAACCACAATGCCCGCAGCATCGTCATCAAGAACAAAGTTGCCGTCAGAGGCGAACAGGGGCAGCTTCATCCCCTGAATGCCCATGCGCACCTTAATGTCGGTCCTGGGTACCTCCCAGTCCAAAAAAGCGCGCTTAAGTTTAATGGGATTGCCGTCGGCACCCAGAGCTCCGCCAACGCTCCGTCCCCTTTTTTCAGCCATTCCGTAATAGACGTCGCCAATTTCAAGCCCCACTGTGCCTGAAAGATACTTGGACGCCTTGGCTTCAAGTTGTAACCGCAACCTTTCGCCAGCCGAAAAATCGTCTCCGGTACTGTCTCCAGCGCGGCTGTTGGCAAAGGCGCTGTTGGTGGCCACTTCGTAAGAGAGGCTCCAGTATCCCTTGATCTTGAAATCAATGGCGCTGGCTGTGGTTGCTCCGCCAAGAGTGATCGCGGCGGCCAGAATCAGGGGGGAAAGCTTTCGCATTGGCATTCTCCATGCAGTAGTGCAGATACGGTTAATCTACTTTCAGGTTGCCCCTGCACTAGCAGCGGTCAGCCCTGCTCAGACACTTCATGCTTTTTTACTTTCTGTGTGCAGCCTACAGCGGGGCACTCATTGGTAAAAATCAGAATTGCCAATGGTGAAGATAATGAAACGTTATTCATTGTAAAAAGTGTATATAATATACATGTTATGGCTATATTGAAATGCATGAACCAGCAGGCAGAAATGATTGACAATTAGCTCCATCTGCCACAGCATCAGTGGAATAAGACAAAATAGTATAGCAAAGATCGGTAAACGCATGAATATAGATCATTTGAAGACGTTTCACAGAATTGCTGAAACCGGCAATTTTACTCAGGCGGCCCGTGATCTTTTTTTGACGCAACCTGCGGTAAGCATGCAGGTGCAAAGCCTTGAAAATACTCTTGGTGTACCCTTGTTTGACCGCTCGCGCCGCAAGGTGAATCTTACAAGCGAGGGGCGGGTTCTCTACGAATACACACAGCGTATTTTCAGCCTTGTGGGGCAGATGCAGGACGAATTTCAAAGTTTGAGCAGCCTGAATACAGGACGTCTGGTGCTGGGCGCTTCGGCAGTTATGAGCGCCTATTATCTGCCCAATTATATGGTGCTGTTTCATCAGCGGTACCCCGGTGTGACGCTGGATCTGGCGGTGCATAACTCACATATCATTGCCGAAAAAGTGTACAAGGGCCAGTTGGAAATCGGTTTCTGCGGATCGTCCCCATCGCATCCAAGCCTTCGAACACATTTTTTACACCGCGAACCTCTTATTGTGGTGGCTGGAAAAAAATCCGATCTGGCGAAAATCGAACGCCCCATCAGCGCCGACGAACTATTGGGGCACCCTTTCATCTTGCGAGAGCAGGGCACGCGCGTGACCAACAAGGTACATGAATGGTTCAAAAATCATGCAAAAAGTCCGCAGCGGCCTTCGTTCATGACCGTGGACAATATGGAAGTGGCCAAGCAGCTCGTGATCAGCGGGCTAGGCATAACGGCTCTGCCCAAGTATGCCGCAGCTCTTGAGCTGGCAGCGGGGCAATTGACCCAGTTACGGCTGAAATCCTTTGACCTGCATGTGAACTATTCGTTGGTATATATGGAAGGCCAGCGTCTGAGCCGTACGGTAAGCCACTTCCTTTCCATGCTCTTTGAACTTGGCGTGCCCTTGCCCGAAGATATTCTGGCCCGTCTTCATTAGACAGTGTCTCGGGCTTTGCCCGGCAAGACCCATAAAATTGAAAGCGCCCCACATTGGGGCGCTTTCTTTGGCAATGGCTTCTGTTAGAGGGTGTGTGTGAAAAATCAGATTACATAGCCTCGAGAATATACATTCTCAAGACGATCTGCCCTAATCGCTGATATTGCGCGCCTCGGGTGAAAAATACACGTAGGGGTTGCCGTCAGGGTCGAGCTTGGGCTTGTCGGCTTCCGATACCTTGGAACGCTCAAATTGCAGAGCGGCATCGCCGATCACGCGAATGGCCTCGGTACGCTCCTTGACGCCATCGCTGCTCAGCAGGAGTTTGCCGGTTTTGTCCTTGCCCTTGTAAGAAGTGAACCAGGTCTGGAGGATTTCGGTCACGCCGGGAAACTGCTCGTTCAGCTGCTTCACGCTGCGTACTTTTTCAAAGGGTGAACCGATGGCGGCCATGATGACCTTGCTGTCTTCCTCACCACCGTCTTTCAAGGTCAGCACACCCAGAGGGCGGGCCTTGATAACACTGCCTCTGGGGACGGCGTCACCCAAAACAATAACATCAAGCGGGTCGCCGTCGCCGCCAAGTTCCTTGGCAAGCACTGTGCGGGGCACGAAGCCGTAATTGCCGGGGTAGGGCAGGTACTGTACATAACGGGGCTGGCCGTTTTTCTGTTCAAGGACCATAAGGCCTGTCTTGTGATCGACCTCATATTTGGCCGTTGTTCCGGCAGGAATTTCAACCACCACGTTGACGGTACCGTCCTGATTGTGGGTGGTGTAGTCAGCAAGAAAGTTTTTTTCACCTTTCAGTACAGATTGCTGGGCACGAACCCCAACAGATTCGCCAAAGGCTGCCAGAGGCATGGCAAGAAGGCACAAAGCAAACAAAATGATATACTTTTTCATGGTATTACGCTCCTGAATGGTATTGCCGATTAGCCATGCCTGGCCTTAGGAGGGATCGTCATTGTAGGCGGCTTTTTCAGGAGCCGGAACACCCTTGCCGGATTTGTCCGCAGATTTGCTTTCAGGCTTGGCTGCTTCCTTGGCTTGTCCGCCAGCAGCGTCGCCGGAGGGCAGAGCATCCAGGGAAATGTGCTGGTACTGGGGTATGGCGAAGTGAGGCGGTTTGACGCCGGGGACAAGAAGGATGTGCGCATTTTTCTTGGTATCGGGGTCTTCATAGCGCATTTCAGGGCTCTTGCGCAGGGGCTCGCTGATGTAATCGGGGGCATAGCCAAGCAGGTAGGCCGCGCCCTTGCACCACGGCTGATCGCCCGGATCAATGGTTTCCTGCATCAGTACAAAAGCATTGAGCAGTTGTTCCGGGGTGCGGTCGATATTGCGCTTGGAGTAACGGCCAGACTTGTTGTTTACCAGCCAGCAGCTGTTCTTGCGGTCGTTGATGATTTCGCCGCTTATACGGCCAGGACCGCCAGCTGTGCCAGAAACATGCCCATAGTTTTCAGTGGTGCCGGGCTTGCGTTGGGATTTGTCTTCCGGACGGAAAAATCCCTTGGGATAAGTGCGGCCATAAGGATGGGGCGCTTCTTCAATAAGGGCCACGCCTCCTTCAGGGGTGATTACAAAGTTGTACACAGGCCTTTTGACGTCAAGCACGGCGTGGGCACCCCTCGTGGCTACCTGAAGATAGGGATTAAGCAGGACATTGTGTTCTTTATTCGCTTCATAGTGTTTGATGTAGGAAGGTCTGTTGGCGATGCCGTAAAGAACGTCAAGGTTTTCAGCAGCCAGGGCCGCGCCTTCCAAGGCGAAGAGCGTGCCAAAAATAACAGCAAGATATTTTTTCATGATATTGCTCCGGGGTTGGCCCTTACAGCGGCTTGTTAAGCAGTACGCGTACTTTGGAACCTATCCATGTGTGCACGTCCTTCATCGCAAGTTTTTCTCCCAGCTGTGCATAGAGGGCCTGCATCAGCTTTTCACCAGCTTTGTGGGCTTCTATCTGCTTGGTGAAGTCGCCGTCGTAACCGAATGAAAAATCATAAACAAAGGGGGCTCCGCCCTCGGTACGCGACCATGCCTCCATCGAAACGG
This sequence comes from Desulfovibrio intestinalis, assembly GCF_014202345.1. Taxonomy (NCBI): domain Bacteria; kingdom Pseudomonadati; phylum Thermodesulfobacteriota; class Desulfovibrionia; order Desulfovibrionales; family Desulfovibrionaceae; genus Desulfovibrio; species Desulfovibrio intestinalis. The sequence continues at coordinate 568,564 of NZ_JACHGO010000001.1, forward strand.
AAAGGGGCTTGTCAAGACCGGGCAATTCCATATGGCCGGGGCGGCAGCGCATGCCATAGGCCACATGGGCCGTCAACTTGGTGTCTGCGGGCAGGCCGAGTTTGAGCAGTTCGGGCACATAAGCGCCAAAGTCCGCCAGGTTCATCTGGCCGAGTTCACCGCGCGTCAGCGTAAAGTTCACGGCCTTGTCCACATAGCTTACAAGCTGGCCGCCTTTGCCGATGCCAATGTTGTCTTCAGCATTGCTGCTGCTTTTTACGCCTTTGGCTTCCAGCTTGGTTGCAAGAACCTTGCTGAAGGAACCGTTTATGCCCTTTACCGAAACACGCAGCGGACTTGCGGGGTAGCCGCGCTGATAGTTGGTGGTGACGCGGATGAGGAATCCTTTTTGCCACAAAGCAAAATCAGGGGTGTCAAAATAGGTTTTGATGGTAGGGGCCAGAGCGAAAGGATCTTTTTTCTTTTCCGTCATGCTGATATTCAGTTTGGCGGCTACATCCTTTGCCTGATCCCATATTTCTTTGAACGCCTTGGTTACATCGGCATTCACTTTTTCCGGGGCCACAAGGAATTTGTATTCCCGCCCGGTAATTTCTTTCACCTGTCCTTTCCATTGTGACAGGTTCTGCTGGTATACTTCGGCGGCTTTGGCCGGAATTACCGCCAGCAGGCCGAACAGCAACAATAGACCAAGTACTTTGCGCATAAACCCTCCGTTTGAGCTTGCCGCGCCAATGGCGCGCATTGCTACCAAAGCCTGCTGTCAAAGCCCATAAGCGGCATGACGTACTGCGTCCACAAAATGAGCATTCCTACGCACGCAGCCAGCTGGAATATGCCGAACTTGAATGATTCCCAACTGGTGTACTGATTTGTGAGGTAGCTGATATTGGCAGGCTTGGAGTTGAAATAAAGCACGTAAACCTGGTTGATAAGAAAGGCCATTGGCAAACAAAAGCCAATGACATCCCATCCGAATTTTTTGGCGACGCTTATGATGATGGGGAAAAGCACGATGGTTCGGGCTGTCTTGCTTTCGCTTACAAGGGTAGTGAGGGCAAAAAGCGAAGCCAGCAGAGTGAATACCGCCACCTTGGGCAAAGAGGCAGCGCCCCACGCGTCCAGGGAATAATGCATCCACAGGCCTACGATGTCTGTTTTGTCCATAAGCCCGCCAAGAACGTAGGCTCCCCAACTGAACATGAGCATATGCCAGGGGATGTCGGCGTCGTTCCACTTGATGACGCCAATACGCGGCAACTTGCACACCGCAGGCATAAGCACAGCTATGGCGCCCATAAGGGCTATGACCTCGGCCCGTATGCCGTGGTAGCGGTCAGTGCCCCAAAGCAGAAGAACAGTAAGAAAAACAATGCCAGCGCGAATTTCAGCAGATGAGATGGGGCCGAGCTTGAAAAGCTCCTGCCGCAGTCTGTCGTGTCCCCCGGCTAGTTTGGGAGTGGAGTCTTCCTTGCGGATGGGGAATATCAGGCGTGTGCCCGTATACCAGGCAAAGGCGCACTGGATGATGGACAAAGGCAAAAGAGCCATGATCCAGTCGCTGTAGTAAACCTTGTAACCCGCGTTCTCGAGCAGTTGCGCGGCAAGAAGGTTGGCTGCCGATCCGGTGATGAAGGCAGAAGCTGAAACGTTGTTGGCCAGCAGGTTTTGCAGCACCATGTTGCGCCCCACATTATTGCGGTTTTCGCCGCCTGTGGAGCCGTACATGGCGGATATAACCATGAATAGTGGAAGAAGCAGGGCTGTTTTTGCTGAAGTGGCGCTGATGAATGCGCCTAAAAGCAGATTAAGGGCGATAAAGCAGGCCAGAATGAGTGTAACATTATTGCCCATTGATAAAACCACATAAAGGCATATGCGCTTGGCAAGCCCGGTAACTACAAGGGCACTGGCCATGATGAAACTGGCGATATTAAGAATCATGACCGGCTCGCCCAGCATGGCAAAGGCCGGGCGCATCTTCATAACGCCGGTGAGAATGGTTGCAACAATAATGAGAAATGAGGTCAGGTAATTGGGAATGGCTTCAGAAAGCCAGAGAATAAGCGATGAAACAAAGATACCTAGTGCCGCATAGCAGTGCTCGGGCGCAACCTTTGTTTGTTCTTCAAAAACCCCGATGGGGCCGCACCATTGCAGGTAAAAATAGAGAAAAGAGATAACGCCGAGCGGAAGACCCGCAAATTTTATGCGGTCCATCCAGACGCCACCCTTGAGATCAGGAAGCTTATCAAGCGAGTAATTCCTGATATCCAAAGGGTCAAAGGCCTTGGTGCTTGCTACTTGCGACACGTTGCCTCCTTGATCTGGCTCCTTCCCAAAGGCCACGGGAGATGACCTTTGGGAAGGCGCTGAAACGTCGTCAGAAGTGAGGGGCTGACGACTGCTTCAGCAAATTATTCCATGCCGACAACGCGGCGTGCGGCCTTGAGGTAGTTGGTGTTGGGCATTGCAGCAATGCCAAGGGCTTCTACCGCTTTCTTCATGCCTGCGTAGTCTTCACTTTCGCAGCAGGCCGACTCAAGCAGGGCACCGTTGAACCACACCTGGGCGTATTCACAAATGATGCCTTCCACCGTGAAGCCATAGCGCATTTTTTCAACGCTGACGGCTGCCATATCCGGGTGTTTGCGCACCATTTCAATGAACTCGTCAATGCCGTACTGATCCTTATCAAGGAGCATTTCCACCTTGAGGTGGGAAAGGATCACGGCCAGATCGGTCTTGGATACGGGAAACTGAAATTTGCCGCGAGGTTGAAAAATTTCATACCCTTCGGGGGTTTCGCCCACCTTGGTTTTGATATCCAGCAAGCCGTCGCGCACTTTGACGTTGGCTTCTGTAGTGTGCACCGACAGAAAGTATGTTTCAGCGGGCATTCTGCGGGCCTTGAATAGCACAGCACCGCAGCCCCACATGCTTTCTTTGACTTTTTCGATGATATCGTGACCGAAAACACGAAATTCTGCGCGGGGAACGATTTTTTCGGCTTCAGCCGCAGAAGTGGAAACGTTTTTAGCAAAGACGTCAGCCATGAGAACTCTCCTTGATCTACCAGCGGGTAAAGGGATGTTTGATGAGGTTGGAGTTGAAGTAGCGCGGGTCGCCGGTCACTTCATCACCAATCCAGTCTGGCTTGTCGAACTTCTGGTCTTCGCTGGTAAGTTCGATTTCAGCCACAATAAGCCCCTGGTTGTCGCCGAAGAATTCGTCGATTTCCCACGTAAATTCGCCTTGCTTGATCTTGTAGCGCTTCTTTTCGATCAAGGGCTTTTCGGCAAGGTCGTCCAAAAGAGCGTTGCAGTCGGCGAAGGGAATCTCATACTCGTACTCTGCCCGAGTGGCGCCCACCGTGATGCCCTTGATGGTCAGGAACGCCTTGTCGCCCACCGTGCGCACACGAACGGTGCGTTCCTTGGCGCTGTTGAGGTAGCCTTGACGATACATGGTGCCCTCTGCCAGAGCGCGCCATGCTTCTCCCTTTATAAGGAATTTGCGTTCAATTTCTTTAGCCACTGTATTCTCCTTGGATTTCATAAAAACGTCTCATTGACGTCTGTGCTAACGTATCTCTGGCAGGCACAAGATAAAAATCAGAAGTGCCTGCGTTATTCATAAGCTATATTTATGATTCACCGTCGATGTATATAACTTTCATAAGGCGAACTTATATTTTGTATATTTTATTTTTATTGTACAAAACGAAGCGTTATTTGTCATAATTTGCCAAATAACCTTATTTGCTTGCAAGGAGTCTATATGTTCAGACTGATTCCACTGTTAGTTGTGAGTGTGTTGTTATCTGCTGCGGTTGCGCTGGCTGCCGGTCCATCTCAGTATGAGAGTAATGTTGCGGCCTGGAAACCTCACGGCTCTGTGAATGGCCTTGAGTATAAAATGGCCCTTAACCCGGTACTTTTTGCTACAGACAAGCCAAAAGCCTCTTTCAACAAGCTTTGGGACGCCCTGTCTGCTTCAGCCTCAAAAAACGGCTTTCTGCTGACCAAGTCCGAGAAGGGCAAGGTGCGGCTGCGCATGCGAAGCTATTATGATACGGATAATCTGGCCTTGCGGGATGCGGGCTTTGTCGTGCGCATTACCACCAATTACAAAAAGGATGGCAGCGTAAAAGAAGGCAGAAGGCTCACAGTGAAAACATCCGGTAAGGATCCTGCCTTTATCCTCGGAACGTCGCTGGTTCCTGTGGGTATCAAGGGGGAGATAGCCGCTGAAGACCATCCTTACCTCGACGCGCAGGGTAACATGGGCACCAGGTTGGAAAAAAGCGTTAACATACGCGGTGATGAAAATACGTTTGGTGAACTTGACCGGCCGCGCTTGCAGCAGTTTTCACGCTTTGTACCTGCACTCACCAAGAGCGGTCTTGCAGCTGATACCATCCTTAAAGCAGTGAATGTCTGCACCTATTCGGCCAAAATGGGTTCGGTGGATTTGGCTGGGGTTGAGGCGGAAATTGCGTTTGAAGCCTGGACGGCTTCGTGGGGCGGTGAACCCATAGCGCTGGAGATCTCTTTCAGTGTTGATGATCAGGACTATTACTCCATCCCCAAGGTCGTAGCCGCTGGCAATGAGTTTTACCGTAAGGTGCTGATGCAGGGCCTTGGTCACATGAAACTGCCTGATGGCGGAAAGTTCAGCGGTTCCAAGTTGAAGATGCTGCGGGATATGCAATAGAACTTTTTGTTTTTAAATAGTTCTGTTGTCGTGGCGGATAGGAAGGACCATCCGGTTCAGCGTAGCAGGATTTTGCCCGCAAGGTAATTTTCAGCGCACAACTACAAAGCATATATGATACCGTTGGTTTTTTATAGTCTGTATAAAAGCTCCTTGTTCGGACGGGTTCCGCACAGGGGGCTTTTTTATGAGGTGCTATTTGCTTTGTGAAAGGACATATGCCGTTGAGCGAAGTTCATTACTTGAGCGGCTGCCTCCATATTTAAGACGGATCTGTGCTGACAAATTTGCCAAGTATGCCATGCGACACTCGCAGTTCATATTGGATAATTGTGAATAGTAAAAGTACTGTAACGAGCAATATTTTTAAGTAATAGAAATTCATAATATATAATTAATGACAATAATTAATCATGTTTTGTAATTATAATTATATATAAGCTATAACTATTATAGCGATAAATATTTATTATTTATGATTTATTACTGAATATGCTAATAGAAAACATGCTAGTTATGCAAGTGCTTGAAAAGATAATCTGATTTTTCTGCATGTTTTACTTGGTGCATAAGGTTGTTTCAACGGTGTAATCAATCAAGGGGAATGATATGATTAAAAATATTGCTCCATTACTGGGGAAATGCGTTGGTTGTTTGAGCATCGCCCTACTTACAGTCACATTGGCATTTTCATGTTGCTTTGCTGCGTCCTCTTCGCCTGAAGCAATTCTTGTATTCGGGCACAAAAATCCTGACACAGATAGTATTGTGGGCGCACTGGCTGCAAGCCATTTGCTAAATAAAACCGGCAGGCCTGCCATTGCCATGTCGCAGGGCAAGGCGAATCCTGAAACGGAATTTGTGCTTAAAAAGTTTGGGCTTTCCATGCCCGCTATGCTTGGTCCTGTGGCTGGCAGGTCTGTGGGCATTGTGGACTTCAACGATGCCGCACAGGGGCCGGATGACCTCAAAGAAGCTTCTTTGGTTTTTATTGCCGACCACCACAAACTTGGAGGCTTGAGTACAGCTGTTCCGCTGGAAGTGTGGTTATTGCCGCTCGGCAGCGTGAATACCGTGCTTTATGAAATGATGCTTTTTTATAAGGTGGACATTCCCAAAGAACTTGCTGGTGGAATGCTGTGCGCCATTATTTCTGATACGGTCATGTATCAGTCTGTTACAACCACAGAGCGTGACAAGGCTGCTGGCAACGCATTGGCCAAAATTTCGGGTGTACGCGACCAGAAGGCTCTGGCTCACGAGCTTTTCAAGGCGAAATCAGCATTGGACGGCGTTTCTACTCGTGAAATGGTGCTTCGTGACTATAAAAATTTTGAAATGAGCGGCACCCCTGTGGGAGTGGGGCAGCTTGAAGTACTTTCCTTGGACATGTTGGCGGAAAAGAAAAAAGACCTGTTGGCCGCAATGGCCCAAATCAAAAAAGAAACGAATCTGAACAGCATTTTTCTTATGCTTACCGACATCAGCAAGCAAGGTACAGAAATGCTGGCGATAAGCGATGATTCCGCGCTTCCGTCAACGGCCTTCAAGACTGAATTCAAGGATTCATCTGCCTGGCTGCCCGGCGTCATGAGCCGTAAAAAACAGGTGATCCCATTTCTGGAGGAAGTGTTCAAAAAATAGCTATATGGCCTAACGCTAGCAATGTGGCAAGTAATGGTTGCCTGCGTTTGATTCCATAGGAAAAGTCAATCATCTGAATGTAGGCCGCACAGCTTTAGTCAGTTTGATATTATGCTTATGCCATGTGTAGGGCTTAAATTAGAAGCCCCAGTTTGCTTAATTGGGGCTTCTTACGAACTTTTCAGTACTAAACGTTTTCTGGGGGCGCAGTACTTATCAGCACGATCAGATTGTTAAAGCCATATGCACAAAATAACTGTCGTACTCAACCTTGCTTCTCACAGCTATGCTGGCAACCTATGCCAGTTTTTCCTTTTTTACATGTTAAACTATTTCTATCTGTTGCGGGTAATTTGTTAGTCTTTTTTCCTGTTGGCTCAATGGGAATGTGTTATTTATCCCTCGCCACCACCGCCGAAAGAAATTTTACTGCAAAGCTGAAATCATTTCATTGAGTTGCAGGTCAGGGCGAAAATATTGTCGTAAATTTTTAAACATTCATGCATGTTATGAAAACTATAAGGTTAGTTTTAATTATTGTTTCGAAACTGCCCCTGGTCCCTTGTATCTAAATAAACTAACTGATAGCTATTAATGTATATAGTCGCTGCGTTAATTGACCGCGAAAATATTTGAGAACAAAGCTCACTAGAGAGCAAGAATCTCTCGCCAGCACACATCAGGTCTGTGTAGCTGTTTGCCCATCTGAAAAATCTTACTCTCTTGCCAGAGGGTTTGAGCACCGCTTCTCTGCTATTCCAGCCAAATTTCTTCGTCGGTGTTTCGCTTAACGCGAAGATTCCCCGGCATTCTTCAAATAAGGAGAGCACTATGCATCTTACTCCGCGAGAATTGGACAAATTGATGATCCATACTCTGGCCATGCTGGCTCTGCAGCGCAAGGCTAAGGGGCTCAAACTCAACCATCCTGAAGCCGTGGCTGTTCTGTCTGCTGCTGCTCTGGAAGGTGCGCGTGAAGGCAAAACAGTGGAAGAGGTCATGGACGGCACCAGAAAGGTGCTCACCAAAGACGATGTTATGGACGGTGTGGCCGACATGATCCCTATCGTACAGGTAGAAGCCGTGTTCACTGACGGCAGTCGCCTGGTTACCATCCATCATCCCATCAACTGATCAGGAGGCCGGACATGTCGCAAACTTCATCATCCAAAGTTCCCGTGGGCGGCGTCATCTACTCTGATACTCCCATTGAATTTAACGAAGGGCGTCCCACTGTGACGCTCAAAGTGCGTAATACAGGCGACCGGCCCATCCAGGTTGGTTCGCATTATCATTTTTTTGAAGTGAATCGGGCCCTTGAGTTTGACCGTGCAGCCGCTTACGGCATGCGCCTCAATATTTCAGCTACCACCGCCATCCGTTTTGAACCCGGCGACGAGAAAACCGTCAGCCTGGTGGCTATTGGTGGTACGGCCAGCACCTTCGGGTTTAACAACTTGGTGGACGGTTGGACAGGCAATCCCCATCTCAAACCTATTGATGTCAAAAATGCCATAGACATAGGCTTCAAAAACTCCAAGTAATTCCGCGGCTGTGCCAGCGAATCACGCTGGCTAACGCAAGGAGAATATTATGCCCAAGATTTCTCATCAGGAATACGCAGCTCTGTTTGGCCCTACCGTTGGCGACAAAATCCGTCTGGGCGACACTGACCTCTATATTGAAATTGAAAAAGATCTGCGCGGATACGGCGACGAAGCCGTGTACGGCGGCGGCAAGACCCTGCGTGGCGGCATGGGCGGTGACGCCCGGATGACCCGCGATACGGGCGTGCTTGATATAGTCATCACCAACGTCACCATCGTTGACCCTGTGCAGGGCGTCATCAAGGCAGACGTGGGCATTCGCGATGGCAAGATTGTTGGCATCGGCAAGGCTGGCAATCCCTCAATGATGGACAATGTGGACCCCAATCTTGTGTGCGGCAATGCCACTGACGCCATCTCTGGCGAGCATCTCATCCTCACTGCTGCGGGCATCGACACCCATATTCACATGATTTCGCCCCAGCAGGCCTATGCGGCTTTATCCAACGGCGTGACCACCTTTATTGGCGGCGGTGTTGGCCCCACCGATGGCACCAATGGCACAACCATCACTCCCGGTTCGTGGAACCTCGCCAAGATGATAAAGGCCGCTGAAGGTCTGCCCATCAATATGGGTTTTCTGGGCAAGGGGCACGCTTACAATGCCGCGCCGCTTATAGAGCAGATTGAAGCTGGGGCCGTGGGGCTCAAATGCCACGAAGACTGGGGAACAACGCCCGCGCTGCTGCATGCGGCTCTGAGCGTGGCCGACATGATGGACGTTCAGGTTTCAGTACATACCGACACCCTGAATGAGGCGGGCTATGTTGAAGACACCATTGCCGCCATTGATGGCCGTGTCATCCACACCTACCACACTGAAGGTGCGGGTGGCGGCCATGCTCCCGACATCATCAAGGTGGCCTCTTATCCCAATGTGCTGCCCAGCTCGACAAATCCTACCTTGCCTTACGGCATCAATACCCAGGCAGAATTGTTCGACATGATTATGGTCTGCCATAATCTCAATCATAATGTGCCATCGGACGTGGCCTTTGCGGAAAGCCGCGTGCGCGCTGAAACCATTGCGGCTGAAAACGTTCTGCATGACATGGGCGTTATCTCAATGTTTTCAAGCGATTCGCAGGCTATGGGCCGTGTGGGCGAAAACTGGCTGCGTGCCATCCAAACCGCCGACGCTATGAAAGCTGGGCGCGGCAAGTTGCCTGAAGACGCACCCGGCAACGACAACTTTCGTGTGCTGCGCTATGTGGCCAAGATTACTATCAACCCAGCTATTACCCATGGTTTCAGCCATTTGCTGGGTTCTGTGGAAATTGGCAAGGTCGCTGACCTCGTACTGTGGGAACCCGCTTTCTTTGGGGCCAAACCCAAAATGATCATCAAGGGCGGCATGATCAACTGGGCCAATATGGGGGACCCCAATGCCTCCCTGCCCACGCCGCAACCCACCTATTACCGTCCCATGTTCGGCGCCTATGGCAAGGCCCTCACAGACACGCGCATCACCTTTGTTTCCCAGGCTGCGGCTGAAAGGGACATCAAGAACAAACTGGGGCTGTGCAGCATGGTTGAACCCGTCAAACGCATCCGCAGTCTGTCCAAGCATGATCTCGTTCGCAACGGTAAAACTCCGGTCATTGATGTTGACCCGGAAACCTTTGCCGTCAAGGTAGACGGCGTGCATGCCACGGTTAAACCTGCCAGCAAGGTTGCCCTGGGACATCTGCATTTCTTCAGCTAGGGCAAGCGGACTTTACATTGAGCTGTCAAACCAAGCAGCGCTTGCCTGTGCAAAACACTTTGGCCCTGACAAGCTTTGTTTTGCACAGCGACACCACTGCGGATGTATGGCCGATGTAAAGGCGAGAATGATCTGGAGATTATCTTATTTGATACATGAGCCTCCGGGGGCCATAAACCCCCGGAAGCAACCAAATATATACGAGGAAAGATCATTATGCAGTTAGTGGAACACGTTCTTGGCAATGTTGAATACGGTCATTGGAAAGAAAAACTCGTCGATGCCACTATTGATATACTTGATCTGAGCCAGTGGGACGCGCAAAAAAATCGCCTTCGCAAGCAAAGCAGGGGCGGGCGTGTTGTGGCTGTATCTCTTGATCGTGATGAGTTTTTGCATAACGGCGATGTTCTTGTTTGGGATGAAGAGTCAAAAACCGCCGTGGTTTGCAAAATAGATCTTTGTGAAGTGCTGGTGGTGGAACTGGAAGCCTTGACGGAGCTTGATCCGGGCACTCTGGTTGAGCGCAGCGTTGCCCTTGGGCACGCGCTGGGCAATCAACACTGGCCTGCCGTCGTGCGTGAAGGCAGAATTTATGTGCCAATGTCCGTGGACAGGACAGTCATGAACTCCGTCATGAACACGCATCATTTCGCTGGGGTTCGTTACAGTTTTGTTTCTGGCGAAGAGGTGGCGGCCCTGCTTTCTCCTGCACAGTCGCGCAGACTGTTTGGTGGCAGTGAACGCCCCGTTGATGCGCGCACTCACGGCCATTCGCACAAGCCTGTGGCCATTCTTGATGAAGATTCCAGCCACGGACACAAGCATCACCGTGAGCACGATCACGACCATCACCACGAGCATGGTCACCATCACGAACACCAAAACGAGCACAAACACCATCACCATCATGATGGCGAAGGTCATGAACACCATCATCATGACGGCTATGAAGGCCACGGCGAAGACCATCAGCGCAATCATGAGCAAAAGCACCCGCACGATGGAGGGCACGAGCATAAGCATGATCACGCCGATGGACATAAGGGCAAGCATCATGAGCACGACCATCATGAGCATCACGGCCACAAGCATGACCACTGCCACGGCCGTAAGCACGGCGGGTAGGGTATGAAAAACCCGCAAAAATCACGGCGTACCGCCAATGTAAAAACTGCCAGGCAGGCGGAGCAACCAGATGCGGCATCCGGCCAAAGAGTATTCACCTCTTCGGCTTCAAGCTTGTTCGGGCATATGGGCGGTGGCGTGCTTTCATTGGTGCGCATGATGCAATTTGGCGATTCAACATTGCCCATTGGCGCTTTCGCTTTTTCCAATGCTTTGGAATCGGCTGTACAGAAAGGCATAGTGCGGGACGCGCAAGATTTGCAGGATTACACGGCCTGCGCCATTGAACAGGCCGCCACAAGTGACGCCATCGGCCTTGCCTGGGCCATGCGCTATGCCGCGCAGGACGCCTGGGACGATCTCGTCATGGTGGATCATGAAGTGCATTGTCGCCGGCTGCCTGAAGAGTCGCGCCTTATGTCTGTGCGTATGGGGAAAAAGCTTGTGGAAATGTGCCTGAGCACCACGGGCCTGTCTGGCCTGGATATCTGGCTCGGGCGCATTAATGCGCACGAAACGCCCGGCACCTATCCCGTAAGCCTTGGCTTGTTGTTCAGCCGCATGGGGCTGCCCGTGCAGCAGGCTTTGGTGGTGCACCAGTATGGCCTTGCCGCAACCATTCTTAACGCGGCCTTGCGGCTCATGAGAGTCACTCATCTGGATACACAGCGCATCCTATTCCGACTTATGGAAAATATTGACCGTCAGTGCGCTGTGGCTTCTTCAGTGCCGCTTGAGCGTATGTCCACTTATGCTCCCATGTCTGAAATTCTTGGCGCAGTGCACGTGAAGGCACATGTGCGCATGTTCATGAACTGACTGTATTGTAAAAAAGGGCTGATCTGTGTGCCGCAAGGCCCGACAGCCATAAATACAAGGATATTTTCGTGAAAAAAATTACGCGCATTGGCGTGGGTGGGCCTGTCGGCTCCGGAAAAACGGCCATCATTGAGGCGGTAACTCCTGTTCTTATCAAGCGCGGTTTTAAACCGCTCATTATCACCAACGACGTGGTCACCACTGAAGACGCCAAGCATGTGCAGCGCACCTTGGCTGGCATACTTGAAGCAGACCGCATTGTGGGCGTGGAAACCGGAGCTTGCCCGCACACTGCCATACGCGAAGACCCCAGCATGAATCTGGCTGCTGTTGAGGATCTTGAAACGCGCTTCCCTGACAGTGACCTCATATTCATCGAAAGCGGCGGCGACAACTTGACCCTGACCTTCAGCCCGGCTTTGGCAGATTTTTTCATCTACGTCATTGACGTGGCGGCGGGAGACAAAATTCCCCGCAAAAACGGTCCGGGTGTTTGTCAGTCGGACATTCTGGTCATCAACAAGGAAGACCTCGCTCCTTATGTGAACGCCAGCCTTGAAGTTATGGACCGCGATTCGCGCCTTATGCGCGGTGACAAACCCTTTATTTTCACCAATTGCATGACAGGAAAAAACATTGAAGAGCTGACGGACATGATCGTGCGTGACGCGCTCTTTGATTACAAGCCAGACCCGAAGGGAGTCTAGCATGAACGCACCGGCATACCTGCTTACGCCACAGGCGGCGCTTCTGGCGCGCGAGGCTATAAGTGCTGCGAGCAGCCGCTCCCGGGTGGAGCTTGCCAAGGAAGAGCTGGACCGCATCTGCGAGGAGGCCGTGGAGTGCAGCCCCTACCGGGACGAGCCAATACAGATGCAAAGCGGGGTAGTAGGCAAATACGGCTATCTGCGCCTGGGGTTCCGCAAGGAAGCTGAGGGGCATAGCCGTTTGTACGATATTGACAGGCGGGTGCCATTTCTGGCGCAGCGCGGCCTGTATTGGGATCAGGGGCTGCCCGGCATGCCCTGCATCTTCATAATCAGCACCACGGGCTGCGTTATTCAGGGCGACCGCATGTATCTTGAAATCAATGTGGAACCTGACGCTATGGGCCATGTGACCACGCAATCTGCGACAAAGGTTCACATGATGGAAGCCAACTATGCCGCCCAGTATCAGAAAATAACGGTGGAGCAGGGGGGCTATCTGGAATTTATGCCCGACCCACTCATCCTGCATCGCGATACGCGCTTTCTTTCCGAAACACGCATTGAGATTTCGGAAAGTGCATCCATGATTTATTCAGAAATTCTGCTACCCGGCAGAAAGTATCATCATGAAAAAGAGCTTTTCGGGTTTGATCTTTTTTCTTCGCGCATTATGGCCATCCGGCAAGAAAGTGGAGAAAAAATATTTGCCGAAAAATTTGTTCTGGAGCCAAAGGTTGCCGGAGTGCTCGGCACGGGCATTAACAATGGATTTGAGGTTTTCGGCAACGTAGTGCTGCTCACGCAGCCAGAAAATACGCTCAAGATTCGCGATGTTGTGGGTGCTGATGTGGATTTTGCCAATCGTATCGCCTTCGGGGCTTCAGTGCTGCCCGGCGAGAATGGACTGGTCTTCAAGGTTCTCGGCGATACTTCCGAATCTGTAAGGGCCAAGGTCAGAAAATTTTGGGGCACAGCCCGTGAAGTCATAACGGGCGCGTCGCTGCCCGCAGAATTTCTATGGCGATAGAGCTTCTGCTTGGCAGTCATTCTTTTGGAGATTTCTTCATTTTGCCGACTGCCAGAGTTAGCAGCGCATAATTGGGGGGCAAATTTTACCCCTGTAACGGTTCAAACGGACAAACTGGAGGCAGTGTTATGAGCACAGCCAGTGATATGCCCGCCAACTGGTGGAATACCGCGGCGGCCAAAAATCCGGCGCTGCATTTTATGGACGTGCTGCTGCGTGGCGTAGGGCAGGTCATGTTTCAAAACAATCCCCTCACAGGCCTGCTGTTTCTGGTGGGCATCTTTTGGGGAGCCTATAGCGCTAACATGCCCGCTGTGGCCTGGGGCGGCCTGCTGGGTCTTCTTATGGGCACACTGACGGCCTATGCCATCAACGCTCCCAAGGAAGACATCAATATTGGCCTGCATGGCTACAATGGTGTACTTGTCGGGGTGGCTTTACCTACCTTTTTCTCTCCCACGCCCACTTTGTGGGCCTACATAGTAGCCGGGGGCATTTTTTCTACCATTCTTATGCTGGCCATAGCCCGTGTGTTCAAGACCTGGAAGGTGGCCGCCATGACGGCTCCCTTTGTTATAACTACATGGTTTTTGATGTTTGCGGCGTACAATTTTGCCAATATCAAAATCTCGGGCCTTCCTCATGCCAGTATTTCCGTACAACCAACAGACATTTATGCTGTTACCATGCCCGAATTCTGGAAGGCCGCCTTTGCCGGAGTTTCGCAGGTTTTTCTGATTAATAACGTGGTTACGGGCGTTTTTTTTCTGGTGGGGCTGGCCTGCAATTTTGTCTGGGCAGCCATTTTTGCTTTTCTGGCTTCTATGCTCGCCGTAGGCACGGCCCTTTTTCTGGGCGCAGGAACTACGGCCATCGTGGCTGGCCTCTTTCAGTTCAGCGCAGTGCTGACAGCTATTGGGCTGGGAACGACCTTTTATCGTCCGTCCTGGCGTGTAGCCATTTACGCTATTGTGGGAACAATTTTTACCGTGGTGGCCCAAGGTGCCCTGAACGTCGTGCTCAATGTTTACGGCGTGCCTACGCTTACCTTCCCCTTTGTTGTGGCTGCTTGGATATTCCTGCTGCCCAATCTTGATCTGGTGCCAGAAACCCACAGAAACTAAAGCGTTTTGCCTTTAAATACTCTGGGGCTGCGTGAGCACCCGTATATTGTAAAGGCGTAAGTACCACTTCTGCCGTCACCAGCAAGTTTGCTTAATGCAATTAAAAATATTGTGGAGGAATTATGCCAGTTTTGAACTCGGGTGATACCGCTTTCATTCTTTTGTGCACAGCCCTGGTCTGCGTCATGACGCCCGGCCTGGCCTTCTTCTACGGTGGTTTGGTCAGGGCCAAGGATGTTCTGACCATCATGATGCAGAGCTTCATATCGATGGGGATTGTGGCTCTTATCTGGATATTTGGAGGGTTCAGTCTGGCCTTCGGTCCGGATATTGGCGGCGTCATCGGCGACGTCACATATCACTTTGCCCTGGACAAGGTGGGCGGCGATCCTAGCCCGGTATACGCGCCCACCATTCCCTTTATCATGTTCTTTGCCTACCAGATGATGTTCGCCATCATTACTCCTGCTCTGATTACCGGGGCCTTTGCCGGACGTTTCAATTTCAGGGGGTACCTCAAATTTTTGATACTCTGGACAATCGTAATTTATCTGCCCGTTTGCCATTGGATATGGGGCGGCGGTTGGCTGGCCAAGCTTGGAGTAGTGGATTTTGCGGGCGGTATTGTGGTGCATGTGAGCGCAGGTTTTTCTGCCCTGGCTACCGTGATTTATCTTGGATGGCGTAAGGATGTTAAACCCGGACAGGAAGTGGCGCCCAACAACTTGCCCTTGGTTGCCGTAGGGGCGGGATTGCTGTGGTTCGGCTGGTTTGGCTTCAATTCTGGCGGTGCCTATGCCGCCAATGCTCTTGCCAGCTACGCATTTGTAAACACAACTGTGGCGGGTTCTGTGGCTATGGTTGTCTGGCTTGCCCTGGACTGGTCGCTTTCGCGTAAACCATCATTTGATGGCGTTCTTGTGGGCGCAGTGGCCGGGCTTGCCACCATTACCCCTTGCGCAGGTTATGTAGATCCTTGGGCTGCCATAATCATCGGCGCAGCCGGGGCAACGGTGTGCTATTTTGCCAAAGTAGTGCAGCAGCGCCTGCACTTTGATGATGCCCTTGAAGTCTGGCGCGCCCACGGCATGGGCGGGGTCACAGGTTCGTTGCTATTGGGCGTGCTGGCCAGCAGGACCATTGATGTGGTTAATGCCAGTTCGCATCAGTTTCTTATGCAATTGTTGGGCGTTGTCAGCGTAGCAGCGTACTCCTTTGTTGTTACCTACATTATTCTCATAGTCATTAATGCTATCGGGCCTATCCGCGTGCCTGCTGAAGAGCAGATAAAGGGACTGGACGAAAGTCTGCACGGCGAAGAAGCCTACAAGCTGTAGGACTGGATCAAATATAAAATAACAAAGGGGAGGCTCTTGTATGAGCCTCCCCTTTGTTATTTACAGTTTTTTCAAACCGTTTCTGTAGCCGCTTCTGCATGAAAAAAGGGTTATATCTTTCGATATAACCCGTGTTTTTCATTTGGCGTCCCCAAGGGGATTTGAACCCCTGTCGACGGCGTGAAAGGCCGTTGTCCTGGGCCGGCTAGACGATGGGGACGCGCTGTGAGGTGTTCTTTTATGTGAAAAATACGCAAAGTGTCAAGCGGATTTTTACAATTTTTTTCAGATTGTTACATAAAGATGGATAATTGAGATGCCAGTAGGCTTAAAACTGGCTAATAAAGCGGATTTAAAACGAAAAGGCGTCGGTCAAAAACCGACGCCTGCACGGAAGAAAGGGTACGGCGCTATCCCCAACGCCGTGGAGAGTTCGACGTTCAGCTGAACAGCCGAACTCTCCATCCTTTCAAACAGACCGATTACTATCTCTTCATGCCGATAACTGTTTCCAGCATGGTATCCACAGTGGTGATGCCCTTGGAGTTTGCCTGGAACCCGCGCTGCGTCGAAATCATCTGCACGAATTCTGTGGTCATATCCACGTTGGATTGTTCTATGTTGTAGGCTCGCGTTGTGCCAAAGCCGTTGTCGCCAGCAACACCCAACTGGGGCTCACCTGAATCCTGAGTGGAGGAGAAGAGGTTGCCGCCTTCGCGGTACAGCCCCTGATGGTTCTGGAAGTCATACAGGGCTATCTGATACAGCGGCAGGGTTTTACCGTTGGAGTAGATACCGTAAACAACACCGGAACTATCAATGTTCACGTTGCTCAGCGTGCCGGAGGCATAGCCGTCCTGACTACGGTTCTGCACCGTGTATGATGTCGTGTTGGCCACGCTGGAGTATTCCTGACGTTCCACACCGGTCATGGTGGGCACAGTGGTGCCGTAGTTGATGACGTTCTCAAAGATCGGCACACCTGTGGATGAGGTACCGCTGACTCTGGACATGGTTGTAAGACTGGCCAGACTGTTGTTAGCCGTTTCAGTAGCGGCAACGGGGCGTGAAGCATCCGTAGGCACTGTATACGAATCAGGCTTGAACGCTGTGGCCGTAACGGCTGTGAAGTTGCCGGAGGTCACAGAAGTTTTGGTAGTGCCGCCTGCCATGTAATAATAACCGCTGCTGTCGTGCAGTACGTCTTCACCGCTGGGCACGCTGCCGTACACCTGATCGGTGCCACTCATATAATAATAACCGTAGCTGTCCTGATAGGCAGGAAGTGTATTGCCGCCGACAACTGTCGTATTGAAGCAGTTGGCGTTGGCGTTGGTGGCATCGACGAAGTAATAGCTGCTGCCATTGCTTAAGGCTTCGACTGTGGCTGCAGGGGATCCAACGGATGCGGAACCATAGACCTTGTTAGTGCCATTCAGATAGTAGTAGCCGGTAGTATCAGCGTAAACCTGCTCTGTACTGCCGCCAACGGAGGTCGTCGTGCCATAGGAACCCGGATTGGGAGCGCCGATGTAGTAGTAGCCGTACTTGTCCATGCCGAGAGCATTATCGCTGGCGTCGACAGGCTGGCCGAGGCTGTTGGTCTTCACGGCAGTGGCCATAGGATTGTTCCAGGCCGGATTGCCGATGTTTTTCAGGCCGAAATCCAGCTCAGTAATGTAGTTCTGCACTTGGCTTACAGGAGTGCCCCCCAGGCTGGTCTGTACGGTCTCGCTCACACTGTTGGCCAAAGGCTGGCCGCTAAAGTTGGCCGAGAACACGGGCAGACCATTGCTGGACGTTTTGGTGGGCTGCCAGGAAGATTTTTCCGCCGGGTCAACGGCGACCTGATTGTTGGCGGCTGGGGTTTCCGTAGCACCATAGCTATAAGCGGTCTGGTTGACGAGGCGTCCGCTGGCGTCAAAGATCATGACGCCACTCATAAGTACACCAGCCTGCTTGTTGGTGCCTAAGGTCGGGTCATCATAAAATTGCGTGGGTTCCTTGGTCCAGGTATTGGTGGCAGCATTGTAGCCTTCGCCACCGTAGCTGCGCTTGTCTTCAGACGGGGGAATGGTCACCAGGTATTCATACATGGTGTACCCGGCAGGCAGACCCTTGATGTCATAAATAGTGTTGCCGTTGGTGTCCGTCTTTTTTGCGTCTACCTGGTCATAGTACACGGTAAGCGTGTGGGTGGCCCCACCCTCGTCATAAACGTCAATGCTGGATTGGGTGGCATAAGACGTGTCTGCCAGAGGAGGCTGGCTGCTGGCGTCCCACAAGTCAAAGAGGGCCGTCATGGGGCTGGTGCTGCTGGTCGTGCGGTCGCCCTTACCGTCATTAGTAAGACCCATAGTAAAGGTGACGTTGGTAGTCTGCTGGGGAACAATGTTCCAACTGTCCAGCACAATGTCGGTGGGCGTGCCGGAACCAACATAGGCAGATTCGCTCAGGTTGGAGTTGCCCAGATTGGTCGCGCCGCTGTTGAAAGTCAGCTTTTTCTCGTTGTTGACCTTCCAGCCCTGCAACAAGTAGCCTTCAGGATTCTGAAGTTCACGATCCTTGTTGAAGTAAAAATCACCTGCGCGGGTGTAGTACATCTGGTTGCTGTTGGTCTTGCGAACCTGAAAGAACCCGTTACCGTCAATGGCAAGGTCCGTCACAGAGTTGGTAGACTCTAGCGAACCCTGTGAAAAGTCGCCAAGGATGGCGTACACGCCAGCGCCAGCACCAATCTGGCTACCGCCACTGGTTGTGCCGATGCCCCTGTACAGATAATCGTTGAAGTCCATGCGCTGGCTCTTGAAACCAAGAGTGCTCACGTTAGCTATATTGTTGCCGACCACATTCATTTTTTGGCCGTGAGTGAGCAGGCCTGAAACGCTTGTCCACATGCTGGCTGAAAGACCCATAATTTCCTCCGCGTCTTGGGATAGGGGGATATGTATTTTCAGAGTGGGCGCGCTGTTGTGCGCTGCCCCGACTCTCTATTGCCGTGTTGCCTGTTAGAAAAGTGTGCCGTTGAGACTGATGTTGCTGATATTGACGTCGCCAACAAGGCTTTTGCTGCTGGCAGCGGCATTGTTATTTGTATCTGTGCCACTGCCACTATCCGTACCTGTATCGGTGCCCGTGCCCGTGTCCTTGTCGTCACTGGCTGCCGTGGTTGCGGGCAGCATAACCTGACGCACGTTGGCAAGGGGCATGAGCTGACCACCTTCAAGGCCGAGGTAGACAACACCGTTGTCTGTAACAACGCCTGTAACCTTGGCGTCAACCACCTGATCGGAAAGAACTGCGTCTCCGTTGGAATCACGCAGTACAAGGCTGACCGTATATACGCCGTCGCCCGCCACAGTGCCGTCATTGCTTTTGCCGTTCCACAGAAATTCGTATGTCGTGCCCTTGTTTTTGGCACTGATTTCTTCAACGTAGACAGCGTTGTTGTCAGAATCACGAACTGTGATAGTGCCGCCAACCGTGTTGTCAGCAGGGGCATACCGGAAGCGCGTAATGGTGGTTTCCTTGGTGGTCTCGTCCGTGGTTTTGCCGATAGAATTGCCGGTAACCGTCACCTGTTTGCCGATGTAGGAAGTGGCGTTGATCATCTGTTGATTGTTAGTGGCGTCAGTGAGCCCTTCCATGCTGGTATTGAGGTTCATGAGCTGTTCAAGACTGGAGAATTGCGCCATCTGGGCAATAAATTCCTTGTCTTCCATAGGATTCAAGGGATCCTGATACTTGAACTGCGTTACCAGCAAAAGCATGAAAGAGTCCTTATCCAGATTACTGCCCTTCTGTTTGCTCAGGGCGGTATTGAACTCATTATTGGTCTGGTTCAGTGACTGTGTAATGCTGCTGGCCATGATTCATTCCTCACACGGGGCTGTTTTTACGCTACCACGTTTAGTGTACGGGTGGCATATCTTGCCGCATGGACAGAAGAATGCACAGGTTGTTCCAAATCTGCTGATTCTGAATTAATTGAGGAACTACGCATTGTTGAAAGATTCTTAAGTCGCGCAAGTTCTTCACGCCGGGCATCTTCTTCCTGCCACGAATTGTGCTGATCGAGGTTCTGCCAGGCATTTTCGTCCTGCTGGCGCGAGTTCAACTGCACTTCCACCTTGTCCACTTTGAGCCCTTGCTGCTCAAGATTTGTGCGAATGGCTTCAAGCTGGCGTGTGACTATTTCGGCTGTCTCCGTTTTTTCAGAGCGAATGGTCGCACTTACCTCGCCATTACGCAGGCTGAGGCTGAGGGTGATGGCTCCAAGCTCCTGTGGATGCAGTTGCAGGTCGAGACGGGTAGTGCCGTTACGGAAGTTTGAGAGCAGCCCTTGCTCAACTTGCTGGGAAACATACCTGGCAATAGGAGCAGGCTGTGAAATGGCTTCGGGTTGCTCAACAGCAGCGCCGAGGTTCTGGATCATAGAAGCCGCAACCTGATTATCCTGCCGCATGGTGAAGAGGGGATTTGTTTCAACTTTGCGGGTAACTTCATTCCAGGACGGATCACGCCCTGCTTCGGAGTTGGCTTCCTGGCGATTGTCACCAGAGTGGCGGCGCCCTGATTCGTTTTGGCGTTCGTCTGTGGTGGTGCGCGCCAAGGGAGTGTCCTCAGAGCGTCTGTTTGTGGCGCTCTGGACGTTAGAAGCCTGCTCCTTGTTGGAGGAAGCCTTGGAAAAGCCTGTATCGGCAGAAGCTTTCGCCTCCTGGCTGCCAGCATGCCCAACACCAGCGCTTTGACTGCCGTCAAGCTTTTTGCTGATGGCGTCGCTCTGGCGCAGCGCAGTTTCCATATCGACGGCCTTCGCCCCGTCCTGTCCGCCAGCGCCCAATGTTTCTTCGAGCATTTGGCGGCTATTTTTCATGACAGTCTGGTCGATGAGAAGCTTGCTTTGCTGTGCTTCCTTGTTGCGCAACGCACTGGCCTGAAGCTCTTTTTCAGTGCGCGCCCGCGCCTTGCTTACAAGCGGTTGCAAGGTATTTTTTAAGGCAGTGTCCAACTGTTTTTGAGCAGTTTTCTGCTCATTGAAAAAACTGCTTACCGGAGCCATGAGGGCAGAGAGCTGCCCCACAAGCAAATTGGCGTTGTTATTGCCTCCAAAACTGTTGGCCAAGGTTTGCAGGCTTGAAGTATCAAGGCCCAGGCCACGGCCAAAAGCGATCGCCTCAGTAGCGCCCACTTCAAGGGCTGTCGTGGGGTCCATCTGCGAGATAAAAGCGTAGACAGTGCCAAGGGCCGCTTCGCCTTTACCGTCGGCCATGAGCTGCTGCACTCTCGCGTCCAGAACGCCAGAAGAATCAATTTTTTTGAGCAGTGAAGTGATTTGAGCCTTGTCATCATCACTGAGCTGGGGAGCGCCGCTCAAAGTCTGCAAACTGGCCATGACCTGAGCCAGCGTTGCGCCATCAGGCTGTCCGACCAGAGCGTCGAATTTGCTCAGAGCATTTTCGGGTGCTCCTGACTTGATGAGGTCACGGCGCAGTTGGGCCAGTTCCTGCTTGGTGAAGCATACTTCATCAAGGGTATAGGTCACGCCATTGGTGGTGGAACGACTGTAAGGGCTTTGCACCTTGGGGGTTGCAGCCGTAGTGGTTTGCTCTTCTTCAAGCGCCGTACTGACAGAAACGTTTTCACCGCGCTCGATGCTGTCAATAGCTTCATGTACGGAAGCGAAAAAGTCAGCGAAGGATGAGTTTTCCTTGCTGCTGGAGATGAGGACATCAAATGAACCGGCGCTAGTGGGAATAATCTGCATCGTGCACTCCTTGCGCCAGATCTCTTTCAAAGACTGTTCCAAAAATTAAAATATAATTATATCATAGTGTTAAACTTTGTTGTGGCGAGGGAAGAAGGCAAGTATTGCCGATGCTGTTTCTGCATCGGAAACTGCGCAGAGCCCAAGGGAGCAAGGCGAAATTTTTATGACTTAAGGGAAGGAGAGCTCAGGATGGATTTGTAAAAAAAGTGCTGGTTTTGTCCAGATTTTTCAACGCTTCCCCCCAAGCTTGTGTGGAGTAGCCGCCATTTTGCAGTTGCATATGGATATAGCCACTGAAAAGGCGAATGGAGGGTGACTGTGAGCGCCAAAAATCGTCCGACAGGCGGGAGTTGTGTGTCTTGAGGTGCTGCGCGCAGATGCTACATAGCGTAGCAAGCCCTGAGGCGATATTCCTCACAACATTGGGGAAGGTTGAACGCAAGTGGTTCAGCCTTTGTGTCACCAAAGCGTTTTGTGTGGGGTCGTAGAGAAAAAGAAAAATGGCCTGCCAAAAATCTTCCAGCAAGGGGCGGCAGCTTAACTCGGTGGCGGTGCCAAGTCTTTCAAGACTGTGCAGTCCCAGAAAATCCCGTCCAGTGCGTGAGAGAGCCAATCCTGGCGGAACATATGGCTCCCCTGAGCCGCGCAGAAGGCTCAAAACCAGTGCCGCTACTCCAGACGGAGTGAAGGCCTGTTTGCAATAAAGTTGGCTGCGATGACATTGCCAACAGCCAACACAGCTCATGGCAGCGCGTAGCACATACTGCCCAGGCGAGGTTGGTCCTGTTTCCCGGGCGTGAACCGGACCCATTGAAAGGTTGAGTACCGGTACGCCAACAAGATCGGCCAGGTGCATCGGACCAGTATCAGGGGTAATGCACAGGTCCAGCGTGCGCATTAGAGCGGCCAGATCCTTGATGGACAGGCGTCCACACAGGTCAGATCCCTGTAAATCGGCTCTTCGCGCTACTTCACGGCCCAGTTCCTGCTCCGCAGAACCGCCCAGCAGAAAGGGGACGGCCCCTTCAGTTGCCAGGCGTCGGGCCAGTCTGGCCCAAAAATCTATGCTTGGCCGCTTGGCCGCCTCGCTTGCGCCAAGAACCAGCCCTATGCGGCCAGACTTGGCAGCCTGTGGCCGAGGATGTGGCACACGTGAAAGATTAGGGTGTTCAAAAAGGTCGAGCAGGTGAAGGTCTGCCCAATGGAAGGCATTATTCCAATTGTTTTGCGTAAGGGCGGCCCGGTACAGCTGCCAAAAGCCGCGGATGTGCTGATTTAAGCCATCAGAAGGGTGACTGCCAGAAAGAAACTCAGGACCAAGTTTGCGGGCAGCCTTAAGGCGTGCCTGACAGTCCAGCGCCTGAGGGCGGCTACTCAGGTTGATGGCGATTTCGTAGTGACGTTCTGCCAAAGCAGCACAATGACTTGGCGGGAAAAAAACGACATTGGGCAAAAGAGGCATGAGACCTTGAAAAAAATGCGGTTCGGCTGCGACCCAAACCTCGTGCTCGGGCCAGTGCCTGAGTAAATGAACAAGCAGGGGCATGGTAAGAATCAAATCTCCCATGCGGTGCATCTGGAGAATAAGTATCGGGTCGGCGCTCATGCACGCTCCCTGCGCCTCTGGGAGTTTTGGGCTACGGGCGTTCCATAGACCTGCCGCATACGTTCCAGCAGTGTTTGCAGGCGGTGTGCCCAGGTATGGCAGGCCAGTACCCGTTTTCGCGCGCGCAGAGCAGTGCTTTGACGCTCAGTATGGTGTGTCAGATAATGCCGTACCAGTTCGGGGGCTTCATCTGGCTCGCGATAGCAGAGCATTTCGTGGGGTTCAAACAGCTGTTCCATTTGTGGACGCCAGTCAGTCAAAACAAAGGACCCTGCGGCAGGCACGTCGAAGATTCTCTGGTTCACAGCCCCTTTCATTTGCTTGCTTGTGCAGTTGAAATTCACAAGCGAGCGGCAATAGAAGCGCGGTAAATCTGTATAGTAGCTCAATGGTTCCATATACCGTGGCTGCACAGGTTCGTGCCGGAATTCTATTTTCCAGCCGTCATCACCTACAATAAGAGGCTTCAGGGGCAGTAACCGGCGTACACAGCCATTGCGGTAGAGACGAGTGGCCTGCCAGGTGATTGCGGTTTCATAGGCCAGCTTGGCTTCATTGTCCGGCAGGGCCTCATAGTGGGTGAATACCTGTGGAAAGGCATCACGCAGAAATTCAGCGACAGAGCGTTGTTCGCTTTTCATAAAGGCGAGTGAAACCTTATAGAAGGGAAGCAGCAGATCACGGGGAAAACGCCCGTTCTTCAGGCGGCTGCCCACCTTGTACACCATAGAATTTCCAACAAAGGAAAGATCTGCCTGCCATGCAGCCGGGGCGCTTGCGCCCTTGTCGGGATGGAAGCGATCCGGGTCTGTGCCGAGCGGCAGATAAAACACATGCTCAAAACCTGCTGCCTGCAAGCTTTCAATGTTGTCCGCATCCCAGGTAAACAGAGCCGTCCAGGGGCTGACGCAACGTGAATACAGGTGGATGATCAGATGGGGATTGTCCACAAACCAGGAGGCCAGAGGCAACTGAAGGCGGGCAAGCAGGTCCATAAGCACGCCTTCAACGTCCACGCCCATATGATTCAGCGTTATGCAGCAGTCTGGGCGAAAGGAAACCACAGCTTCAAGCAACTGTTCGACAAAGTCGGTGCGGGCCACGGTATCATTTTTGATATGCACAAGCTTGTGCTCAATGCCAAGCGTGTGGCATGCGCCTTCAACTTCGCCCATAAGAAAATATTTGCTGGTAAGAAGAAGAACGCGCGGTTGGCTGCCTGTAAAGCGTGGGCCAGCCGCGCGGCTCCAGAAGTCGAAGCGGGCACTGGCGGCCAGTTCTTTTTGCAGCCATCCGTAGTAGGCGCGGTCAAGCCGGAGATAGAAGGGGAGGGCTATTGGCAGCAGGCGCAGCCCATTGTGGCACGATTGCCAATGAGTCAGCTGCATCAGAGCTTCATCGGCATTGGCCGTTGAAACAAGTTCCACTCTTTGGCGGTCTTGTGGCGTCAGAGACGCAAGCGCCCCGCTTATTTTTTGGATTTCGTGCTCTTTTTCCACTACAGCCACTGGCCCGGAGCAACGCTCCAGCAGAAGCTTCAGCGCGTGGCCCATTCCGCACCCAAGAAGTACTGGCAGGGCAGTGTCCAGGTGTTCAGATGGCAATGTTTGCACAAGCGCAGTCTCTCTTGCCGGGCCGCCGGGAGACAGCATGGCAAAGCTGCGTGCGCCAACAACGGCTTCCAGATCAGTGGGGGCCGCATGTTCGCCAGAAACGGCGTCAGAAGGAAAGATCGCCCGGAATACTACCTGATCTGACCGGGAGTCTGGATGGGTCATTGAGGAGCGCCAAGGTGGGAGTGCTGTAAATGCTCAATAATAATTTCATGCTCAACCAGACGGCACATAACCTTGTCATACGTCTGGTCAATAGTGAGGTAGGCACGGCCGATGGAGAGCTCCACGCCGGGATAGATACGCCCGGGTACGAGCAGTCGGCAGTTATGCATATAGCTTTCGTCTTGTGAAAGACGTGCCCAGAGTTCGTCGCGTCTTTTGATCAGTTGCGTGCGCTGTATCCGCAGGGCTTGCAGTTTTCGGCTGGTTTCATTGGTTTCAGGCGCCAGGTGCCCGGCAACAGCGTTGAGGTGGGTTATTGTTTGTGATTGCTGCGCAATGATGCCATCGATCTTTTCAAGTTGGCGAATGCTCAGCGGGTCATAGCCCAGATAGATTTTGGTGGGGATTCCGGCTTTGTTGCCAAGCTGTTTGCCTACGTAAACGCTGCCGTAGGCATTGATGATGCCCCCGTAGGCCAGCTCACGCACAACCATGCTGGCTCCGGCATAAACCGTGGAGTAGAGGCAGCTTTTTTCAATGACGATATTGTCGCGTGCACGGGCCTCTACCTTTTCTAAAAAAGGAGAAAGAAGTTTGCCGCCTGCGTCTACCAGGCTATGCTGCCCAGCACCGCCGCGCACGCCGCCGTCAATCATGAGATTGCGCCGGGCGCGAACCACGCCGCCTTCAACCATGCCCATTATACGCACATTATTGGCCTGCACGGAAAATCCGGCCCGTACAGAGC
The DNA here is from genome assembly GCF_014202345.1 of Desulfovibrio intestinalis. Lineage (NCBI taxonomy): Bacteria > Pseudomonadati > Thermodesulfobacteriota > Desulfovibrionia > Desulfovibrionales > Desulfovibrionaceae > Desulfovibrio > Desulfovibrio intestinalis. Next base: position 594,283 of record NZ_JACHGO010000001.1, read on the forward strand.
CGTGGATCGCCATGTCGCCTACAAAGAATATATTGCCGGTTTGAAAACTGATGTCCTGACGGACATTGAGCAGGCACTTTACCGTAATTCTACCGTCCAAATAGAAAACATATCCATTGGCGGCAGCAAGAAGGTAATTGGGATACTGAGGGTCTATGCGGGTATTGGAGCCAGCAGGAAACCTGTGCTTTTCAAGCATGAAGCGTGGGTCAGGATCCGGCCCTGCATCTTCAAGCGGAATAATTTCGGCCAGCACCTGTCCGTCAATGACATTCTGGACATACCCCAGGCTGTAGACGTCAGACGAGCCGTTCTCTCCACCAGGTTTAAGGTGAAGGTAGTCAAAATCGGGATTGAAGTAATGCCGCAGATAGTATTGCACCATGCACCATCCGTAGAACCTGATGAGCATGCACCCGGATGCGGTTAGTCCGCAGTATCGGGAATATAGCCCTTCAATTCCTCTTCAGTATCAAAGGTAGGAAAAAATCCTTCAATTTCCACTTTTTTCAAAAGATCTGCCACATGTGGAGCAGGCATTAGCAATACAAGTCTTCTGCCATGTCCACGGCTTTTGGTACTGGCGCTTACAAGCACCCCCAAGCCTGATGTGTCCACCTTGCCTACATGGCTCAGATCAAGAACAACCTGCTTGATGCCTGGAGTCAGGAGGTGTTCGTCCAATTGGCGGCTGAATTGGGGTACATCAGGTAATTGCATGTCGCCCAGGTAGCGCAGAACTATGACGTTTTTGTGAGACTCCGCTTGCAGGGTAAACACAGGCCCGTCCTCCGGATAACGCGGGGCGTCAACTATTGAACAGATTTTCTGAATCGAGCCATATAGTGACTGGTCCCCAGTTGCACAGACGTATTGCCATATCGGCACCGAAGATGCCTGAAGATACGCTGACGTTACAAGATTCGTCAACCATCTTCACAAAATAGTCAAACATGGGCTCGGCCCAGGTGGGATTTCCGGCACCTGTAAAAGACGGGCGGCGTCCTTTTCGGCAGTCTGCATACAGGGTGAACTGCGGCACGAGCAGAAGTTGACCTCCGAACTCTTCAAGAGAGGTGTGAAATTTGTTGGCCAGTGTCCCTTGACCGGGAAAAATGCGCAAACCGACAAGTTTGTGAATCATGCCCATAAACGCAGGATGGGTGTGAAAGTCCGCCCCATCATCCTGACCAAAACCCACCAGGGCCATAATTCCGGGGCCGATGGCCGCCACCTGGCGGCCATCAACGCTTACCGAAGCTTCAGTCACCCTTTGGGCCAAAATTCGCATCAGGAGTGTCCCAAAGGTTCTTCACCGTTGTCGGCGTTAACAGCGGTACTTTGCGCTTTGCGCTGCTTACGCTTGGCTATCTTGGCTTCTTCTTCGTCACGCAGGGCGCGCCGGAGCACTTTACCCACGATAGTTTTGGGCAGTTCCTTACGAAATTCTACAAGGCGCGGCACCTTGTAGCCCGCAAGCTTTTGGCGGCACCATGCAATAACATCGGCCTTGGTAAGTTCTTCATCTTCCTGCGTCACAACATAGGCCTTGAGTATCTCGCCGCGAATATCGTCGCGTATGCCCACACTCACGGCTTCCTGAATTTTGGGATGCTCCAGCAATACTTCATCTACCTCGCGAGGATAGACGTTGTAGCCGCTGACGATGACCATGTCTTTTTTTCTGTCGACAATGTAAAAATAGCCGTCTTCATCCATAGTGGCCAGGTCGCCAGTATAGAGCCAGCCATTGCGCAGTGCGCTGGCCGATTCATCTGGACGGCGCCAGTAACCGCTCATGATCTGCGGGCCGGACACGATGAGTTCGCCCATTTTGCCAGGAGGAAGCGTCAAAGAGCCGCCTTCCATATCCACTATGCGGGCGTCGGTGCCCGGCAGCGGCATGCCAATGGAATTGGCTTTCTGTCCCTGTTTGCCCAAGGGGTTACAGTGGGTAATGGGTGACGCTTCGGTAAGTCCGTAACCTTCAAGGATGGAGGCTCCGGTTGTTTCCTGAAACTGGCGGAAAATTTCTCTGGGCAGCGGTGCAGAACCGGACACGCATATTTTGATGCTGTGCAGGTCGAACTGCGCCAGATTTTTTTGCTGCAAAAGCGAAATATATACCGAGGGAGCCCCAGGAAAAATACTGGGTTTGTGCTTCGCTATCAGGCGCAACACATCCTGCGGCACATAGCGCGGCAGGGGCAGGGTGGTGGCGGCTAGGGCAATGGGAATGATGAGACCAGTGGTGAGGCCGTACACATGAAAGAAAGGCAGAAGAGAAATGAATGTATGATGGTCTTCGGCCTTTACGTTGATAATGTCGAGAACCTGGCGGCAGTTTGTGCCCAGGTTGCTGTGTGTAAGCGTTACCCCTTTGGGCAGGCCCGTGGTTCCGCCAGTGTACTGAAGCATGATCGGATCATGCAGGGGATCGGCAATGGGAGCCGAATAGCGTTCTGCGCCCTTGAATATTTTTTTCCACTCAAAAACGCTTTTTCCGTCGTATGGGATAGGCGCTTTTTTGTTGCGTGCCTTTTTAAGGCGGTACAACCAGTTAAGAGGAAACGACAGGGCATCGGCAGCGCCGGTAATAATGAAGTTACGTAACGGCAGGCGGTCGCGCAAAGCTGAAACACGGGGCCAGAGCAGGTCGAGCATCACAATATGCTCTGCACCGGAGTCCTGCATATTGGCCATAATCTCTTTTTCCATATACAGGGGGTTGGTCATGACCACCACTGCCCCGGCCTTGATGATGCCCCAAAAGGCTATCACAGTCTGGGGCATGTTGGGCATCATGAGGGCCACGCGCTGGCCTGTTTTTACCCCCATCCGCTTGAGCGCACCTGCAAAAAGTTCTGCGGATTCGCGCAATTTTTTATAGGAAATACGAGTATTATGAAAAATGATCGCCGGACGGTTGGGATACCTGTCCGCCGCTTCGTCCAGCATGGCGTATAGGGGTTTGTCCCATGTCTCGGTAATGCGGGGGACAAACGCGTCATAGTGGGCAAACCAGGGACGGTACAATTCTGTGTTCATGGCGATCCTTATGAATCAGAAGTCGCGTTAAAATGAGGAAGACGCTACAGGTGCAGGGGCGGTTTCCGCCCACGCTGTAACAACTGCATACGCCTTGATGCCCTCGGCGCGGCCCGTAAAACCCAGCCCCTCTTCGGTGCTGGCTTTAACGTTGACGCAGCTTTGCGGCAGAGCCAGCAAGCGAGCAATGTTTTTTTTGATTTCTTCGCGGTAGGGTGCCAGGCGCGGCGTTTGGGCAACGACTGTCAGGTCGGCATGGCAGAGGCGAACGCCTGCCTGACGCGCCATGTCGAGAGCCTGATCGAGTAATAGAGATGAAGAGATATTGTCAAAACGGGGGTCTTTATCAGAAAAATGCTGGCCAATGTCGCCTAGCCCTGCGCAACCCAACACCGCATCGGTGAGGGCGTGAAGAAGAACATCGCCGTCAGAATGGGCCACAACTTCAGGGCCCGTGGGGATAAGAATTCCACCAAGTTTCATAGGGCGACCCGGAGCATACCGATGAACATCGTAACCCATGCCTGTGCAGGGGCGCGGAAGGGCCGGGGCATCCTGCAGAAGGGCCAGGTCATCCGGATTGGTAATTTTCACGTTGGAAACCTCACCTTCGACTATATGTACCTTGTACCCCAAGGCTTCAAGCAATGAGGCATCGTCAGTAACGCCCAATCCTTTTTCCTGGGCGTTAAGATGGGCCTGGCGCAGCTGTTCAAGAGAAAATCCTTGTGGCGTCTGAACTGCCACAAGTGTCTGGCGCGGCAGGGTGCCAGTAACAAGTCCATCAGCAACAGTCTTGATGGTGTCTGTCACGGGCAGGGCCGGAATGGCTCCGGCGATGCCTTGCTGCAGGGCTTCGCACACATTGCGGATCAAAACAGGTGTCACAAATGGACGCGCCGCATCGTGAATAAGAACATGACGTGCATCAGCAGGCAGTTCGCGCAGGCCGTTCCATACGGAATCTTGCCGCAGCTCGCCCCCGGTCGCCGTGAGCCACGGCAACCCCAGGTCATCAGCGGCATGAAGCTCGCGCAAGCGCTCTTTATGCGCATTATGGTCGATTTGGGGAAAAACAAAAACAATGCCGGCAATCGTGGCACTGCGGCTCATGGCTCTTGCTGCATGCCAGTACAGGGGCACGCCACGCCACGAGATAAACTGCTTGGCGCTGCCGCCTGTGGCAGCAGCAAGACGGCTGCCTTGTCCGGCAGCCAGTAAAATGGCCCAAGGCTTGCTTTGCCCTGGGGGGGGGATGGAAGATTCAGGCATGGCTGAGCCTTTGGCTGACAGTATGCGGGAGTCGGACTGTAAGCCGGGTTCTGTCACAACGGTTGCCCGCGTGTGACCGTCATTCCTCTAGGAGTGCGATTACTCGCACCCTCAAGCAACCTACCCGGAAGGCTGTGGCCGGGCCAGCCGCCTTCCCTATTTGGTCTTGCTCCGAACGGGGTATGCCGAGCATGCCGCGTCACCGCGGCATCTGGTGGTCTCTTACACCACCGTTTCACCCTTACCCGACCGAAATCGGGCGGTTTGCTTTCTGTGGCGCTGTCCGAGGGTCGCCCCCCCTGGGTATTATCCAGCGTTCTGCCCTGTGGAGCCCGGACTTTCCTCCCCGGGCTTTCACCCGCGGCGACGGTCTGTCCGACTCCCGCAATCTATAGCTGCATGGGCGGCAAAGGACGCCGCACTAGACCGGGCCGCGCAATATTCACTGAGCGGCCCGGTCATTTTCATGAGCAAAAGTTTTAGTCAGTCAGCGGCTGCATCTTGGGAGCGCATTGCGGCGCATCAGTCACGCTAAAGTGCTCGCACCAGAAAATGAGGCGCTGACAGTTGGGGCAGCTCAAAATCTGCTGGCCGCGCTGCAGTTCAATAAAGGACTGCGGCGGAACGGAAATGTGGCAGCCGGAGCAGATGCCTTCTTTGACGGCAACGATCACGGGGTGCTCAAGCCGTTCGCGGATGAATTCATAGCGCATGAAGACAGGCTGGGGAATGGCCTTGCTGACATGAGCGCGCTTGGCGTTGAGTTCGCTAAGTGCGGCATTGCCTTTCTTCAGCTTTTCTTCAAGGCCGTCACGCTTGACTTCAAGCTCGGCTTGAATAGCTGTATGGGTGAGGTCAATTTCGGCCAGCGCGTCTTTTTGGAACTGCAGCTCTTCAAGAAGAGTCATTTTCTCTTCCTCACGGGAGCGGTTCACTTTTTCCATGCTGTCCATTTCGCGCATCATGGCATGGTATTCACGCGTGTTCTCAACCTGCATGAGCTTGTTCTTGCTCTTTTTGATACGGGCGCTATCATCATCAATTTCAAGCGAAAGGCGCTTCTGCTGCTCCTGCAGATGCGTCAGTTTGTCCACAATGTAGTTACGTTGTGTTTCGCTGGCATTGAAACGCTGTTCAAGCGAATCCAGTTCGCTCGGGGCCCGCTCCATGTCCTGCCGCACGGTGTATATGGCATCATCAACTTTTTGCAGCTCAACAAGCTGCTTTATCTGTTCAAAGTAAACGGCATTACTCATCGAAAAATCCTCCTGGTGATTCATGACAGGGCAACGGTGCGGAACGGCGAAGCAGAGGGCACAAAGTGCACTGTGAGGCCATTACACCGTTGCTGGAGCACGTGGCACAAGCGGCGCATCATTTCTTCTTCAAGGCTGTGGTGACCCACGTCCAGAAGGGGTATTTCCGCGTCCAGCGCAGTGTGGTATTTTACATCTCCGGTAATAAACAACTGTGCTCCGGCCTTGTGGGCCGCAGCAAGAAGCGATGAACCGGAACCGGTGCAATACGCCAGACGGTGTATTTTTGCCGGGGGCGGCCCACTTAGAGTCGCTGTGGAAAGGTCGAGAATGCTTTCAAGTGCCCGAATTATGTGCTCCACAGTTTGTGGCTGCGGAAGATCACCTGCAAGGCCGTAGCCTAGTATGCGCCCCTCGATTGTTGAGGGCACGGGTTCGAGCACTGTGAGGTTGACGAGCTTCAAATCTGCTGCAAGCCAGCCGACTGGGCCGCATGGATTGACATCCAGTGATGTATGCGCTGCATACAGGGGCACATCCGCGCGAATGAGCAGCCGCAAAACTTCATGGTATGCGTCAAGCTTCGCAGGCAGGGCAGGCTTGAGCGTGAGCGGGTGGTGGCTCAGAATAAACTGCGCCCCAAGGTCGAGACTTTGCCTCACTGATTGTGGCGTGGGGTCAAGGCACACAGCTACGCTGCTGACCTCTTGCCGCAGGGCCGCCACCTGAAGGCCAGAAATGTCCCAGGATGCTGCAGCTTCCAGAGGGGCTATTTCTTCAATGGTACTAATTAATTCAGCTACTTGCATGTATGTGCTCCACCATAAAAAAGGGCGCTTTCTTGCGGTGCAGAGAAAGCGCCAAAAATCACCGGCGTGAAAAGAAATTTGAGCGATACCAACAAGATAGTTTTTATTCCTACCGCTTGGTGCGACGCCATAATTCACAATGAAACTGGAGCGCACCGTCAGGTTTTGAATTTATGTCACTTAGCGCTAAAAAGGCTGATTGTCAAGGTGGGCTCTTGCAAAGAAAGGTCTCTCCTGGTCAGGGGGTGCAGCTAAGTAAGTGCCGGCCATCATATTCTTTGTCTGTATAAATAAAGGCGGCGTTGTGCATTTTGTCAGGCCTTTGAGGCATGACCGTTCGCAATACCCGAAGTCAGTACGCTACTTTTTTTTCGCTGCCCAGCCAGTCGCGAAAAGCCTTGCATGCCCCTTCACACGAAAGTTGTTCGATGGGCAGGGTTCTTTCTGGCAGGCTTTTTGATATCTCGCAGTAGATGGCTGCATCGTCAAATCCGGCTGCCGCTGCGTCGTCCCGTGTGTTGCAGAAATATATTTTTTCAATGCGCGCCCACCATATGGCGCTCAGGCACATGGGGCAGGGTTCGCAACTCGTGAATATCACTGATCCAGACAGGTCAAACGTCGCAAGATTCTGGCAAGCATTGCGTATGGCTACGACCTCGGCATGCGCTGTTGGATCGTTGAGGGGGACAACCCCGTTCATGCCTTCTCCTACTACCTGGCCATCTTTCACAATCACTGCGCCAAAAGGACCGCCGCCAGTTCGCATACTTTTTTCGGAAAGCTCGATGGCTTTTTTCATGAATTTTTTGTTCGACACTTCTATTGCCTTTGCAATGTTTGCGTGAGCGTTTTCTTTGCCCATAATCGACTAAATTTGTTGATAATGGCAAGCTGCTGTTTGCCCCGGGCAGCGTTGCGGTTTAGCCTTCGCTGCGATAAAGGGATGGTATGAAAATAAGCAATTTTTTTTAAATAGCTCGTGACCTTTTTTTGCCGCAACCACGTAATTCCTGCCCGCACTGTGGCGGTGTACGCTGCATTGGGGTGTGCCAGTTTGATAAAAAAACTGTGGAAAATCATCAACCGGATATTGCCAATAAAGCGAACGCCTCTGATAGCGTTAATCAGCAAGAGAAGGAATGATTTACGGCCACAATTATAATGGATGACCGCAGGAATAAACATATTGCTAATCTTTTGACATCTATCATAGGTGTATCTTGTTATGCAAAATAATTATATATCAAAAATTAATTATAGTAATAATTGAATATTTATTGTGCCAGTATGTCATTGCAACGTCAAAGCACCATACGAAAGCGCCTGTTTGCTGTCTTGAGGCTTGTGTGAAGTACCGATAGAAAAATTTGGTTGTCTTCTCCAAGGTGTTCCAGATGTTTAAGCGGTATTTCAGATAGTTAGTTAAAACATGCTCTGGTTTTCTGTATAAGCACTTCCAACTTCGGCAATTGCCCGGCACATTCCAAAATGAATTTTATCAGAAACAACAGTTTGTTTGTCAAACTTGTCATTATGGTCAGTCTGGCTCTCTGCCCTCCCATACTTTTGAGTCATCTGGCAAGTTCGTATTTCATTAGCAAATACGGCTTTGAGCAGGCGGAGCAGACGGTGTCCACCGTGGCGCAGCTTTCAGCGGAAGCTCCTTCCGTCATTGAGGGCATGCAGTCGCCTTTGAATAGCGACGTGTGGCTTCAGATGGTCGACTTTTTAACAATGCTCACCAGCGTATCCAACGTTAAATTTATTGTGCTTATTGATATGGATGGCAACCGCATCTATCACCCTGAAACGCCTAAAATAGGCGCTCATGTTGTGGGTGGAGATGAGGGAAATGCCTTGCAGGGTAAGACGTATATATCTTCTGCCCGCGGCACGTTCGGCTTTTCGCAGCGCGCGTTCAGGCCTGTATTTGATGAGCATGGCAAGCAGATTGGTGCTGTGATTGTTGGCATTATGTCTAAAGACATTGAAAAAAATGTCTCCCGGCTTACCAGCCCCATGACATGGCTGTTCAGCCTGGCGCTGTTGATAGGGGTGCTGTTGGCGGTACAACTTTCACGCAAAATCAAAAAAATTCTTTTTGGGCTTGAGCCACATCAAATTGCACGGCTTCTTGAAGAGCGCAACGCCATTTTGAGCACTGTTCGTGAAGGCATTATTGCCATTAACAAGAGCAACAGGCTTGTAGTTGTTAATGAGATGGCCGAGAAAATTCTTCGTTCCGCTGGAGTCAAAGGCGAGTTGCTGGGGCGGCCCGTGCATGAAGTGGTGCCGTCAACAAGGCTTGATTCCATTCTCAACGAAGGCAAGCCAGAGTACGACTGCGAGCAGAATATCAATGGTCAGGTCATCATGACCAACCGCGCCCCTATTATTATTCAGGGTAAAACTGTGGGAGCTGTGGCAACTTTTCGGGATATGACGGAGATGCGCGCCCTGGCGGAACGATTGACCGGCCTGAGTAATTATGCTGAAGCATTGCGCTCCAGGTCACATGAATATCTGAACAAACTACATGTTATTTCTGGCCTGCTGCGCAATAAACGCTATGATGAGCTGGAAGAGTATTTGTCGGACATTATCGGCAGTAAAATACGTGAAACTTCGTCTATCAAGGTTAATGTGCAAGACCCCATACTTGTGGGGCTTTTGGAAAGCAAATTCAGCCGTGCTCACGAACGTAACGTTACGTTGTCACTGGGCGGCAGTGGGGTTATTCCACATCTTTCTTCAACGGGGGCGCACGCTCTTGTGACTGTGCTTGGAAATCTTGTGGATAATGCTTTTGATGCCGTCAGTTACACACAGGAAAAACACATAGCCCTGACTGTGCACTGTGATCACGGCACTCTTGTTATAACTGTGGCGGATACAGGACATGGTATCAGCGAAGAGCATATACAGAAAATTTTTAGCAAGGGATTTTCAACCAAGGGAGCGGGAAGAGGCATTGGTTTGTATATGCTGCTTTTGACCCTTGACGAGCTTGATGGCTCTATTGAAATAGACTCTCGTGTGGGACAGGGGACAGCGTTCACCGTGCATGTTCCCTTGTCCAGGCTCACAGACGGAGGACAGGCGTGATTCGCACAATAATAGTTGAAGATGATCCTATGGTAGCCGATCTGGCTGCCGGATATCTAGAGCGCATTGATGGGTTTTGCCTTGACCATATTGCCCGCTCAGGCGAGGCCGGGCTGGAGCTGTTGCAAACGTGCCATGTGGATCTTGTGTTGCTTGACGTTTTTATGCCTGGCATGGACGGTATGGAGCTACTTCGCATTATCAAGTCTCAATTCTTCCACTCTGATGTCATTATGATCACGGCGGCACAGAACCGCGAGGATATTTTGAAGGCTCTGCGCCTTGGAGTGGCTGACTACATAGTCAAACCCTTTACTTTTGAGCGCTTTCGCGAATCAATGTTGCAGTTTCAAGAAAAACGCCGTCTGCTCTTGTCGCCTGAGGTCCCTATGACTCAGGATATTCTGGACAGGCGTATATTCATCAAGAAGCCCGAAGGGGTAGCAGGAAGGCCCAAGGGGGTGGATGCGCAAACCCTTGAAACAGTTGTGAGTGTTTTGCGGAAGCAAGTTGCACCATTCAGCTTGAAAGACATTGAGCAATTAACTGGAATTTCAAGAATTTCTTTGAAGAAGTATTTTGATTATTTAATGGAAGCTGGCAGGCTTGGCAGTGCCAAAGACTATGGTGGGCAAGGACGCCCCGTGACGCTGTATAACTGGCTTGGTTGATATTACTTTGGGATTACGGCGTTGCATTCATTCAGCTAAATGCGTTTACTGGAGGTGTAGCATGCCACGTATTTTGACAATAGTATTTGTTTTGACTCTCGCTTTGCTGGCGGCGACGCCCGGCATGACAGCTCAGGCTGAGTGGCCTGCCTACAGGGGCAACGCAAAATCCCGTATTTACCATAATAGTGGCTGTAAGTACTTCAATTGCAAGGCTTGCACCGTGCCGTTGGTATCCCCGCAAGAAGCACGAGCAAAAGGCTTTCGGGCATGCAAAGTGTGTGGCGGGTAGGGCGAACATCAAGGGAAGTATTGTTTTTCTAGTCAGAGTGCTTCAGGAGCTTGTCGAACGACAGTTTTTGTAAGTTCAACCGTTATGCTTTAGCGGGATGTTCCTCTATTTACCGCCGAATGAGCTTTTGTGTTGTTTTTTTTTAGGTATGCGTTCGGCTGTTTGCTGGGCAGACACACAAAACGAGTTCCCTTCTGAAAAAAAGGTGGAAAAACTTATTCTATAGGAATAACAGGCCAAAAAGTATGGGCAATTGGGGAGCATCTTTGCTTGTTAGTGATTTTTTTAGCAAAAATTTCATTTTGCATTGCCTTTCGGCGTTTCTGATCCCTTGCCTTATAACTGCGCCTGCAGAGATCCCAGCCTACGACCAACCCTGAATTATGAGTATTGATAGAACTGCGTGTCATTTGCGTGTGTCTATAATGTCGGTCAATACTGCGCAATTTTGCCGGTGTAGGTATCTAACTCAAAATTTTTTACAGTCTTGGAATGCGAGGGGCATGTTTGGTACCATAAGCGGGGAGCAGAGTTTGCCGACAGCCTTCATAATAATTACTAGATGCGCATAAACAGTTTTTCACCCTTTTTCGCCTATAAGATAATTTTAACCAATCCTGATGAGTTTGCTCATCAGGATCATTTTCAAATAAAAGCAAAGAACTTGACACCATGCAATCGTACAAATATATATATGAGGTTGCGCTCGTAGCTCAGTTGGATAGAGCGACAGCCTCCTAAGCTGTAGGCCACAAGTTCGATTCTTGTCGGGCGCACCAGAAAATTCAAGGACTTGCGGAATTTCCGTGAGTCCTTTTTTTATTCCGCCCAAGGGCTGTGCCGCATTGAAGTAAAAACCTCAAAAACGCGCTTTAGGCTATAGCCATAGTGAACAATTTCTTTTAGTATTGCCACCCATATTGGCAATGTTTATAGATTACCAAAAGGAGACTGAAATGCCCCTGAGCTATAAAGAAATGCAGGATCTGCTGATGCGGGAGCTGCGGCTGTATCATTATCCTATCGCTGTAAATTTTTTCAAAGATCAGGCTGATGTGGAAGCGTTCAAAAAGAAGGCCCGCTATGTTGAGCCCGTCAAGCCGATCACCTTCTGTCAGTGGGAAATAGCCGCCCGCATGCAGGGCCAGACCGTACTGGCGACCAAGGAAAATCTGGGCTGTTCCAACTCCCATGTCTCCTTCGGCTGGAAGGACATCGACGATAAAGAAATAAAAACACAGGCCAAGTACTGCAAAGACTTGGCGCAGGCCGAGCGCTTCATGCGTTCCAAACCCCGTCTGCCGCTGAACTCCATTGTTGCGGTGTCTGTCGCCCCGCTGGGGGATGCCGTCATTCAGCCAGATGTTGTGCATTTTTACTGCGACAACATGCAATCCTACCATCTGGCCATTGATTACATGGCGGCAACAGACACCCACCCCCTGCGCCCCATGGTGACCATGAGCTCATCCGCTTGCGGCGGGTCTGTATTTACGCACCTTGAGCAGACCATGAACATGTGCCCATCCTGCTCTGGCAGCTACAACTCTGGAAAAACCGAGCGCGGCGAACTGAACGTGTTCATACCCGGGGCGCACATTGGTCCTACGGTTGAGCGCTTGATGGAACGCATAGCCCAGACCGGGGCCTCATCCATAACACGTCCTGGCGATCCTTTCCCCGGCGCTGACATTTGTAAAAACTGTCCGCTGATCGTCTTTAAGAAAAGCGGTAAAGAACCTGAGGCCTGCGCCAGCTGCGCCAAGGCATAAAGAAATTTTTTCTTTGCAGAAAGCCAAAGAATAGTTTTTGCTCTTGTTCGCTTCTTTTCAATGCCCTTGCGGTAAATCCGTGAGGGCATTTTTGTTATCTGATGGCATGGGCCTAGCCCGGCACGACCTAAAGCCTCAAGCACACAGATGGCAAAACCGCCGCCTTCATTTAAGAAGGCGGCGGCCAAGAAGCGCACGGGAAGGAATCGCGCGCAGTTGTGGTTTGAATTGCCGGGGCGCGTGCGCCCCGGCGTGTGCAGTCAGGTGCTAGAAGCTGTATGCAAAAACAAGCTGGGCTTTCCAGGCATCTTTTTTATCAAAGCTGCCGTTGCCGCCGCCGCTGTAGTAGCCGTCTTTCTTCCAGGTATCCTGGTCAATCATGTTGACCACATAGCCCAGTTCAAGATTGGCTTCCAGGTTTTCGTAGATCTGCCACTGGTTGATCAAGTTGAATTCCAGCAGTCCATCGTTGGTGGTCAGGTAAGGACCATCGCCGCCATAGCCTTCGCTCCAGGAAGAAGCCTCAGCCATATACTTGACCATAGAGGGAGCATTGGTGCCGCCCCAGTAGGCCACGCGCAGGGTGTGCTTGAGGTCTTCAAGGAAGCTCATGTCTTTCAACTGACCGCCGATGCCCCAGGTGCCAGCATAGGTCATATTCCAGTCAGCAACATCACCGGGGCCAGCGCCCCAGGCAAGGTTGCCGTCGCCGATGAAAGAGGTAAAGTTGCCAGCGCCCGCGATGGAAGGCATGCGCTCAGAACCATTCTTGATATTGCCATCGTCACCGGAGCCGTACCAGCCGAAGATGCCGGGAGTAGCCCAGTCCATTTTGTATTCCACCAATGCCTTGACGACAAAGCCCTGACGCTCAGTGCTGCCGCGCACGATGTCAGTGTCGCTGCCGCGCTTGCTGACATCAAAGCGGCCCATGCTTTCCACATAGCCGTAGTTGACGTCGAATTCGATGTTCAGGGGATCAAACATGGTGATGCCCACAGGCAAACCAACCCAGAACATGTTGCCATATTGCTTGCTGGTAGTACGTGAGTCAAGCGGAGTGCCGTTAACGTAGTTGAACCCAGGTGTTAAGCCAGGAATGGTCAAACCAAGAGCGCCGTCGTTTGTCGCCCAAGGTTCGTTGTCGTCTATGGTTTCAAGGCCGCGCAGAGCATTACGGCCAAGCATGCCGTACATGGCCCAGGGCGTCACTTCAACACCGTCAAAAGTCATAGGCAGGCTGACGGCAAAGAGGTCCATATTGTCGAGGTAGTTGCTCTTGGCTTTGCTATCGCCATTGCCGTAGGTGCTGGCGTTAAAATTGTCATTGACAGGACGCGCCCAAAAAGCGGTAAGGCCAACGTTTTCATTGAATTTATAGTTGGCCACAACAGCAGCAACGTCAGCATCCAGAACCGAAGAGCCACCAGCCATATTCGGCAGGGCCAGAGCCTGGATACCCATACGCACTCGCGCGTCAGTCTGGGGAATGAGCCAGTCAATATAGGCGTTTTTGAGCTTGATGGCGTTATTGCCATCAGCGCCAAGAGCACCACCTTCATCAGACTTGCCCCAGTTCTGCGTGCCAATTTCAAAGTACACAGTACCGGACAGGGCTTCAGAAGCCACTGCGTCCAACTGCAAACGCAGACGCTGAGCCGCACCAAAGGTATCGTTGTCGTTGGTTTTTTCTTTAGCGCCGTGATTGGGCCCACGGGTGTGTTCAGACAGCGTGGCGTCAGCGAGGCCAAAGCCTACAAGCCATTCGCCCTGAGCTTTAAATTCGATGGCTTTGGCCCCCCCGGCCACGCCCATCAGCAGACCAGCGGCAAGCAGTGCCACCATGCAGGTCTTTTTGAAGCGTTGCAACCCTTTCCTTTCTTTGGCATTCATACCATTTCCTCCAGTTATGGTTTTCGCGGCTGCGGCATTGGGTAAACCAATACCTTGTCGCGTTGTGAGCCTGATCTGTGCGATCCCAGTAAGGTACGTGTGCGGTTCATTCGCTTGCAGTGGAAATGCAGTACTCTTGTTCCAGGCGCACTTTAGAGGTTGAGAGTTATCAATTATGATTTGTGTGCCCATGATGAGCGTGGTGATCGTCATGTGAATGATCGTGTTTGTGCTGTCCGCCTTTATGATGTCCACATTTGCAATTGGCGCAGTTGCCTTTGCAAACGTGCTTTTTTTCTTGCTGGATGAGCACACGATTGCCGCTAACGGCCATATCAAAGCCGCTTTTGCCTTTAAAGATTACCTGCTCTTTGTTGAATCCGTTGAGAAGTAGAGAGCTTTTCAGAATATCCACCGCTGAAGGATTGGGGCGGTGAACTTGGCGCACATCAATGAATATGCGTTTACAATTCATGTGATTATGCTGCAGGAGGGCAATTACGGCATCGGCCTGAGGAGAATCAAACTGATCGTTGAGGCTGATGTGGAGGTTGTCGTGACTGAAGCGGTGAGTAACGTCTGAGTTCAAAGTGGAACTACCATTATGCGCCATGCTTTCCTCCGAAATGCGTTATTGGCATGGCGCACATTGTCATGATTGAAAATCGATGTCAACAGAAATGAAATTCTTTTTCAAATAATAATTATTATGATATGAAATTCTAGCTAATTAGTGTGATGCTAGTTGCCTCAATTTTTGTAGGCGGGTTGTTCAACAATTAGCTAGATTATTTATTCTTGCATAATCCATCAGCAGTGGGCAGAAAAAGCCGCCACCTTATATAAGGCGGCGGCTTCAAATAATGCGCTATGTGGAACAACAGTGTCAGGCGGCCCAGATCTGACCTTGCTCTACATGAAAAAGTGCTGCCGTAGGCTCTGCTTTGCGCAGAAGCTCTACCATGTGGGGCTGGCATGTAAAATACAGGAGTTGATGCCCGTTACTGCTTCCAGCATCAGTCAAATCCACAAAAGCACGGGCTGTACGCTCAGCTCTTTGGGGGTCAAAGTTGACGAGTACTTCATCCATAATTATGGGCAGGGGCAGGGCGTGAGCTGCGTGGTTTTTGATGTAAGCCAGGCGGAGCGCAAGGTAGGCCTGTTCGCGTGCGCCTCTGCTAAGGTTTTCCGGAGCAAGGGCTTCACCCTGTGCAGGCAGGATACTTAAGGTCTTGTCCTCAAGTGATGCGCTTATACCCAACCAGCGCCGCCCTGTAATGCGTGCAAAAATTTCTGAAGCGAGGCGAATAACCTCAGGTTGCCGTTCTCGCTCAAAATTGTTTTTTGCTGCTTCAAGAATCGCCCGCGCCAATGCCTTGCGGCTCCAGTCAAAAGCCATGCGTTGCATGCTTTCTTCCAGCGTGGCAGCTTCCTGCTGCAGTTGCGCCAACTCATCGTTATGAGACAGGGCTTCGACGCCAGAGCGTAGCGTACTCACTCTGTCGCCCAATTCCTGTTCTCTGTCCTGAAGTTGAGCTAGCTCATCTTTAATGTTGGTACAGCGTTTTTCCTGCGTTTCTTGACTTTCAGTTTCAAATTGAGCCAAAAATTCTTCCAGGGGGCACTTATCGGCAGCCAACCGCAAAGCGTCTTCAAGATCAACCTTGCGGTGGGCAAGGTTACGCTGTTCTTCATGCCGGGCGGCCTGTCGCAAGAAATCTTCAGAATCCACAGCACTGGCCAGGGCCAAAAGACTGCGTTCTGCGTGCGCGGCTGAATCCAGTGCGGCCTCTGCAGCCCGAGCTTCGCTTACTAGCTCCGCCAGTTCCTGGTCCAGACCGTGCCGACGGGTCTGCGCAATGGCCATATCTTCTGCCGCCTCGAGAGTGGCGTCAAGGCTGGCCAGCCAATCAGGTTCTTCGTTACTGTCGATTACGGGAGATCGGTTCAGGCTGACAAGCAGCTGAGACAAGGGATCGCGCAGGGCAGCCAATTCTGCCAGGCTTTGCGCCTGCTCCAGATGGGCGCGCTCGAGTGCGGATTCCGCAGCCAGACAATTTTCCATATACTTGAAAGCTTCGCGAACCGTTTCCGGGTCAAGATCCGTACCCAGCCCAAGTCCTTCAAGACAATGTGCCCATTGGCTGCGAGCCGTGTTAAGGCGTTCTTCAGCCGCACGCAGCTCGTTTGTGGCTTCGTTTTGCCTTGTTCTGCTGCGCTGCCTGTCGTTTTCAGCATTTTGCAACGCAGCCTCGGCCTTGATGCGCTGTTCACGGGCGGCATCTGCTTCCCGGCAGGATTCCAGTATCTGTCGGGCGGTTTCTGCAAGTATATCTGAAAGGCTTTCTTCCGTTTGCAACGAACTTGCAGTATCGGTCACAGTTGGAAGGCGTTCCGCCACTGCGGCGACTTGGCGCATGCGTTCTTCAGTTCGCGCAAGGTCATCTTCAAGGGATTTGAGTTCAGCTTGAGCAGCAGCCACGCCACTAAATGCCAGCCGCGCTGATTCTGCTCTGGCAAAAAAGGCCGCAGCGCCCTCAGGGGCAGGAACGTTGCCAACTTTGAGCGTAAGCATAAACTCATGCCAACGGCGCCGGGTTTGTTGCACGACTCCTTCAACTTCCTGACACAGTGCCTGACGTCTGCTTACCTCGGTACGAGCGAGGTCTGTCGCACGCTTGAGGCCTTCCATATCCTTTCGCGCCCGCTCTTCATGAAAGCACTGTTCGCGTTCTCTTTCCAGCAGCACTTCGGTAGCTTCAAGAGTGACCATATCCATGCTCTGAACGTGTGCAGTCTGGCAGAGTTGCCGTGCCTGCTCTTCGAGTTCAGCCACATGGTTGGCACATGTTTCGCGGCGGTTCTGAAGGTTGGTCAGCTCTTTTTTGCGACGCTTCGCTTCAGGACCGTTGTGCGGCAGGCCGCCAGCCAAAAAGCCCACGCCACAGAGCAAAATAAGGTAGCCAGACCAAAGGTTGACGGGCAAATCCATGCCCTCTGCCAGCGAGATGGTCGTGAGGCCAAGACGCCAGTATGTAAGCAGCATGCCGACGCCAGCTACAAAGAAAATCAACCCCAAAATCAGGAGAGGAAGATTTTTGACACTCTTGACAGGCGGCTCGTTTTCCAGTCGCGCGTCCACTTCATCCAGTCTTTGCCTTTCTGTGCCGAGTGATGAAGACAGGGCGCGCAAAGAACGTAACGCTGCTGTGCGTCCATCAAGATCTTCGCGTGTGGGGCCATTTTTACCTCTTTGTTCTTCGCGCAGGGCATCCATCCGGCCTTTGACAGAAGCCATCTGCTCTTCAGCTTGCTGTACTGCCAGGGCTGCTTCAGAGGCATGCTCCAGCCGTTCCTGTACACTGGCCGCCAGTTCCAGAGCTTCATCTTGCCGGGTCAGCAGCGCGTCGAGTGTGGCGACAGCAGTGTCACTGGCATCTGTAGCGCCTACGCCAGAAAGCCTCAGTGGGGTAAGAGCACGAGCAAACGTCGTGCGGGCTTCTTGCACTGCACGTTGCCGCAATGGTATCTGGCGGCGCGCTTCTTCCTGCCGGGTCAAAGCCTGACGCAAAGTGTCCCGCTGATCGTCGTCAAGTGCAGCTACCGGTGTAGGCAATACGGCAAGATCTTTCTGGAAAGAGGCCACATCACGCTCGGCTGTTTCCACCTCGCGATTGCATTGGTTCAATGTGTCCACTGCGGCCTGATGGGCTGAAACCGACGCCGTCATTTCGCGGGCTTGTTTTTCAAGATCCTCGCGGGCAAAAAGCGAGCGGTCGGTTTGACGGATGCGGTCACAACTCCAGTCAGGGCCAAGGCGCGCAAGTTCTCGGGCAAGGTCTTCCTCTGCGCGACGGCAGCGGTCCTTCTGCGCAGGCAGCGCAGTTGACGCCTGACGGAAGCCGCTTTTGCGCTCGGCCATGCGTCGCAGTGCTGGCAGGGCGTCCAGCAGTGGTAAATCAAGTTGCACCGCATCGCGGCGTTCACGCATGAGGTTCAGTTTTTCGGTGCGGGCGGCCAAATGGCGTTCGCAGATTTCGCGGGCTTCTTGAGCACGGGCCAGGCGGGCCTGCCCGTCTTCAGGAAAAGTTTCATTGACAGGACCAAGCCGCTCCAGGGCAGCGCAGACCATACGCCACTCATTCCATTGGAGCCAAACGCCCAAACGCCGTTCGAGCAATCGCCTTTCTTCTTCCAACTGGGCCTTATAGCCGCGCGCTGCAACCAACTCTTCGCGTTTTTCATCCAATTCTCTGGCCAGTTCGTCAAATCCGGCTTGCTGCTGACGCAGTTCGGCCATGCGCTGACGCAGGTCGTTGAGCTGTTTGAGGGCCTGATTGAGAGGAGGTTTGCTACCGCCAGATTTAAAAATTTCGTCGTTCTGTTTTTTCAGGATGTTGAGTACTTCGCCAGGGGCGCGCAGGCCAGGGCCAAAGCTGGCCCCATACAGAGCGTGCCGCACGCTTTCTCCGGTGAGGTTGCCCATATGCTCCAGCTCGGTGAGGCTGAAGCCGAAGACATTACGGTAAACATCGCGGCTGACACCTGAGAGCAGCCGGCGCAAAACATCTTCATCAAGCGGTTTACCCTGATTGTCTGTGAGAGAGACCTGCCCGTTTGCCCCGCCGCCGGGGCGGCGCGTAAGGCGCATCAGTGAGTCTTCACCAGTATATAGTGTCAGGCTGCCACCCGCGCTGCCGCCGCGAAGCGCGCCAGGTATGAGCTTTCCTTCTTTACTGTTGGGAGCTGGATACCCTGCCAGTGTCGAGCGCAAGAATTCCAGGCATGTAGACTTGCCTGCTTCGTTTTCACCCAAAAAAATGGAAAGACCGGGGCCAAGACCTTCTACAGTCACATCAGAAAAAATGCCGAATCCGTCCATATGAAAGGACTGGATATACATCAGCGTACCTCCAGAAGGTCAGTGCAAAGTCGTTGGGCCTCATCAAGCAGTGCCTGCATCTGAGTATCATCGGGTTGCGCCAGAATCTTGCGCAACTGGCCGTGGGTGAAAAGCGGAGCCAGAGCTGGCCCTGCTACCTCTTGCAATGCCTCGTGGCTTTCGCTCATGCGCTGAGCCATACGCAGCGTTTCGCCAAGCAGATCTTCACGTTGCAGGTATTGGACATGGTCTATTGCCGGGATGGTGTCTATGCGCAAATCTTTGACCCAAACTCCGGGCGTGCCAGAGGCAAGGTGCCCCAGACGTTCCAGCAGGTCTTCCTGGTTGTTGGAGTCACGCAGGATGGCGTCAAGGGACGTGCTGCCATACAGACGCACGCGGGCAAGCAGGGCTTCGCAGCCGGGATCGGTGTCTGCGGCAGCCTGATCCAGGCTCTGGACCAAACGGTTTTCAACTTGATCGAGTTGTTCGATGCCGTTCATGTCCAGATCCAGAGTCGTCCACTGCACCGGGCCAAGGCGCACAAAGTCAGCCTGACATTGCCACGATGACGCGGTGTCGGACTGCCCGGCTTGAAGATTTTCTGCGCGGGCCGTCACCAGAAGGCAGCCCCGGGGGCCAGCCTCATTGACGTGCAGCCCCTGGCTATTGCCGCTGTATGCGACAAAAGGCTCTTGGCTCAGTGTGCGGCGTTCGTGAACATGCCCAAGAGCCCAGGCATCCAGACCAGTGTCCTTAAGATCGTCCAACGAGCAGGGGGCGTAGCGGTCGGCCTTTGTTTCACCATCTACAGTGCAATGCATCACGCCAAGCTGAAAGCAAGGCTGCTCGAATTCTCGGCGAAAAAGGCGTGCCAGATTACGGCCTTCGCGGGCTTTGGCATGGCTGATGCCATGCACAACAGCCAATGCTTTACCATTTTTTTCAACAACGTGACGTTCCACTTCAGGGCCGAAAATGGTCACATTGTCGGGCCAGCGAATGGAGGAGAGCAAGGAATTGAGAGGGTCATGGTTACCGTGGGCGATAAAGACGCGCACACCAGCATCGCGCAGGCGCAAGCATCCATCGCGCAGACGTAACTGTGCCTTAACACTACGGTCTTCTTCATTATACACGTCACCAGCCAATACTAGAAAGTCTGGTTTTTCCGTTTCACACAGGCGAAAAAGCCTATCCAGTGCTTTAAAGGTTGCTTCGTGCAGCAAGCGCGCCAGATGGCCGCCTTGAGCGGCTTCACGAGAAAGCCCCCGGAAGGGTGTGTCCAGATGTAAATCGGCTGCGTGAATATAACGTACAACGTCCATGCTTGGCCTCATGGGAAAGTGATAATGAATAGGCGCTAAACTCTAGATTTTTTCTTGAAGCATGACAAGCTCACACAAGTATAAACTGACAGCGTTCCGGTAAAAGAGCGGACTTACCGTTGGCAGTCAGCTTTGATGGCACTGCAAGAGCAGTAATGAGTTAAACTTTTTCAGCTAAGGCTGCGCAGGCGGATGCATTCATTTGCCATGTGTATCAATTCCGCATTTTGAGGGTCTTCTTTTAGACCGTTACGAACATGCCCGAGCGCACGCACGTATTCCCCTGCATCGATCATGGCAGTGCCCATCATGGCAAAGATAGCAAACTCATCTTTGTAAAACTTCATGGCTTCTGCAAAGCACGCATCAGCTTCTGAAGCACGCCCCTCAGAAAGAAATTTTTTGCCGTCCCGCAGGTTGCGGTCAATATTGAGCTTGCGCTGCAGGGTTGTTTCGTAATCTTCCTGCTCTGCACTACCTTTCATGTTTTGATAGGCATTAGCCAAAACCTGAAGCAGATCTTTTTCGTTGCCGGGTTGGTAGCCCAGGCCTGCTGGCAGATACTCCTTCAGGTCTGGATCTGCTGTCAGCGCGCCAACCGTGGTTCGCAAGTCGCCGCGCAGGTCAGTGGGGGCAGGCAGTCCACCCAGGTCCTTAAGGGCCGATATGGTCAAGTAGAGCGCGCGCTCAGGATCGCGGCGCGCGCTACTGGCTCTGGCACGGCCCAGGTCTTCCCGAATTTTACGGCTGTTCATTGCTACCTCATCTGGTCTATAATACAGGCTTAGAAAGTAATAGTGGGTTGTTGGCAGTCAGACTGCCAGAACGATCGGCAAGCATGCAACCGTTGTCAGGATGCTAGATAATAAAAGCCTGTACCGTCAAGACGTTGCAGATGTGTGATGAAACTGTGCCATTGACGGTTGACCTTGCTGCTTGCTAACCTGCCCAATTGTGTGGCAGGGCAGGCATCGGTTTTGTTAAGAAGTTTAGCATTTTTAATTTGAAAATGTTTACATGCTCTAACGCTGCACGAGGGAACGGCGCACCGTAACGGCGTGGATTCTGCTGAAGACCGCATTGTTGGTCAGAACGGCAATTTTGAAAATATGGGGCATTTCAAAATTGATCTGCTCCAAAGCGCATGCACATTTGGCCTGCCGACGCTTGATCGGCCAGCTACAGACAATTTCACCAACTGGAAAAGGAATATTATGGCGCGTGTTCTTTATGGCATACACGGAACAGGACATGGCCACGCCATGCGTGGCCTGACCATCGCTCGCCGACTGTCTCGCCACGAATTCCTTTTTATTGCCAACGACGATGCCCCAAAAATTCTCGAACCGGAGTTCCCGGTACGCCGCCTGCCCAATTTGGGCACGGTTTTTAAGAATTATAAAGTGGACTTGGCAGCGACCATCACGAAGGCTCTGCCCATCCTCTGGCACAGGCAGCGATATATTGATCAGGTTTCACGCCTGATTGACGAATTCAAGCCCGATGTGTGCATGACTGACCTTGAGTATTTTGTGCCGCGGGCCGCAGAAAAAGCAGGTCTGCCATGTCTGACTTTGGATCACCAGCATGTGATCACCTGCTGCCGTCATGACCTGCCCTTGAATATGTGGTGGGACAGCTTTGTGCAAGGGCTGACGCCACGGTATCTTTTTCGACCCACGGCAGAAAACCTTATCATTTCTTTCTATGCGCCGCCGGTGTTGCCTCAGTATAAAGCCCGGGTGGCGCCGCCCATTCTGCGTGACAGCGTTCTGGGCTTGAATCCGCGCGATGACGGCCATGTGCTTGTGTACCAGAGCAACTCCACACATCGCAAACTGGTAGACTTTTTGCGTGCTGCCACCCGTAAGACCTGCTATGTCTTCGGCTATGACCGCACTGAAGGGCAAGAAGACAACGTTATTTTTATGCGCAAGAGCGAAGAGGGCTTTTTGCGCCTGCTTGAAGGGTGCTCATATGTCATTCAGGGGGGGGGGCATACGCTCATGGGCGAGGCTCTGTATCTTGGCAAGCCAATATTGACCTTGCCTCTTAAAGCAATGGTGGAGCAACGGTTCAACGCCCTGTATATTGATCGGCTTGGCTATGGCATGCAGGCCGATATGCTTACCCTTGAGCCTGAGCTGCTGCAACGCTTTGAAGCAAACTTGCCCGCTTACAAGGCCGCTATTGCAACGGGTAATTTTTGCGGTAACGAAATAGTGTTTGGTCTCGTAGACCACTTTATTCGGCAAGGGTCTTTGCCTGTCACTGGAACGCCAGTGGTAGAAGAATAAGAGAAAGAAATTTTGATATAAATTAAAGGCGGCCTGAGCCGCCTTTTTTCTACTGAGCAGTTTGCGTAAAATGTACTTTGACAATAAGCACTTCCGCGCGTGAAGTATTACGCATAGGCGGGCCCCATGTGCCAACGCCTGGCGATACAACGGAGTGCAGCCCGTTTTTGATCAGTAGGCCCATCGGGTTTTCATACATACTCTCTACCACCCAATGAAAGGGCCAAAGCTGCCCAAAGTGGGTATGTCCCGAAAGTTCCAGCACTGCCCCGGCAGTGCGCGCTTCGTCCAGCATACTTGGTTGATGGTCCATAACGAAAATGGGCAGATTACGGTGCGCGTGAGGTATGTCTGCAAGAATTTCAGGCAGGCTCTTTCGCGGTGTTCCTTCAAAAGCATGACGGCTCATGTCATCTCTACCCACGAGCACAAAGGCGTTGTCCAGAATACGCCACTGATCCCGTAACACCTGCATTCCGCTGTGACGCAAAATATCCAGGCTATCTTTGATGGAGCCTGAAATATATTCATGATTGCCTGGCACAACCCAATGCCCCAACCGAGGCTCCACGCGGGCCAGGGCCGCAGCCATGCCTTCAACATCCACAAGAATATGGTCGTCAATAATATCGCCAATATACAGGACTGCATCCGGTTTGTAAGGCGCCAGCAAATCCATCGCGCGTACAAGACGCGGTGCAGTGATGATGCGGCCCAAGTGCATGTCAGCCAGCACGCCCAATATCAGCGGAGATTGAGCATAAGTCTGAGGCACGGGGTCGTTGGTGCTTATGGTCAGATCATATTCCCGAACGATAGGATTGGCGGCATTAAACCAGCTGGCGCAGCCAATAACGAGAGGAAGGCCCATAACAAGCAGGGCGCCTCCCCAACGTGGGGCAACGGGCGGCTCGGCCCACAAGCGGCTGGCCAATCCCCATATATCCATGATCAGAACCAGCATGAATACATAGAAAAGCATGCCAAGCCAGAATGACCCTGCCCGCAGTAACCAAACTTCAATGGCGGAGTCGCCTCCCAACTTGTAAAGCAGGGGAAAGGAAACACCCAATACAGCCACGACAAGGCAAAGCATTGGACGCAACCAGCCCGTATGCTCAAGAGCACGCCATAGCCACCAGATAATCCAGCCGTTGAGAAGAGCCAGCCCAATGCCTGTCACAACAAAAAATTTCAGCATAAAAGAGTGGGCCTCACGATGCCCATGCCGCAAGGGCCTTGTCCAACTCGGGGCCAGGAGTGACCTTGAGAGTATTGTCCAAATGCAGGTGGCAGACATGCCCATCCAGGCAGATCTGTGCGTGGGTTTCCACAGGACCGGGATGGCCTTCGAGAATATTACGCAAAGCCAGTAAATCTTCTTTGCTCATGCGGTGCGGAGGAATCTGGACGCACACCGGGGTGTCGTTGAGGCTGCAGCATTCGGCCATAAGCAGCAGGCTTTGCCCCAGCAGTTTGAGTTCACGGGGGGCATCTTCACTGTCTTCGTCCATATCCCGGTTATCTTCCGGCTCTTTATCAAGCCGGGCGGTGAGGCAAAGGGGCTGTTCCGAATGCAGCAGCTGGCGCACTTCAGCGTAACTGCGAGGGAAAAAAGTAACCTCGCCATGACCAGTAAGGTCTTCAATGGCTGCGAAAGCCATGCGTTCACCCTTACTCTTGGTTATGACCTCGCGAACACTGGTCACAAGCACTGCGCAGCGCACCTCTGCACCGGGGAACATATCCCGGGCATCTTCGAGCGTTGTAAGGCCCAGGCGGCGTATTTCACGCACAAAGGGCTGCAAAGGGTGGCTTGTAAGAAAGAAGCCCAAGGCCTCTTTTTCAGCACGAAGCTTATCTTCATCCGGCATTTCAGGTATATCTGCCTCTGGGCAGTCGAGCCCTACGCCAGGCTGCGGCGCGTTTTCCACAGCAGGGGCCATAGCCAGCAAGGAAACCTGATTGGAATTTTTATCTTTCGCTTTCTTTTGGGCGCGGGTGACCACGGCTTCGAGTGAAGCCAGCATGGCCGCACGCGCCACACCAAAGCAGTCGCAAGCGCCACCCTTGATAAGAGATTCCAGCACGCGCTTGGTAACTTTGCGAAGATTGACGCGGCAGCACAGGTCAAAAAGTGAAGCAAATTCTCCATCATCTCTGCGGGATTCGACCAGTTCGCGGATGGCTTCATCACCCACGTTTTTAATGCCGCCCAAACCAAAAACCACTTTGCCCTCGTAAGCTGAAAACTCGCGTTGGCTGCGGTTTACTGAGGGCTGCACGACATCAATGCCCATATCCTTGCAGCAGGATACATACTTGAGCAGTTTATCCTGATTGCCCATTTCTGAAGTGAGCAGGGCTGCCATAAACTCAACTTTATAGTGAACCTTGAGGTAGGCAGTATAATATGAAATGAGGGCATAGGCGGCGGAGTGCGACTTGTTGAAGCCGTATTCCGCAAATTTTTCCATCAAGTCAAATATTTCGTTGGCTTTTTCTTCAGTGATATTGTTTTTCGTGGCGCCGGCCACAAAGCTGACCCGCTCCTTGGCCATGGCTTCAGCTTTTTTCTTGCCCATGGCGCGGCGCAGAAGGTCGGCCCCGCCCAGCGTATAGCTGGCAATAATCTGGGCGATCTGCATGACCTGTTCTTGGTAAACAATAACGCCGTATGTATCGCGCAGGCAGTCAGTAAGCGAGTCATGGGGGTAAATAACGGGCACCTGACCGTGTTTTCGCTTGATGAACTCGTCAACCATTCCAGAACCAAGGGGCCCCGGACGGTACAGAGCCAACATAGCGATAACATCTTCAAAGCAGGTAGGCCGCAACATGCGCAAATACTGTCGCATGCCGGAACTTTCAACCTGAAAAACCCCGTCGGTCTCGCCTCTGGCGTAGAGATCGTAGGTTTCTGAATCCGTCAGAGGCAGATCGTCAAGATCTGGCGGCGATTGGCCCTGAAGGCTGATGTTATCCAGGGTATCCTGAATAAGGGTCATGGTTTTGAGACCCAGAAAGTCGAATTTTACCAAGCCCGCCTTTTCTGTCATGGGGCCGTCAAACTGGGTAACAAGTTCGCCGCGCTTGCCCAGATAAAGGGGCAAGTATTCTTCCATAGGCTTGTCAGACACCACAAGGCCGGCGGCATGGGTGGAGGCGTGGCGAGCCAGACCTTCAAGGCGGCGGGCTGTATCAAGCAGGTGTTTGACCTGCGAGTCTTCGAGGTAAAGTTTTTCCAGCTCTGGCTCGGCTTCAAGAGCTTTTTTGATAGTCATCTTGAGGTCGGCGGGCACCAGTTTGGCAATCCGGTCTGTTTCGGCGAAACTCATACCCAACGCGCGGCCTACGTCGCGAACCACACCTTTGGCCTTCATCGTGCCAAACGTGGTAATCTGCGCAACAGAGCCTTCTCCGTAGGTCTCAACCATATGCTTGATGACATCGCCGCGGCGCCGCTCGCAGAAGTCGACGTCGATATCGGGCAGGGATACGCGTTCGCTGTTCAAAAAACGTTCAAACAGCAGATTATAGGGGATAGGGTCCAGGTTGGTGATGCGCAAGGCCCAGGCCACAAGTGATCCGGCGGCGGATCCGCGCCCCGGCCCCACAGGAATGTTGTTGTTTTTTGCCCAGTTGATAAACTCCTGCACGATGAGGAAATAGCTGGGAAAGCCCATTTCCAGAATGACGCGCAACTCATACTGCAAGCGTTCATGATAGAGTTCAGTATTGATGGAAGCCCGGTCTGGGTGCTTTTCCAGTCTTTTTTTCAACCCATCTTCAGCCAGATGACGGAATTCAGATTCCATGCTGGCCCCTTCGGGCAATTGGTATACCGGGAAGTAATGGTTACCGAAGTCCAGCGCTACATTGCATTCTTCAGCAATACGCATGGTGTTGGACAGAGCTTCGGGTACATGACTGAAAGATTTTTCCATTTCTTCAATGGATTTATAATACAGTTCATGAGTGCCAAACTTCATACGCTTGGGATCATCCATGGTGGTCTGCGTCTGGATGCAGAGCAACACTTCATGGGCTTCAGCGTCGTCGGCACTGAGATAGTGGCAGTCATTGGTGGCCACCAGCGGCAGGTTGCAGGTTTCAGCCAGCTCGATCAGGGCTGTGTTGGCTTTTTCCTGTTCCTTCAAGCCATTTGATTGCAGTTCAAGATAAAACCGACCGGGATAGATGCTGGCATATTCGAGAGTGAGTTTTCTGGCTAAATCCATATCGTCGGCCAAGATTGCGCGAGGAATTTCACCAGCAATGCAGGCCGAAAGGCAGGTCAGTCCTTCGGAATATTTTCGCAGAAGGGCTTTGTCTACACGCGGTTTATAGTAAAATCCTTCAAGAAAGCCTTGGCTTACCAGTTTGACCAGGTTGTGGTACCCTGTCTTGTTCTGCGCCAGCAAAATAAGATGATTGCGCTTACGAGCCAGAGGAGATTCGGTTTTTTTATCAGTATGGTCATGGCAAACGTACACTTCGCAGCCAAATATGGGTTTTACCCCGAACTCTTTGCAGCCCTGATAGAAATAGGCTGCTCCAAAAAGATTGCCGTGGTCTGTAATGGCGCAGGCGGGCATGCCAAAATCTTTGGCTCGGGCGCAAAGATCCTTGATGCGTATGGCGCCGTCCAGAAGGCTGTATTCGGTGTGACAATGCAAATGAACGAAATCGGACATGAAAGCTCCGGGAAGCACTAAACAGAGTGGATTTAAGCGTGTGGGGCAGCGCGCCGTATGCGCGCTGCGAGTCAGGTCGTGAAGCATAGCAAATGAGTCACCGCCTCTCAAGCAATAGCTGGAAGGCTGATACTCAAGGCCGGAACATTGCCTTGTGCGCCGCCTGGGAGTACACACGGTCTATGGAAACAAACCTCGGAAGCGCCAGTTTTATTGGAGATCACGAAGAATGGTTTGCGGCTTATGCCGCCAATCGCTGTGCTATTGAAGCGGCCCGGCCCAGTGGCGATGTTGGCCCAATGCATCTGAAAACCCGGCACAGTATGGCTGTGCTGAATAATGCCCGGCGTATGGTGGACAGCGAGCGGTTTTCTGTTGTTCAGGGACGAATATGTCTTCTGGCTGCTTTATATCATGATGTGGGCCGGTTTGAGCAGTACCTGCGTTTTCACACGTTCAAAGACAAAGAATCATGCAACCACGGGCAGTTGGGGCTACGCATTCTCAAACAGGAAAAACGCCTGGATGGCGAAGATCCTGCCATTCGTAAAGCTGTGCTGGCTGCCGTGATTTTGCATAACCGCTTCGCTTTGCCAGAAGGCCTGCCGGAGGATACGGCGATCGCAGCGCATGTTGTGCGTGATGCAGATAAGCTGGATATTCTGCAAGTGATGGATGAGCACCTGAAAGGCCCAAAACCCTATAATCCCACAGTCGTTTTAAGTTTGCCCGATACTGCGGGCATGTACAGCGAAGCGGTGATACAGGCTGCGCTTGAAGGACGTGTGGCAGCCTATGCGGACCTGCGCAGTGTGAATGATTTTCGTCTTCTACTGGGTACCTGGTTTTTTGATATGCATTTTGATTCAAGCCGGCGTCAGTTTGTGGAAGATGGGCATGCTCTGAATCTCCTGCAGGGGTTGCCGGATTTTCCACCGTATAAGGCCGTACGGCAAGGGCTGCTTGAAAAGCTTGGAGCATTGCGTGACGCGCCATCGTACTGAAGCCAATGCAGTATTTCAGCGCACGTCTAAGGAATTTTCTGAAGTTGCACCTTCCACACAAACGAGTGGGCAGGTTTCTGTGCTACCAAATAAAGAAGTAATGTCAGATCTGGCCCTACCTGCCTGTCCCCGGTTTTTTCCGTTTGCCACGCTTGTTTCAAGAATTCCCTGGCCTGATGATGTCGGCTCCGCGCCGCTCAATGTCGCCCCTGCAAGCTTGCGGCATATGGTAGATTGCCCCGTGCCCCTCATACGCTTGGCCTACAGACTTTTTTACCTCCCGCTTGCACAAGGAGAAGCTCTCTTGAGTCTGACTACCGCTGCTGCGCGCGAAGTGCTGGTGGTGGACTTCAAGTGTGCCGAACGAAATCTGGAACTACCTTGTGCTTTATTGGCGGCTGGTGTGCGTGGGGTTTGGTATGCCCATACCTCGCTATTTATGCGTGCCGGAGGATTGGAGGGCCTGGTCTATCGTTTGGGACTTACAGTTTCTGGCCGTCAGAACCTATTGGGCGGGGCAGCCGTGATGCTACGGGTATCTGCGCAGAGCTGATTCTATGGATTGTTAATGGAAAACATTAACTGTGTTTGATTAATTGAAGCATTTACAGCGTTGTTCGTCATGTTGTCTATCGATCTTATTTTATTGGTAATTTTTAGACATATAAGGGCGATGCAAGCTTTTTGAAGCCATAGCCTTTGCGCGTTTGAGACTGATCAATCCCAGTACGCCATACTGCTTTACTGTTAACATGAAGAGAGTCCACCATTCATACAGAGTAGGCTTCACAGGACAACGCCTTGCTCAGTTTTTGTATTCCGGTGCAACGCAACAGATGGCACTCAATTGTTATGTGTTGTGGCTATGCTGACAGATTCGAACAATCTGTAGAATTATTGGGCTGCGGGCATGTTGGGAATGACGGAAGGGCCCGGAGCTGCTGGAGCCGCCGGAGCAAGATTGTCACTCCCCGGTGCATCAGGCGACAGCAGGTTTTCTGGCACAACACCGGGCCCAGGTACTGTGAACGTTTCTGGGTTAATACTGTACCAGGCAAACCACATCGAATAGCCCCCGAAGTACTCCGGCATTGATGCGCCCTTCATATTTCCTTCAATGGCTTTACCAGTAGAGGGGTCCCAGACGCTGCGGGTTTTCAGATCCATAAGTTTGCCATAACGGCTGATGAATAAAAAGGGTTCTGCCCATATTTGCCGATTGAACACACGTACGACGTCCAGTTTTGGGTCATGGGCGGCCAAGAGGGCGTTTGGTCCCACAAAAAAGTTCACAGTTCCCTTTTTTTTCACATAAGCGACGTCAATGGCCAGTAAATAGCCTTCATATTCCAGACAAAGCATGTGCGTTTTACGCGGAAAGCGCTTATCCATGCGTTGCACTGGGTATATGAGCCTGTCATTGTCGTAGTAGGTTCCCTTGCGTTGATAGTTGCCGTAGGGATCTCGCCCATAAGGGCGTGTGCCTGCGGGTTTGCCCATAACAGGCGCATTGGGATAAACGCTTCGTGCCGCTCCCCAGGTCGTCCAGAACACCGGAACAGTGGGCATGCCTCGGCCCATAAGAGGCCCCTCAAAGGCCATCCCCGTTTCTTGCAGCCATAGGCTGCCGGAGTTCCGGTCAATGAGTACGCTGTTTCCGTCGTAGAGGCGGCCCTCAGTGTCAAAAATGAGGTTGAGGCCCTCCATCGAGGCATTGTAGGCCATAAGCGTTCCGGTAGTCGGGCAATATGTAATGGCATAGGCCACATCATCTATCAGCTCATTAACTACCTGATGCCAGACCATGAAGCGCTGCGGGTAAATGTGCGGCCCATTGGGCAGCATGACAACAAAAACCACTTCTTCAGCGCTGGTGTTGAGGTCCGCATCCATCACGCGATCGTAACGGGGCCTGTACAGCGAGGGAATCGCTCCGTACGCGACCCCTGTTTCCACAAGCTTGCCCGTAATGGACGCCAGCTCTTGCATGCTTTTGGGACGTGCCTGAGCTTCAGGCGGCCACACAAGCAGAGTTAGCAGCGCAAGAAGCAATTGCGGAAAAATTCGCATAAAAGCAGAACATTTTCTGCCAGCAGAGGATTTTTCTGTCGTGGTGGGGCGTGTGCCTGATACAACGCGCGCTGTCCCCGCCTTTGGCGCGGCGGTCAACTGCAAGGTCTGTCCCTCAGTAGCTTCCAGCGGGCGTATATTCAGGCTTGCGATCAATGCAGATCCTTATCCTTTCGGTGAGTGGGGAGGTAGTCGCTATAGATATAGTCGCGCAGAGCCTGAGGCCAGGGGCGCGGCTTTTTGCCAAGAAATGCGCTTAACTTGCTGTTGTCCAGAACGGAAAATGTCGGGCGGTGGGCTTTCTGTGGCCATTGTGCCGAATCAATGGGCACCACACGGCAGGAAGCTGCAGCCAGCGTTATGGATTCGCACGCCAGCTCGCACCAGCTTGCCTGACCACTATTGACGGCATGCCATAAGCCTGTGGCTTGTTTTTCAGCCAGGGCCACGCTCCATTGGGCGAGATCCATACTGTAAGTAGGCGATCCAACCTGATCATAAACCACATTGATGGCATCGCGCTTTTCACAGGCGGCCACAATGGTATCCACAAAATTTTTCCGGCCCGGGCCAAAAAGCCAAGCCGTTCGCAGTACGCTGGACCGTTCTGGCAGTACGCGAAGTACCGCCTGCTCACCCTCCAGCTTGGTGCTGCCATACACTGACTGCGGGTGTGCTTCGTCTTCTTCGGTCAAAGGGGTTTCGCCATGACCAGAAAAAACAAAATCAGTGCTGTAATGGACGAGATGTCCATTACCGAGACCTCGAAGGATATGCGCCAGGGCATCCGGTAAGGCTCGATTGAGCTCACGCGCGCTGGGGGAATCGTCTTCAGCAGCATCCACAGCAGTGTAGCCTACTGCATTAAAAACTACATCAGCGTTGGCTGCATGCAGGCGGGATTGCAAAAAACTGAAATCCAGTACATTGCCATCCTGCCGCCCCAACGTCTCAACTTGCCAGCCTCGTGCCATGAGTACATGCACAAGAGCCTGCCCCAGCAGACCGGTTGCGCCCCCTAAAATCAGCGCCTTTGCCATTTAAACCCTCCCAGGCGTCATACTCCATTTTTACCGAGAGTATGCGACCCCATATTGTGGGTACTCTATCTTTGTGCGGCACACTGGTCAATATGGAACGCATATTGGTAATTCTGCAGCAGTTGCCTCCTTGCCACCATAATGCAAGTAACGTACAAATGAGCCCTATGAGACGTGCGATATTATTGGTAGCTTTCGGCGCAAGCAGCGCTCAGGGGCAAAATGCCCTTAAAGGTTTTGATTCTCTGGTTCGCCAACGCTACCCGGGAATCCCTGTGCGCTGGGCCTACACCTCACTTTTATTGCGCGAGCGCCTGGCGCAGGCCCGGCAAAAAAGTGATTCTGTACGTAAGGCTTTGCAACGTCTCAGCTTTGAACGTTTCACGCACGTGGCCGTGCAGCCTTTACAAACCATCCCCGGGCGCGAACACGGTGAAGTGTGCGCAGCCGTTGACGAGGCTATGGCACAGGACAATCTGCGTTGCCAGGTAGGCGTGCCTCTGTTGACCACAGAAGAAGACTTGCATGCAGCCGCGCAGGCTGTGTTGCACCATCTGCCCGCAGAGCGCGCTGCTCATGAAGATGTGATTTTTATGGGGCATGGAGCAGAGCACCACGCTGTGGAGCGCTATGCCGACCTTGCGCAGGCCGTGTATGCGCTTGATTCCAAAGTGCATGTTGGCGCTATGAACGGAGCGGTACTGCTTGATGATATTTTACCCCGGCTTTCTTCCGAGCGCGTGTGGCTCATGCCCTTGCTTTCCGTCGTAGGCAACCACGCTCTCAAGGATATGGCAGGCCACGGCAACCAATCCTGGCGTAGCCGCGTGGAAGCCTTGGGATGCCAGTGCATACCTGTGTTGAAAGGTACGGCGGAATACGCCGGTTTTGCTGAAATATGGCTGCGGCATCTCAATAGTGCCGCCCAGTTTTGCTTTGAATTTGCATGAGGTGATTTATGCGCGGAATATTGATGGCCACGTTGCTTTTTGCCGTGATGCTTTCTGGTTGTGGAGCTGCCAGCAGCGGGGAAAGCAGCCCCAGAGGGGCTGTGAACCTGTCAGCCTCAGTGCAAAACGGCAACGCAAACCAGTATAACCCTTACATGCACCAAAACACGCCCAATCTTCGATCTAACTCGCCAGACGGAGCTGCCATGCTCAATAAGCTGGGCGGCAATGTGCCGACGATCGAAGGTGAAGCCGGACACAGGCCGCAGTGGAAAAGCGAAATTTATCCCGTGGTGTTCGGTAATGCCGCTGCGCCGCACGAAATTCTTGTAGTGCTTGATTTTGCTGCGCCACAGAGTGAGAAAGTCTGGCAGGCAGTGGTGGAAGCCAGCCGTTCGCTTTCACCCCAGCAGTGTAAAATAGCTGTTTTCGCCAACAGCAAGGAATACTACGGCACCGATCTTATGGGGCTTGCCATCTGGATCAGTCATTCACGTCCTGGTCAGGCGATGCCATATCTGACCTATGCTCTGGGCCAATGGAACAAGGTCAAAGCCGAGCAGAAGAGTTCGCGTGGCCTTGCTGTTCCCTTCCAGAACGAATACGACGCTACCGTCAAGAACACAGACTACCCCATCCATTACAGCTATTTCTCACGCTTGCGCCCGCCTGTTCCTGCTAACCAGGAATTGAGCGTGGCCAAGTATTGCTATGATGCGGGCAACGTGAACCTCTATCAGGCTGAGCAGATCAGCAAGTATTATGGAATCAAAAATCTGCCAGCAGTTATCGTGAACGGACAGCTTCTTTCCTCTGTATCCGCCGGAAGTATTTTGAAGGCTTTGCAGTAGCACTTGAACTTCGAAAAATTTGAGTGTGCCAGTGTTGTATAAAACAGGAGCGCGCAGCAATTTTTCAAGACATTAACCTGTTAGGTTAATTACGATTCTTGGCAACAAAAAACCCGCACACTTGAGCGGGTTTTTTGTTGCCTGTTGGCGTCATAATTTGAAAAATTCCAAGGGCGGCGCAGCGGGTATCATCTGGGCGGCGGCCAGTTTTTCGTAAAAAAGTTTCAGGCCGCGCTGTTCTTCTTCCCCAAGGCTATAAACAAGCCCCTTGCTGTAATAGAGGGCCAATTCGTCTCTGCTCAAGGGGCAGCCATGCCCGGTAAGATCAAGTATTACATCCATGTGGGTTAAGCCCCAGTCCCGTCCCTGACGCAAAAGCGCGCCTGGATCCGTTGTGAAGAGGCCTGCGTCAGCAGCAGATCTGCTTACAACCCACAGACCGAAAATAAAGGGTAGGCCAGTCCAGTCGCGCCAGGCTTCAGCCATATCAAGGCGATATGGGTACTCGGCGTGATCGCGCAAGCGCAAAGCCTCATCGCCGATAGCCAAAAAAGCCACGGGTGGCTTTTCGCCGCGCAGGGCTGGAGTCACCTGCCCCGTGCTGTAAGTAACGTTGAGCTTATAACGGTCACGCATGAGCAGGCGAAGCAGCGCCACAGAGGTATGCGTTTCCCCGCTGATTAGAATTTCCTGACCATCCAGCTGATCCAGAGGGACACGGGAAAGGAGAAGCACACTCATGACCGGGCCACGTGAACCGATGGAGAGGTCATCCACAAGATAGTACCGCTCGGGGCGGCTTGCATACTCAAAGCAGGACGTGGAAGAAACGTGCAGTTCTCCCCGTGCCATCATGTTGTTGAGCAGAGCTGGCGGGCCGGAGACCAGTTCAAAGTCGTGCGGCAGAATGCCCGCTTCCAGCGGATGGTAGATAGGAAGAACATTGAGGTAGCCGATTCGGCCCATACGCAAGGTGGGCTTTTGTGTTGAACTGGTCATGGCGACAATCTTGTTTGGAGGGTGTGCGTTGTTAGCCTGACGCGAAAAAGGGGAGAGCGGCCTTCCAGGTTTGGGTATTCTGACATTGGTGGAAGGGATTGCTTGGCGGAAGCCAAACTGCCCGCAGCAATACGGCGAAATCCAACCGAAAACCACATCAGAGCAGAATGCCAACGTGTAAAAATATAGCAGTTAATCTAACTTGCTAAAAAATGAGTGGAAAACACCCGGGAGGAAAGCTGTTTCGTTGCTTCCTCCCGGGATTGTTTTCATCAGTTTAGGCTACAGGCTGTGGTTCCACAGGTTTGTAATCCATTGTGCGCTGTATCGGCGTGAAGCCAGCGGTGCTGATGACCTTGTGGATGTCAGCCCGGCTCATTTGAAATGACACGCCCGCAGCAGCCACGACATTTTCTTCAATCATCAATGAGCCAAAGTCATTGGCGCCGTAAAAAAGCGCCAATTGGGCCACATGCGGTCCCATTGTCACCCAGGACGCCTGGATGTTGGTCACATTGTCCAGCACAAGGCGTGAAACTGCCAGCATGCGCAGATAGGCTGGTGCAGGCAGAGGATCTACTTGGATGCGGGTATGGGCTGGCTGGAAAGTCCAGGGAATAAAAGCCGTGAACCCGTGCGTCCGGTCCTGTACTTCGCGTACAGCAAAAAGGTGGTCCAATCTGTGCGCCGGGGTTTCTTCGTGCCCAAACATCATCGTAGCCGTAGTACGCAGTCCCAGCTTATGTGCTTCTTCCATTACGCCAAGCCACTGTTCGGCTGTGCATTTGTTGGGTGAGACCTGTGCGCGCACGCCTGTATGCAAAATTTCAGCGCCGCCGCCAGGCAGAGAATGCAGCCCGGCATCTTTGAGGCGTTTCAGCACTTCTGGCACGGAGAGATTGAACTTTTCGGCCCAAAAGAAAATTTCCGGCGGAGAGAATGCGTGAATATGCAGCTGAGGCCACGTTTGCCGCAGCCAGCGTAAAAGATCCTCATACCATTCAAGAGGCAAATCAGGGTGATGGCCCCCCTGAAGCAGTATCTGCGTCCCGCCGAGTTCCAGAGTTTCTTCCACCTTCTGAGCCATTTCTTCGCGGCTGATGACATAGCAGTCTTCATGCTCTGGAGCGCGAAAGAAGGCACAGAAGCGACAGGCGCACACACACACATTGGAATAGTTGATATTGCGGTCGCCCACATAGGTAACTATGGGTTCGGGGTGCATACGCAAGCGCATGCGGTGTGCAAGCTGGGCCAAGGTATGCAGGCTGGCCTTGTAGTACAAGGCTTCAGTGGCAGAGCGATCAAGTCTTTGGCCACTAGCTGCGAGCTTTGCGGCTTCGCGCACGTCGGCGAATTCCGGGCCTTGCTCTTCAAAGGGGCTGTGTGCGGGGGTAAAGCTGCTCACTGGCGCGCCTCCGGGCTGTCTGAGTCATCCAAAATGTTAAAAGTAGCGTTACGTCGCACAGGCGTAAAGCCGGAAGCGCGTATGGTGTGCTCCAGTTCCGCAATGGTCATGCCCTGAGCTGACTGTGCTCCAGCCATGTGTCCAATGCGCTCTTCAATGATAGTGCCGTCCAGGTCGTCTGCGCCATACCACAAAGCCACGGGAGCCAGCTTGGGGCCCATCATGATCCAGTACGCCTTGAGATGTGGGATATTGTCCAGCATGAGGCGCGCAACAGCTACTGTTCGGAGTTGGTCAAGGCCACGTTGCGGGCCGACCTTGTCTTCCGGCAGTTTGAGAAGGCTGTTTTCCGTAAGGAAGGGCAGAGGAATGAAACAGGTGAAACCGCCGCTTTTATCCTGTTGTTCGCGCAGGCGGCAAAGGTGGTCAATGCGGTGTTCATAGGTTTCAAGGTGTCCAAAAAGCATGGTGCAGTTGGTCTTGATCCCCAAACTGTGCGCTTCGCCAGAAATGCGCAGCCACGCAGCAGCGTCAGCTTTGTGGGGGCAGATTTGCGGTCGCAGTTTTTCATCAAAAATTTCAGCGCCGCCTCCTGGCATCATGACCAAGCCAGCGGCTTGCAGCCTGCGAAGAACTTCAACTGTGCTGATGCCCTCAAGCCGGGAAAAATGTTCTATCTCAACAGCGGTAAAGGCTTTTACCGGCAGATCGGGATTGAAGGCGCGCACAGAGCGAATCATGTCTTCAAACCAGGACAGTGGGCGTGTTGGATGGCAGCCGCCAACAATGTGCAGTTCATCCAGGTGCAGTGGCGTGGAATCAGCATCACGTAGACGTGCCAGCACATCGTCTAGACTCAGCGCAAACGCGCCTGAATCGCTTTCAGCATCACGCCGAAACGCGCAGAATGTACAGCCATTAACGCAAACATTGGTATAATTGATTTGCCTGTTCACCACATAAAAGGCGTTGTGTCCGTGCAAGCGGCATCGCACATGCAGGGCAAGAGCTCCAACGGCAGTGATGTCTGGACAGTTGAACAAGGCAATGCCGTCTTCAAAGCTCAGGCGTTGCCCGGAAAGCACTTTTTCGTGGATGGACGAAAGGCCAAGTGCGGCGTAGTATGCGGCGTCTAACATGATGAAATCCTGTGGGGTGGATTGGGCCAAAATGACCGAAAGCAGAGTAGGCCGCCCGCCGCACGCTGTCAATGTGAGGAAACTATGTCTTCTGTTTTGCCCCACAATCCGTTTTCAACTCTGAGGTTTGGCCTTTCGCCTTGCCCCAACGACACCTATATTTTTCATGCCTTGCTGCACGGCCTTGTGGCCGCGCCTGCGGCTCTGCGTCCCCATATGGCTGATGTGGAAGAGTTGAACTCTCTGGCGCAAAAAGGCCGACTTGAAGTCACCAAGCTCTCATTGGGCGCAGTAACTGAAGTTATGGACAACTACGCCCTGTTATCTTCGGGAGCGGCCTTGGGATG
Source organism: Desulfovibrio intestinalis (assembly GCF_014202345.1). Lineage (NCBI taxonomy): Bacteria > Pseudomonadati > Thermodesulfobacteriota > Desulfovibrionia > Desulfovibrionales > Desulfovibrionaceae > Desulfovibrio > Desulfovibrio intestinalis. The sequence continues at coordinate 631,416 of NZ_JACHGO010000001.1, forward strand.
GGGGTGCGGTCCGCTGGTTGTGGCCCGAAAAGAGATGTCGCCTGAAGAATGGAAAAATGCCACTGTGGCGGTGCCAGGCCTGTTGACCACAGCTAACCTTCTGCTTACCTTGCACGGCGGTTTTCAGGGGGCGCGGCAAGAAATGCTGTTCAGTGACGTCATGCCCGCCGTGGCAAGAGGCGAGGCAGATATGGGCCTTGTCATCCACGAAGGACGTTTTACATACGACAAACTTGGTCTGACAAAGATACTTGATCTGGGCCAATGGTGGGAGAGTGAATTTCATCTGCCCCTGCCTTTGGGCGCCATAGCGGTACGAAGGGATGTGCCTTTAGCTCTGGCCCGCCGGGTACAGGGGGCCATAACGGCCAGTCTGGCTCATGCTAACGCGCATCCGGACGCTTCGCATGAATATATCCGTTCCCATGCGCAGGAAATGGATGCAAATGTTACACGCGCCCACATCAAGACCTTTGTGACGGATTTTAGTCTGGATCTTGGAGCAGCAGGACGATCTGCCATTGAGCATCTTGTTCAACGCGCCGCTAAACTTGCGGGTAAAAGCCTTCCTGCCGAGGGATTGTTTCTGCGCTAACAGCGCAAATGGCAGTAAAACTGCCGCTCTTCGTTATTTATTTCTGGTGATTACTGCGTAACCTGTCTGGCTTTAAATCGCACCGGCCAGTATTCGGCAGCCATGTCATGTTTGCGGCAAGTCGCCACGGATCACTTTCAACCCCCCAAAAAAACTAGTATGCTTCACAAATATTTTTCCTGGTCCGAAGCCCGGCGTTTTTACGCTATTGGCCTGCCAATCTTTATTGCCCAGCTTTCACAGACGGGTATGACTTTTGCCGATACCGCCATTGCCGGTCAGTACAGCGCCGAACATATGGCGGCTGTGGCTGTGGGCAGCAGCGTGTGGGTTCCTGTTGCACTGCTTGGTATTGGCTGTCTATTGGCCCTGCCCCCTTTGAGTGCCCAGATGGTTGGCTCTGGAAAGCCGGAAAAAGCCGCGCACCTTTTGCGTCAGGGGTTGTGGCTGACCCTAGGGTTGAGCATCGTGCTTATGAGCTTTTTCTACATGGCCTCTTGGAAGATGGAATCCTTTGGATTGGAGCCGGAAATGGCACGCGTTTCCGGAGGGTTTTTACGTGCTATTATGTGGGGATTGCCCGGATTTATGCTTTTTGTGAATCTTCGAAGCTTTCTTGAAGGTTTTGCACGAACACGTCCGGCAATGATTATCGGGCTCATTGGATTGACCATCAACGTGCCATGCAATTTCATTTTTGTTTACGGCAAATTCGGCATGCCTGAGCTGGGCGGGGTTGGGTGTGGCGTAGCCACTGCCATCAGTTTTTGGGTTATGGCTTTGAGTATGTTATTTTATGTGCGCCGCGACTCAAAAAATACTTGTCTACAGCCCTTGTTTGCGCCTTTGTGGCGTAAAGCTTCTTCTGGCAGAGAGGGGCATGGAGATGGGAAAGTTGAGATGCAACCACGTTTCGACGCTGCGCTGGTCTGGCGGGTGTTGCGCATCGGCACGCCTGGAGCTCTGGCCCTTTTTTTTGAGGTTTCGCTTTTTGCTCTCAGCGCCATATTGTTGGCTCCGCTGGGCACCGTAATGGTTGCAGGCCACCAGATAGCACTCAATTTTGGCTCGCTGGCTTTTATGATTCCCTTGTCCCTTTGCATGACCGTAACCATCCGCGTGGGGCGCTGCCTTGGTGCACAGCAAGTAGAACGGGCCCAACTGGTAGCGCGGACGGCCCTTATTCTCAGCGTGGCCTTTGCGCTCGCCATTGCTTGCGTCACGGTTCTGTTCAGGCAGGAAATTGTGCGCATTTATACTGATAATCCAGAAGTCACGGCCCTTGCCATACACCTCTTGCTTTTTCAGGCGGCATATCAGGTGGTAGACGGCCTTCAGGTCACAGGGATCGGCATATTACGCGGCTACAACGATACGCGGATCATTTCCGCGATCTGTTTTATAGCCTACTGGGTTATTGGATTACCCTTGGGCTTCGTGCTGGCGCGCACTAATCTGCTGACTCCGCTTATGGGGGCGCAGGGCTTTTGGATAGCCTACATTGCAGCCCTTGGGTTCGGAGCCCTATGCTATTTGCTGCGTGTGCGCTTTTTGCATGGCCTTACGCCAGAAGCGGCGCTTGGGCGGGTTCGGCGGTAGGGTTGAAAGCTATTGTTTGGGTCGGCGGGCCATCTTCCAGGTATATTTCATCACAGACAGCAGGTCGCCAAGGCCGGATTTACCGTTGCCCTGGTCACTGTTGCTGGCTTCGCCAAATGGTTCCAGCGGAAATATGTCCACGTCCTGCTGATGTTCTTTGTTTTTTTCTCTTGCTTGCAGGCTTTGCGAGTCTACCTCCATATCCATAAATTCCGTTTTGCCCTGTCCCCATAGGGGGACGGGGAGAACGGCAGCACTATTTCCACCAAGCTGTTTTTCCTGCGTTTCGTTAGCAGCCCGGGAAGGATTTGTCGCAGAGGCTGCCGCTGACGCTTGAGCATCTGTAGCAGTGCTTACGCTTGAGCTTGCTGGGGTTTTTGATGCGTCTGCATCTCGGATGTTTTCAGGCTGTTCGGCATTTTCGCGTTGACGAGCCGCTTGGCGGGCCGCTAACCACTGACTTTCCGCCGCTTCCTGCCGTTTTTTTTCTTCTTGCTGCCGTGCAAGGTTTTCCAGATTTGAACGAATGGCTTCCGTCAGCGGGCCAGCAGCCATGCCCATTACACGACCAAGGCTTGCTTCCAGCTCCGCCAACATATGTTGCGGCGCGTCAGCGCTAAGGCAGGTCTGGGCTACGCGTTCAGTGAGCTGACGCCGTGGTGTAACGTCATACCCTTGCGACAGTATTTCGGCGGCTTCGTCATACTGCCCTTGGCGCATCATTTGAAAAGTTTCTGCAAGAAAAGGGCTCTTGGCTTCCGGATCTTCCTTGAGCAGGCCAGCATATACAGCCCGTGCCCGGTGCCAATGGCGGGCGCGTACAAAGGTAGTCGCGGCCAGCCCAAGATAGTACCGATAGCGTGCTACATCCCCCTTGCCTTTCCAGGCAACAGCCATACCCAATTCGGCATGACCCTGAATAAGTGCTCCGCACAACGCACGCTGAAATGCATTTATGGCATTGTTCCACTGCCGTTGCTGCAAGCATTGCATGCCAACGCGAAAGTAGTCTTCAGGCTCGCGCACTGGTTTGAGCAAAATGCCGTAGGTGGCAAGCGCCTGATCAAAAGAACTGGTATCCGTGTAGCGCTGGGCGGTCTCTAGCTGCTGCAAGCTCGGACGCGACGCAGTAAGGGATTCAAGATGGGCTTTGAGAACATTGATGGAATATGGGCGCGCCAGTAAGGCACTGGCTCCACAGCCCAGGGTCTTGAGTTGCTCAACTTCGCCGTCATTGGGCAAAATAAGCAGAATGGGCAAATCCAGCAGTAGGGGATGCTGACGCAGGATCGCGCAGAACTGTTCGCCGTCCATGTCAGCCAGTCTCTGCGTGCAGACGACTACATCAGGCATGAAGGACGCCCGCCCAGTGTCAAGACCAGCCAGCATTCGGGCTGCGTCTATACCTGACGTCATGCATTCCACCCGGCTGGCCCCGGCATCGCGCAAGGCACGACGATCAAGGCTGGCCAGAGAATCGCTTTCGCAAAGGAGAAGAATATTCATAGAGGTGGGGCGGGTCATGTAGATCCTTACGGGCAAGGGGGCAAATGCCGCCGGAGGCGTAGAAAATTTGCAACGGGTTGGTGCCCGTTATGTTCCTCCACAAATTCTATAGATGTGTGGTTCTGTAGGCAAGCGAATCAACGGGCAAAGGGGATGATGCGGGCGTGGCGCACTGCGTCACCTTCTTGAAACTCTTCATTTGCCATGCCTGGATATGTGGCGTGGCAGTACGGGCAACAGAGAGTTTTATGCGAGCGTTCCAATCGGATGAGGCCGCCCTCACTTTCGTAGCAATGGGGACAAAACGGTCCCTGTCTCAAATTATTGGTGAACAGCCAATAAAATCCGTTTTGGCATTGAAGATTCTCATTAAGAAAGGCTGCATCTTCCAGTGTTTTCAGGCGGGCACGAAGCATGCTTATCTCGTCACGAAGCGCAATAGACCGAGATTGAACCTCCATGAGCAGGTGACGCGCCTTACGATATTGTCCCGAAGTAAAAAGATCGTTTATTTCTTTGAAAAGGCGATAGTCCAGCATGTTTTTTTCCCTGTTATGCCATCTCTTCGGAATGGGAGAAAAAAGCTTTAGGCTGGGTTTGAGCTGTTCTTTCGCTAGGTATGTGAACAATACTTATGGTTTTGCGTATGTTTTGAGCTAGCTGGAAAGTTGATAGAATTTTCCAGCAGGATTTCAGTCACATTTTACGGCGTGAAATCGGTTCGAGTGAACGCAGCATTTCACGAAAACGGCGATCTTCTTCCGGGTCGATGTTGTCGGGCAGGGTAGTGCCGCGCAACAGCTGACTGTGTAAAATGTCAGCCTCTTTGCGAGCACCAGCCTTGCGAACCATGTCGGTTGCTGCATCGGGCACAGGCGACAAAACCTCTTCGTGCAGCCGTTGCTCCGCCTTTTCCTGAGCTTCTGCAGCCCTACGCAAAACGTCCTCATTCACCATAATTGGCGCTTCTGCTCGCATTGCCAAGGCAATGGCGTCTGACGGCCGGCAGTCCACCCGCACTCGTCCTTCTGGCCCATTAAGAACCAGAAGGGCAAAAAAAACGCCTTCCTTGAGATCTGTGATTTCCACCCGAGCGAGTGATGCCTTGAGCGCCCTCAGGGTCATAAGTAAAAGGTCGTGCGTGAGTGGGCGCGGCAGGCTTTCCTTGTTAAGCACCAGAGATACTGCCATAGCCTCCATAGCGCCAACCCAGACGGGCAGGACGGTTTCACCGTCCACTTCGCGCAGAATGACAATGGGGGTTTTTGTCTGCGGGTCTATGGTCAAGCCGAAGACATTCATCTCTACCATGGCTCCCCCGTGCGTATGGCCATAAGGCTGTGCTTTTTTGCCTCAGTAATACGCGCCTGCACCAGCCGCCCTGTATGGTCGGTGCCTGCAGGTAAGGGCACATGCACCGGCACGCCATATGGATCGCGCCCCTGCCAGCTGGGTTCCTGCCCTTCGCCGATCTTGGGGCTCGGTCCTTCAAGCAGAAGGGTGGTTTGCTCGTGCGCTTCTTTGCGGTCAGCTAGCCAGCGCGCGCCCAGTTCATCCTGAAGCGCTTGCAGGCGAAGCAGGCGGTCCTGAGCGATGTCTGCGGGGACTTTATCTGGAAAAAGTGCCGCTCGTGCGCCAGGGCGGTCTGAATAAATAAAGGAGAAACTGGACATAAAATCACAGGCCCGCATCATGTGCAGCGTTGCCTGAAAGTCTTCTTCTGTTTCCCCTGGAAAACCGACGATAAGGTCAGTGGACAAGGCTAGGTCGGGCCTTGCGTTGCGCAGGTTTTCTACAAGGCGCAAGAAGGCTTCGCTATCGTAGCGGCGGCGCATACTCTTGAGCACAGCATCAGAACCCGCCTGAAGGGGAAGGTGAAGGCGCGGGCACAATTGAGGCAGTTCTGCAAACGCTGCCACGTCTTCAGGGCCCATATCCTTGGGATGTGGCGTCACATACCGCAGACGTTCAAGACCCGGTAAGGCCGCCACCTGCCGCAGCAACTGCGCGAAGCTCGTTCCATCACCGCTTTTGTCTTGACCGAAGGCGTTGACGTTTTGCCCAAGCAGGCTGATTTCTCGTGCCCCCTTGTCAAGAACGGCCTGACATTCTTCAAGGATGGCCGTCGAGGAACGCGATTTTTGCCGCCCGCGTGTGAAGGGGACGATGCAATAGGCGCAGAAGTTGTCGCATCCCTGCATGATATTGATGTAGGCCACGGGTCCAGAAGGAACCGCAGAGGTTTCTGGGCCGGCTTCCCGTTCCACATAATGGCTTGTGAAGTCCAAGAGTGAAAGCCGTAAGCCCGGATCTTCAAGCAGGCGCTCAATGGCCGCCGGAGCGCCGCTGATGCCGTCACTGCCTGCCACCAGACGAACCTGTTTTTCTTTTGCAAAAAATGCTTCGCCCAGCTGTTGCGCAACACAGCCAGCCACCCCCACCAAAACACCGGGATTTCCCCCAGTAACCTGGCGGATGCGCCCAAGAGCGCTGATAACTTTTTGTTCCGGTTTTTCGCGCACCGAGCAGGTATTGACTACAACCACCTGCGCCTCTTCAAGCGAAGCCTCGGTAAAACCGCGCGTTGCGAGGGCACGCCCCAACCATTGGGAGTCGTGCACATTCATTTGGCAGCCGAATGTTATGATATGGTAAGTTTTTTCAGTCATGGCGATTATTGTTCGATATCCAGATCAGCCTCGTACATACCGGAAGCCCCTTCCTCTTCAAGGGCGGCAACGCGATCTTCCAGCCAGTCCAGTACGGCGCGGGCCGTATGATAGTTGAGCAGAACACGGCTGTGAATGCAGCGGGTAACCTCGCGCAAATCGTCCTCACCAGGCACCATCTCATGGCCAATAGAGCCGTCAGGGGCTACAAGCTGCTCGGAAAAGGCAGGCAGCGAATCACTTTCGTGATAGAAGTTCATTTCTATTTCGCCCTGAGGATTAATGCCTCCCCACACGCCGTGGGCCGTCTGAAGGCGGGCCTCTTTGTCCGTATTATATCTGTAGCGTATTTTAGCCGGATGTGCGTTTGGTTTGTTCATGCGCCTTCCTTTACATTTCGTATATGTATGGGGCAATGGAATATGATAAAAAAGCGGCTCTGCCAAGTAAAGCTGCTTCCATGCCAATGGCCGCGTGTTTGCTTTGTTCACAACTGTGGGCTGAGTGCAAAGATTATTTTGCTTGGCCGCCTATGAAAATAGCCGAAGAATATTGGCACGCCAGCATAAACTTGGCTCAATTTGTGCCTAGGGCTCTTGACGACACCCGGCCCTTGGTTAAACTATTAGTTGGGAGTATGCGAATCCGGTCGCCGGTCGCAAATCTGTTTCAGTGACGGCCAAAAGCCGTTCTTTATTTCTATTGAAGGAGCATATGTGAGCGAGGCAAACAGCACGGGCGTGAAGGAACACGACATCCGCCCCTATTTTGATATGGAAGGTTTTTTGGTCATGAGCCAAGAAACCCGCCTTGGGGGCGCAGTTCTGGAACGTTTGATCGAATTGTGGGGGCAGTGGTTGCCGCAACTCAAAGTGCGTGAAATCACCACCGGAAAAATTTCGTATCTGGCAATATGGCTTCCAGAAGAAGTGGAAGTGGAAGTGGACGAGGCTTGGGGAAAGTCTGCGTCTGACGGGTTCATGATAAACAATCTGGCGCAATTCATGTGCATGAACGCAGTACAGACCATACTTCCCCAGGTGGAGGACGCAGGCTGTGCACCTTCGCCCAGGCCTACAGAAGCGCTGAGAACCGCTTTGGCTGATCTTGGACTTGAATATAAGCCCGGTGGAACGTTACTGGCCCGCCGCTATGCGGTTGTGACGCATTTTCCATTTCGGGGTGGCTGTGAAATCTGCCATCTTCAGGCTCAGTGCCCCAAGGGGCAGGGACAGGCAGAGAGCGCCAGCATCCTTTTGCCGGGCTATGAGCACGGCACAGATGAAGGTACTCCCAATTAAGAAAAAGCCTATTGGGCGCTGTCTATTCAGGCTGCGCCCAATGGCTGTTAGCGTCCTTCCATAACAAGGGTTCGCGTTGCACCAGAAGGGGTGCGTACGACCAGTTCCACGGTACGCGCATTTCGCGCAACGCTTTCAACAAGACAAGTTTCAATGGTGTCGGAATCGTAATTACGAACATCCACTGCGTCGCCCTGTGAAGGCACACGATCGGGGGTTACTTCCACCAAGTCTGAGGAGGCAGCGTCAAAACCGTCCCAAGCCCGGGCATCCGGGGGGGCGAACAAGGCAAAACTCAGGATGACCGCGAGGGTCGCTCCTATAAGCAGGTGTTTCATGCAGGCAGATGTAAATCCATTTTCGCTTCTTGGCAACAGGGGAGACGTTACGGAATCGGACAACGTCATGAAAAAAAACGGTCCGAACCCCGACGAGCACGGTTTGTCTCGCCTTGTGGACAGCCACGGACGTATTGTTCGCTATTTGCGGCTTTCCATTACTGACCGTTGCAATCTTCGCTGTATTTACTGCTGTAGCAATGCCCGGCAGACCTGCATTCCTCATCCACAGGTTCTTCGGTATGAAGAAATGGCCCGCATGGTGGGCATCATGGCCCGCATGGGAGTGGTCAAGGTTCGTTTGACGGGTGGAGAGCCATTTGCTCGCAAGGGATGCGACGATTTTTTGTTTATGCTGCATAAGCGCTTTCCAGACCTGGATCTCCGCCTTACGACCAACGGAACTTTACTGGAACCGCATATTCCCTTGTTGCAACAAGTTGGCGTCAAAGTCGTCAATATGTCGCTGGACAGCTTTGACCGGGATACCTTTGCCCGTGTAACCGGGCGCGACATGCTGCCCGCCGTGTTGGCCTCACTGGACAAATTACTTGCAGCAGGCATCAAGGTCAAAATCAACGCTGTGGCCATGCGCGGCATCAATGACGGTCAAATGGACGATTTTGTCCACGCGGCCCGCAGCATGCCCGTCGATTTGCGTTTCATAGAGTTTATGCCAATGGGGAGTGGAACTCTTTGGAATGAAAACACCTTTTGGCCTGCTTCAGAAATTCGCGCTGAAGCTGAGAAGAGAATCCGCCTTCTGCCTGTGCGCGATGATTTGGCAGAGGCCGGGCCTGCCCGTATGTTTGCAGTTGCGGGCGGTCAGGGGCGACTTGGCTTTATTACAGCAGTTAGCTGCCATTTTTGTGGATCGTGCAATCGGCTTCGGATTACCAGTGACGGCAATCTTCGTACCTGCCTTTTTGACGACAAAGAATACGGTTTGCGCGATATGCTGCGTAATACCACTGTAACTGATGCCCAAATCGGGCAAATTTTAAGTCAGGCCTGTGCTGAAAAACCTATTGGCGCAGAGCTGTTGGCCAGTCGAACCAAAGAGGCCGTTGCGAGTAAGCAGATGGTAGGTATCGGCGGTTAGTTGCCCAGTCATGCGGTATTTGAAAGTTCAGGTTGTTCCGTGTAGGCTTGTTAAAATTGAAACCACGGATGTTTTCAATGCTGAGCAATTTTTTGTCACCGATGAACTTATGTTTTCATCAGGGGCAGTGGTATTGAAAAACGAAAATAAGCTCTGCCATTACAGCAGAATCGCCCGTCATTAGAATCGCCCGTCATTAAAAGGACTATTTTTTTGAGGCAGGGGCATAGCAGCCAGCAGTAGCATAGCAATTTGCATCATCAGCAGTACTTTTCAGACCTGCAAGGGAATTCATGATAGCCTATCTGGAAGGCCGTTTGGCCGAAACATGGGGTAATGCCTGTCTGCTTGTCACAGAAAGCGGCGTTGGCTACGAAGTGGCTCTGCCCGCGCACACGTTATCAGGTTTGCCAGGCAGGGGAGAGCACCTCGCCTTGTATACCAGCCTTGCAGTGCGTGAAGATGCTCTGGAACTTTTCGGTTTCTCTACCTTTGAAGAACGGCAAACCTTTGAAGTGCTGGTTTCCATCTCCAAAGTGGGGGCACGCACGGCCTTGTCCATTCTGTCCATTTACAGGCCCGACGATTTGCGCCGTATAGTGTTTGAAGACGACGTGATGGCGCTTACGCGTGTATCAGGAATCGGCAAAAAAACAGCTCAGCATGTTTTTTTGGAGTTAAAGTATAAACTTAAGGTCGATGAAGCTCCGCAAACTGCTGTTCTGGCTGCAACTGGACAAAAGCCCGGTTCGGTGTTCCGTGACGTACTTGATGGCCTGGCCAACCTGGGCTATGCCGAGGACGAGTGCGCTCCCATGGTCAAAAAACTCATACTCGAAGAGCCTGATCTTGACGTGACAGGCGCACTAAGGGCCGCGTTAAAAGCGCTGGCCAGAGGGAGATCCTGATGTCGGACCTCTGTCAGCCCCAGTGCGCTACTATTGACGATAGCGTGCGCCCGCGTAGCCTGGATGATTTTATTGGTCAGGATGACCTGCGGGCCAATCTCCGCGTGTTTCTTGATGCCGCCCGTGAGCGTGGCAAGGCGCTTGATCATACGCTTTTTTACGGTAATCCCGGCTTGGGAAAGACAACGCTGGCCCAGATTATGGCTGCGGAACTTGGTGTCAATCTGGTCTGCACCTCTGGCCCCGTGCTGGAGCGTAGTGGCGATTTGGCCGCCATCCTTACCAATCTGGGGCGCCACGATATTCTTTTCGTGGACGAAATTCACCGTATGCCCATCGCAGTGGAAGAAGTTCTTTACCCCGCTATGGAAGATTTCAAACTCGACCTTGTTATCGGTCAGGGGCCAGCAGCCAGAACTGTCAAAATTGATCTTGAGCCCTTCACGTTGGCAGGGGCCACTACTCGCATGGGGCTTATTTCGTCTCCGCTGCGCGACCGGTTTGGTATTGTGGCCCGGCTTGAGTATTACAGCCCCGCCGATCTCGCCCGCGTGGTGCAGCGTACCGCCCGTATTCTTGATGTGGCTATCACGCCTGAAGGAGCAGAAGAAATTGGCCGCCGATCCCGTGGCACACCGCGTATTGCCAATCGGCTGCTGCGTCGCGTGCGGGATTTTGCCCTGGTGCATGGTAACGGCCAGGTGACGGGCAATGAGGCGTCTGTGGCGCTTAAGCGTATGGACGTGGATGAGCAGGGCCTGGACCAAATGGATCGCAAGCTGCTTGAAGTGCTTATCAAGCATTATGATGGTGGGCCTGTAGGCATCAAAACTCTGGCTGTTGCCTGCTCTGAAGAAGTGCGCACCATTGAAGATATTTACGAACCATATCTCATCCAGTGCGGTTTTCTCAAGCGTACGCCGCGTGGTCGTATGGCCACTGCCAGAGCCTATACGCATCTGAAGCTGCTGCTTTCCTGATGTTGCATATGGCGAAAGCTGTTTGCGCGGTTTTGTGCGCGTAATGAGTTTCACCAAAAAATTGTTGTTGAAATCGGCTGCCTGTGTTTTGCGGTGGCCGTTTACATTTATAATAGGCGGAAAAGTCTATGCTGCTTGAGGTGTTGGAGGGAGAGTTTTGCATCTGCAAGGTGGCAGATATGAAAGCCGTGAACCTTGACGTGCCTTGGGTATTTGTGGGCAAAACAGACACAGAATTGTCTGTGGTTTATCTGGTTGAACATGCTCCGGCGCAAAGTCTTGCGCGTGAAGACGGGTGGCGTGCCTTTCGAGTTGCCGGGCAGATGGATTTTGGTCTGACGGGCGTACTGGCAGGTTTATCTGCCGTTTTGGCGCAGGCGGCCATCAGCATTTTTGCACTTTCAACCTTTGACACGGATTATATATTGGTGAAAGAGGAAAAATTCACGAAGGCGCTTGAGGTTCTCGAACTGGCTGGATATGAGGTGCCCCGGGCTATTTTACCGCTGGAAAAATAGGGAAGCGCCGTCTCAGGCTTTTAGGCCGCTGTAGCGAAGCCCCAGTGCCATCCCCAAACACCTCCATAGTAATGAATGAAGGGCATCGCTCGTAAGCGATGCCCTTCATTGCGTTGCAGAGTGTGAGCGTTCTATTTGGTATCAATCTTTCCTGCGCGAGCGGCATTAAGCACAGCCATGAGGGCCACGCCCACATCAGCAAAAACAGCTTCCCACAGGCCTGAAAGACCTACAATGCCAAGGCCCATGAACACTCCTTTGATGCCCAGTGCCATAATGATATTCTGCCAGACAATGGTTCTGGTACGGCGGGCAATGCGGAGTAGTTCGGGCAATCGGGCCGGGTTGTCATCAAGAATAACAACGTCGGCGGTTTCAATGGCGGCTTCTGCGCCAAGCCCGCCCATCGCCACGCCTACCCCTGCTGTGGCCAGTACGGGCGCGTCATTGATGCCGTCTCCCACAAAGAGCGTATGCTTGACGGGACCAAGGGCTTCGAGAGCCCCGGCCTTGTCCTCTGGCAGCAGGTCAGCTTTGAGGATATCCAGCTTGAGACGTTGTGCCACGGGGCGGGCCTGCTCTTCGCGGTCTCCGGTAAGCATGGCTATGGTGCTCACACCCATATGGCGCAGTCCTTCAATGGCCTCCGGTGACTGAGGCTTGAGTCGGTCAGCAACCACAATGGCTCCAAGCAAACGTCCATTTTGGGCAACTTGAACGACACTTCCGGGGATGGTCACTACCTGAGGCGTGATACCGTGAGACTCCATAAGAGCTGCGTTACCAGCCAGAAGGGTCGTGTCGGCAATACTGACGACCACACCTTTGCCAGGGACTTCCTGCATGCTTGTTATGGCTGCGTCGTCAGTAACAATATCAGCTGCAAGGGCCGCTCGTATAACAGAGCGCGCAATAGGGTGGTTGGACCGACTTTCAGCAAGAGCCGCCGTTGCCAGCAATTCATTGGGCGCAATGCCTGAGGCGGGCAGCACGGCATTGACCTCAAAAACGCCCTCGGTCAGGGTGCCTGTCTTGTCCAGTGCAGCTACTCTGATATCGCGCAAACTGTCCAAAACTGCTCCGCCCTTAATAAGAATACCCCTGCGCGATGCCGCGCCTATACCGCCAAAGTAGCCAAGGGGTATGGAAATGAGCAGGGCGCACGGGCAGGAAATAACCAGAAGAACAAGGGCACGATAGAGCCATTGCGAAAAATCACCCAAACCTAAAAGCGGCGGAATTACAGCGACCAGCAGGGCGAGCCCCGTAACTGCCGGAGTATACCAGCGCGCCATGCGGGTAATGAAGCGTTCAGTCGGTGCCTTGCGGGCAACTGCTGTCTCTACCATTTCCAGAATGCGAGCAATGGATGATTCGGCAAAGGCCGCAGTAACTTCTATCCGCAGAGAACCATTAAGATTGATGGTTCCTGCGTGCACACGGCCGCCAGGCAAGAGCCGTTGCGGTACGGATTCTCCGGTAAGGGGCGATGTATCAACCTGTGAATCCCCTTCGAGCACTGTACCATCCAGCGGGATTTTTTCACCAGGACGCACCAAAATGAGACTGCCGGGTCCAAGGTCTTCAGGTTTGACATCTCGTGTACTGCCGTCGTCTGTGACCTGATGCGCTATGCTCGGCCGTGCAGCCAGAAGGGCTTTGACCGAACGCCGAGAACGACCGGCAGCCCGTTCCTGCACAAATTCACCAACACAATAAAACAGCATAACACCAACGGCTTCTGGAAGCTGCCCCAATGCAATCGCCGCAATGGTTGCTCCACCCATTAAGGTGAACTCATTGAAGAAATCTTTATTCAGAATACTGCGCAATCCCAGGCGAAGAACATCGTAACCGCAAAGAATGTAAGGCAGTGCGTAAAATATTGTTATGACCAGCCAGTTGGGAATGTGCTGGGCCATACGCTCGTCTGCAACCATACCAATAGCAAAAAGCACGGCAGAGATGCCCATTCTCATAAGCTCGCGCTTTTCATCTCCCAGGCCGTGCTCGTGATTATGGCAACCGCAGGAGCTGGAGCCGCAACCAGAGTCTTCTTCATTAAGAACAGAGGGGGCAGCGGTGGGCGACGCTTCGACGCAAGCGCAAGCTTGTCCATGCTCTTCTAATGGTGTCAGCTTGTCTGTGGCGCAGCAGCCGCAACCTTGGCCTTGATGTTTGCTGTGATCAGTTGAGCAATTGCTCATGGGTGAATCTCCTGTGCAGACCTGATGTGCTGTTCAATTGCCATTATTTTTCAGAGGAAACAGTTTCAACGCTTGTATAGGCGTCTTCGCTGCCATCCACTTCGTCAGCGGGAACTTGAATATGCTTGCGTTTCAAAAACTCATGAATGTTGGTGTTATGGGTGATGCCCAACAAGGCAGCCTCGTCTTGCGCAATTTGGGGGCTGTCTGCCAGCTCGGAAGAAACCCAGTCGAGAGCGGTACGGATGCTCGGTGACGGGTTGTGTGGCAGGCGATAGTAGACCCATCTGCCCTTTTTGACGCTTTCAATAAGTCGAGCCTGACGGAGCAGGTACAGGTGCTTGGATGTGGTAGACGCCGCCAATCCGAGAAGCGTTGTAATTTCACATACGCAAAGTGTTCTCAGGCGCAGGGCCATGAGGATACGAGCACGATTTTCGTCTCCAAGTGCGCGTACTGTCGTGATAAAGTTAAACATCGTCCCTCCTCGATACTGGTAAAGCTCCAAACGGTTGCCACCTATAATATAGGCTGATTGCCTTAAGGTGCTATTTCTGTTGGCTGCAAACCTGAACACTAACAAGTGTTAATTCGTCTTCTGGCGAAATATAAAAATGAACATATTGTGTGTCAAGTATATTTCGTTATTGTGCGAAATATAAGGTACATGTTTGCCTTTGGGGAAACTCGTTCTGTCTTAAAGGATAATGTTTATTTTTAATTAACTGAAATAATTTAATATGTTTGTGTTTTGGTTTGTTCTCAGTCGTTGCTGGCAAATATCTATGTTGACAAAAGAGAGCGTGTTGCCTATCTTCCAACACGTCGCGTCGGTGACTTCAAAACGACACACAAGCGAAACAGAGTTTCGCGAAGTCGAAAAAAAGTGATTGACGGGGTTCGAAAAGAGGAGCATAAGTCTCCCTCGCTCATACAAAACTGAATAATGACTTTGACTTGCGATGCCGGAAACTTTCTGGGAAGCGAAAAAAAGTGATTGACAGTCTGGGCAAAGAGAGGCATAAACCTCCTCCGCGCTCATGAAAAACTGCATAATGACTTTGACTCGCTGCTCCGAAAAGATTTTCGAGAAAGCGAAGAAAAGTGATTGACAGCTTGAGTGAAAGGGAGCATAACCCTCCCTCGTTCTTACAAAAACTGCATACAGCTAGAAACAACGCCGCCTGAAGAAATTCGGCGGAATTGAAAAAAAGTTGTTGACAGCGAGAACGAAAGGGGGCATAAACCTCCTTCGCGCCGCCCGAAAGGACGGCGGGCCGAAACGGCCGAGTGGTTCATTGACAAGTGAATAGCGAGTGGGAAGAAAGTCTTTGAGATTCCGATTTCTGCGAAAGCAGGAATCTTGTACAGATTTGAACTGGAGAGTTTGATTCTGGCTCAGATTGAACGCTGGCGGCGTGCTTAACACATGCAAGTCGAACGTGAAAGGGGCTTCGGCCCTAAGTAAAGTGGCGCACGGGTGAGTAACACGTGGATAATCTGCCCTTATGATCGGGATAACAGTCGGAAACGGCTGCTAATACCGGATACGCTCAA